>JANXNS010000031.1 GCA_025353965.1 Aquihabitans sp.
CGGCGCTCATCATGGGTGTGTCAATGAACCCTGGGCAGATGGCATTAGCCCGAATTCCTTGGCGTCCGTAGTCAATGGCGATGTTTTTGGTGAGCAGCACCACGCCGCCCTTTGAAGCGTTATAGGCGCTGCCCCCGGCGGTGCCCTCGATGCCTTCGATGCTGGCCAGGGTCACGATCGAGCCGCGCTCGCCGTCCACCGGTTTTTGCTCGAGCATCTGCAGCAGCGCGTGGCGGCAGACCCGGTAGGTCCCTGTCAGGTTCACGGCGATGATCCGGTCCCATTCCTCCACGGGCAGCAGGTGGACGGGTGAACCGCCCGCAACACCCGCCGCGTTCACCACGCCGTCGAGGCGCCCGGTGAGCGAGGCCGCCTGGGCCACGGCCGTGGCCACCGCATCGTCGTCGGTCACGTCCATCACCATCGGTACGAACGAGCCTCCGGCGGTCCCCAGGTCCGGCGCCGCTGGTTCGTTCACATCTGCGCCCAGCACGGCGGCCCCTTCGGCCACCAGCCGGGCTGCGGTGGCCGCCCCAATCCCCGATGCCGCCCCGGTCACGAGCACGGCCTTGCCAACGAATCGTTCCATGGAACAGAACGTAGAAGTTGTTCAGTCCGGGCACAAGTGCGTCGGCCCCGTAGCCTGATAGGCGTGCCCGGCCGCTTCTTCCTGACTACCCCGATCTATTACGTCAACGACGTGCCTCACATCGGCCACGCCTACACCACCATCACCGCCGATGCCGTGGCCCGCTGGCACCGCCTCCTCGGCGACGAGACCTACTTCCTCACCGGCACCGACGAGTACGGCCTCAAGATCGCCCGTTCGGCCGAGGCCAACGGCATCACCCCCCAAGAACAGGCGGACCGCACGTCGGCTCGGTTCAAGGAAACCTGGCAACTGCTCGACGTCAGCTATGACCGGTTCATTCGCACGACGGACCCCGATCACGCCGCCACGGTGCAGGCCTTTCTGCAGAAGGTCTACGACAACGGGTACATCTACAAGTCGGCCTATGCGGGCTGGTATTGCGTGGCTTGTGAGGCGTACTACGGGGAGGAAGAACTTCTCCCCAATCCGGACGGTGGGCCAGGTCTAGACCCCATTCATCGCCGCCCGGCGGAATGGTTCGAGGAAGAAAATTGGTTCTTCAAACTCTCCGCGTTCGAGCAGCCGTTGCTGGATTGGTATGGCGCCAACCCCGACGCGGTTGCCCCCGGTGGCAAGCGAAATGAGGCGTTGGGTCTCATCCGTCAAGGTCTCCGCGATATTTCGATCAGCCGGTCGTCGTTGGATTGGGGTGTGGCGATTCCGTGGGACGACCAGCAGGTCTTCTACGTCTGGTACGACGCGCTCATCAACTACGCAACGGCCATTGGCTACGGCACGGACCCGGAGCGGTTCGCCACCTGGTGGCCTCACGTCCACCACCTTCTGGCCAAGGACATCCTGCGGTTCCACTGCGTGTATTGGCCAGCCATGCTGCTGGCCGCGGGTGAGGAACCACCGGCGCATCTCCATGTGCACGGCTACCTCACGGTCGGGGGCGAGAAGATGAGCAAGACCTCGCTGAACCAGATTTTTCCCGCCGATCTGGTGGAGGAATTCGGCGTCGACGGGTTCCGCTATCACTTTCTGCGGGATTCCTCCTTCGGACCGGATGGCGATTTCAGCTACGAAGCAATGATCGCCCGCTACAACGCGGATCTGGCCAACAACTTCGGCAACTTGCTCAGCCGGGTGGCCACCGTGGTCGACAAGAAATGCGGGGGCATCGGCCCGGCCCCGCGCGCCGATAGCCCCCTCGCCGCGGTGGCGGCCACAGCCCTGGCCGAGGCAACGGCCGCATGGGACACGATCCAACCGGCAGCCGCGCTGGAAGCAACCTGGAAACTGATCCGCGAAGCCAACGCTCTTTTGGAAACCACCGAGCCGTGGAAGCTGGACCCCGGCCCCGAGGTGGACGGCGTGCTCGGTGATGCGCTTGAGGTCCTGCGGCTGGTATCGATCTTGGCGAGCCCAGCACTGACCCGTTCGGTGACCGAAGTCTGGCGCCGCATTGGCTTGTCCGGCTCGCCCACCGATCAGTTGCTTCCCGCCGCCGCTTCCTGGGGCGGCTACCCCGGCGGCCTGCCCGTGGAAAAGGGCGACCCGCTGTTTCCCCGCCTCAAAGCTAAATCCTAGTCCCGTAGAACCGGGACGACCCCCCGCAAAGGCCGTCCCGGTAGTGCCGGGATCGCCGCATTGCGAGCGTGTTACCCGACTCTCAGGTTTTCTAAACACCCAGGTGAGCGAAATGACCGATTTTCTGGCTGAACCCATGACCTGGACCGATGACCACTGTCACCTCCACTACCGCGACGCGACCCCGGACCGCGTGGCGGAGGCGGTTGCGGAAGCCCGATCGGCCGGGGTTGGTCGCATGATCACCGTTGGCTGCGACCTGGCGGACTCCAAGGCTGCCATCGCCGCCGCCGCCGTTCACGAGGGCGTTTTCGCCACGGTTGGTGTGCATCCCCATGAGGCGGCGGGGGGAATCGACGGGATCGAGTCCTTGCTGGGCGACCCAACGGTGGTGGCCGTGGGGGAGTGCGGGCTGGACTACTTCTACGAACATTCGCCTCGGGAGGCCCAGCGCGAGGTGTTCGCCGCCCAGATCGCCTTGGCCCACGCCCACGACTTGGCGCTTGTCATTCACACCCGGGATGCCTGGGACGACACGTTCGATGTCTTGGCGGCGGAGGGCGCCCCGTCACGCACGGTGTTTCACTGCTTCAGTGGCGGTCCGGCAGAAGCTCGCCGTTGTTTAGACCTTGGGGCGATGTTGTCGTTCAGTGGGATCATCACGTTCAAGACGGCCCAGGACCTCCGCGATGCGGCGGCGGTGTGCCCGCTCGACCGGGTGCTGGTGGAGACCGACGCCCCGTATCTCACGCCGGTTCCTCATCGGGGAACGCCCAATCGGCCGGCGTTGGTACCCCTGGTGGGTGCCGGTGTGGCCGCGGTCCAGGGCCGTCCGGTCGACGAGATCGCCGCCGCCACTTGGGAGAATGCCTCCCGCACCTATCGGCTGCCAGTGTGACCCACACCCGGACCCAGCTCACCGAGCTGCTCGCCCGTCACGATCTTGGGCCGAGCCGGGCGTTGGGCCAGAACTTTGTGGTCGACCCCAACACGGTGCGGCGCATCGCTCGCCTGGCCCAGGTGGGTCCAGACACCAACGTGGTGGAGATCGGGGCCGGCCTCGGCTCGCTCACGCTGGCGCTGGTGGAGACGGGGGCTTCAGTCACCGCGGTGGAGCTCGATCGCTACCTCGTGCCTGTGCTGCGGGAGGTAGTGGCGGACTTGCCCGTGCGGGTGGTGGAAGGCGACGCGATGCGCCTGGATTGGGCGGAACTGCTGGCCGGGCACGACCGGTGGACCCTGGTGGCCAACTTGCCCTACAACGTGGCCACGCCGCTGGTACTGGATCTTCTGGCCGGGGTCCCGGCTATCGAGCGGATGCTGGTGATGGTGCAGCTGGAGGCGGGGGAGCGACTGGCCGCCGCGCCGGGTTCGGGTATCTATGGCATCCCATCGGTGAAGGTTGCCCTGCGGGCAACCGCTCGCATCGTGGGCAAGGTCGGGCCTGACGTGTTTCTGCCGCGTCCTCGGGTGGACTCGGCCTTGGTGGAGATCATCCGCCGGGTGGAGTTGGCCACCGCCGCCGACCCGGATCGGTTGGTGGAATTGGTAGAGACGGGGTTCAACCAGCGACGCAAGATGTTGCGCCGTTCGTTGTCGGCCTTGGTGTCCCCGGAGGCGTTTGCCGCCGCCGGGGTCAGCCCGCAGGACCGCCCCGAGCGGCTGTCGGTGCAGGACTGGGGCCGGCTGACCGAGGCGGTCGTGCGGCTCGGACCGCCGCCACCAAAAGAGCCCGCCCCGCCCAGCTGACCTCGCCCCCGGGACCGGCCCTACGATCGGCCGGTGCCCCCTGAGATCGTCGTTGCTCCCGCCAAGCTCACGGTGTCTCTACGGGTCACGGGGGTGCGGCCCGATGGGTTGCACCTCATCGATGCGGAGATGGTGAGCCTGGACCTGGCCGACGAGCTGGTGTTCACCGACGGCGATGGCCTCGATGTGATCGGTGCCAGAGGTCTCCCGATCCCTGCCAACGACGACAATCTGGTGCGCCGAGCCCTGCGCCTCGTCGGGCGGACGGCGCACGTTCGCCTGACCAAGGCCATCCCGGCCGGCGCCGGGCTGGGTGGCGGTTCGGCCGACGCGGCGGCGGTCCTGCGCTGGGCGGGGGTGTACGACGTGGCCTTGGCCGAGCGGTTGGGTGCTGATGTCCCGTTCTGTCTGCTTGGGGGTCGAGCCCGCGTGACCGGTAGTGGCGATGTGCTCGAGCCGCTGGCGGTAACGGCCCAAACCTTCACACTGGTGACCCCACCTTTCGGTTGCTCGACCCCGGCGGTCTATCGGGCCTGGGACGATCTGGGTGGGCCGACGGGGGTCGGCGCCAACGATCTTGAGCCGGCGGCGCTGGTGATCGAGCCCCGATTGGCAAGGTGGCGGGACCAGCTGGCTGAGGCGACTGGCCAGGTTCCGGTGCTAGCGGGCTCGGGCAGTACCTGGTTCGTGACCGGGGCATTTCCCCAGGCAGGGACGGTGGTTCAGGCCACGGGGCCGTTCTGATGCGCGGCCAGTTTGGAATGTCCCCCGGGTAGCCCGCTATGTTGGCCCGACCATGGGTTCACTGATCAAGAAGCGCCGTAAGCGCATGCGCAAGAAAAAGCACAAGAAGATGCTGAAGCGCACCCGTTGGCAGCGCCGGGCAGCCGGCAAGTAGCCACCGGGTCCCGCTTAAGCTCGAGACGTGACTTCAACCGCCCCCACCAGGGCGGTTGTTGTCGTTTTCAGGTGCCCTGATCTGGGCTGTCCTCACCCGCGTCCGCTTCGGCAATCTCCCGCGGCGGGTGGTTTCGGCTATCGGCGATGACGTTCACAACCAATGCGCCGAGAGGCAGCACTGCCAACAGTGCGAAGTCCCGAGCGGTGGAGGCGCCTCGGGACATGCACGACGAGTAGGTGCCTTCGTAGCTGTGGAACGCGCACCGCCTGGTAGCGCTCGAGGTCGCGGCGACGTAGTACGCAATGACGACAAGACCTGCGAGCGAGAGTCGTTGGGCGCGCCTCGCTGATGCTGATCCGCGTCCTGCCCGAATCGTGATGGCGACCAGCAGTATTCCCGCGGCCACCAGGACCAGCCATTTGATGACGTCGAGGTAGACGTCGCCGCTGTTTCGACCGCTCGTAATCGGAAAGGTGTCCGACACATCCCCGAGAAGAGGCATGCCGAATGCCGCGGGATAGCTCAGGCGAGCGACCATGAACAGGCCTCTGGCCACGAGCGCCAGCCCCGTCGCTCCGCTGAGAACGATCCCAAGGAGCGAAATTCCCGACGATTGGGTAGTAGCTTTCATGGCGAAACCTTGGCCCAGGTCAGCCCAAGGCACAATGGCTCACCAGGCAACCCCGCAAATCTCCCCGTGGCCGACCATCGCCGGGGGCCGAGTTCCTCAGGCCCGTGTCATGTAGTGGCTGAAAATATCGCCATTGGACATACGACTCGAGGCTGACCTGATCCCGGCCAAGGAACGTTCATGTGGTTGCGGGCCGAATTTGCTCGATTGGCTCGGGGGGCAGGGCTCGAACCTGCGACATCCGGCTCCAAAGGCCGGTGTTCTACCAACTGAACTACCCCCGATGGGTGTGACCACGTTAGACACCCGAGCCGGGTATCTCCGCCTTCAAAGCTCAGACGCCCCGGAACCTTTGACCGGCCCCGCCCACGCGCTAGACCGGACCCATGCCTGAACGGACCCTCTCTGCCATCGTGCTGGCGGCTGGCGCCGGTACCCGGATGAAGTCGTCCAGACCCAAGCCTCTGCATCTGCTTGCTGGCCGGGCCATGCTCCAGTACGTCCTGGATTCGCTGGCCGATTGCTCAGTCGAGCGCGTGGTCGTCGTGGTCGGGCACGGTGCCGAGCGGGTCACAAAGAAATTGCAGGCACAAGAACCGGAGCTGCATCTCACGTTCGTGGAACAGCAAACCCAGAACGGCACCGGCGATGCCGCCAGCGTTGGGCTGACCGGCCTCCCCGATGACGACGGCCCGGAGTCTGACCTGCACGACGTGTTGGTTCTGCCGGGGGACATGCCGCTCCTCCAGCCGTCGACCATTGCTGCCTTAGTGGCCGCGCACCGCAAGACCGACGCAGCCTGCACGGTGCTCACTGCCCGCGTGCCAGACCCGGGGAGTTACGGCCGTATCGTTCGCGGCAAGGACGACCAAGTCATGCGGATCGTCGAACGGGCGGACTGCACCGACGAGCAAGCGGCCATAGACGAGATCAACACTGCGGTGTACTGCTTCCGCCGTTCTGTCCTGGCCCCGGCGTTGCGGCGGATCAGCCCGGAAAATGCCCAGGGGGAGCTGTACCTCACCGATGTGGTTGCCGTACTCCGTGAGGCCGGCTACCAGGTGGGCGCGGTCGAGGTGGCGGACCCGGCCGATGCCGAGGGCATCAACGATCGTCTCCAGTTGGCCGCGGCAGAAGCGGAACTTCGTCGCCGCACCAATGAGCGCTGGCTGCGCGAGGGCGTGACCCTGGTGGATCCGGCCAGCACCTATCTGGATGCCACCGTGCAGCTGGCATCCGACGTCACCCTGTTCCCGGGCACGATTCTGCAGGGGTCCACCGTCGTCGGTGCTGGCGCGGAGATCGGACCGCACACTCGCCTGGTGGACTGTGTGGTTGGTGCGGGCGCAGTTGTCGAGCAGTCAAACGGTCGCGATGCGGAGATCGGGGCGAACGCCAAGGTGGGCCCGTTCGCCGTGCTCGCCCCCGGCGCGTCGGTGCCGGACGGCACGGTCACCGGGCCGTTCTATGCTTCCTCCGGTCCCGACGACGGTTAGGCCGTCAGCCATACGAAAGGCAGCTGGGGTGGAGCTCGTCACCAAGAAGAAGTTGTTGCTCTTTACGGGCGACGCCCACCCGGAGCTCGCTCACGAGATTGCGGAGCATCTCGGCGTGAAAATCGGCGAGGCCAACCTCCGCCATTTCGCCAACGGTGAGATGCACTGTCGCTACGGCGAGAGCATTCGCGGCGCAGACGTGTTCATCATCCAGACCCACGGCGGCATGCCGGTCAACGATGCGTTGATGCAGCAACTGATCATGATCGATGCGGCCAAGAGGGCATCGGCCAAACGCATCACGGCGGTGTGCCCGTATTACGGCTACGCCCGTCAGGACCGCAAGGCAGAAGGCCGTGAGCCCATCACCGCCAAGTTGGTGGCGGACATGCTCACCGTGGCCGGAGCGGACCGTGTCGTATCGGTGGACCTGCACACCGGCCAGATCCAAGGCTTCTTCGACAAGCCGGTTGACCACCTCACTGCCCTGCCCATTCTCATCGAATGCTGCAAAACGGCTGGCAACATGGAAGACCTCGTCATCGTGTCGCCCGACGCGGGCGGCGTGAAGGCCGCCAAGCGCTTCGCCAACCATCTCGGCGCAGACCTGGCTTTCGTCAACAAGATTCGTCCCAAGGGCGTGGCCAACACGGTCGAGGCCTCCAACGTGATCGGCAACGTGCACGGCAAACGTTGCATCTTGTTGGACGACATGATCGACACCGCTGGCACCATCGTTGCGGCGGCGGAGCTGCTCAAGGCCATGGGGGCAACCGAGGTGTGGGCCATGGCGACACACGGTGTGCTGTCAGATCCGGCCACGGATCGGTTGAGAAACTCGGTGATCTCCAAGGTCGTGATCACCAACACGTTGCCTCTGCCGCCAGAAAAGCGCTTCGACAAGATCGAGGTGTTGTCGATCGCCCCGCTGGTAGCCGATGCCATCCATGCCGTGTTCGAGGACGAATCCGTCAGCGAGATCTTCGGCGGCGAGAACCAGAAGTAACCGGTTTTCTCGGCCTATGCCCAACGCTCGGGCCTAGCCGGAATGGGCTGGGCGGAGAGTGGCGCCCTAGTCTGCTGTCTCGTTTGTCAACTGAATCTGCGCTCCGGCGCGATCTCTGAAGTAGGAGTCACCGATGGCTGAGATCAATCTGAAGGTCGAATCTGGTCGTGAGCTGGGCACCGGCCCATCGAAGCGCATCCGGGCTGCGGGCAAAATCCCCGGCGTGGTGTACGGCCTCAACGTTGACCCCATCGCGGTCACCGTGGAGTGGAAGCCCCTCCGCGAGGCGCTCACCACTGAGGCTGGCCTCAACGCACTGATCAACCTTGAGGTAGACGGCCAGACGGCCCTCACCATCGTCAAGGAACTTCAGCGGCACCCGATCAAGGGCGACGTGATCCACCTCGATTTCCTTCGGGTGAGCGCCGACGAAGAGATCAGCGTCGACGTGCGCATCGTCGTCACCGGCGAGGCCGAGAAGGTCGAACGTCAAGACGGCACCGTTGACCACCTCATGTTCAGCCTTGCGGTCAACGCCAAGCCGGCGGACATTCCCAACGAGATCGTGGTCGACATCTCGAACCTCGACGTTGGCGAGTCCATCCGCGTTGGAGATCTCACCCTTCCGGTCGGCGTCAGCACCGACGTCGACCCAGATGAAACTGTGGTCAACGCCACGCTCAACACGCACAACGCAGAAGCCGACGCCATTGCCGAGGCGGACGCCGCTGCCGCTGCCGGTCAGGCCAGCGAGTCTGAGGGTGCGGCCCCGGCCAAGGAAGACGGCGAGGGCTAAGCCCCGAGCTGACCTGTGGTGTTCCGTTCTGCGTCTGCGAGACGCGGTACTCCCGCTGATTTGTTGGTACTCGGCCTCGGTAACCCCGGGGCCGAGTACGCCGGATCACGCCACAATGTCGGTGCCGACGTGGTGGCGTTGCTGGCCGATCGGCACGGCGGCCATTTGAAGTTGGGCAAGGAGCGGTCGCTCAGCGCGGAGGTGCGGATTGGCCCCCACCGGGTTGCGTTGGCGTTCCCGCAGACCTTTTACAACGATTCGGGCCTAGCCGCGGTGGCGCTCCTGCGCCGTCACGGGATAGAGGATCTTCACCACCTCGTTGTGGTCCACGACGAATTGGATCTGCCCACCGGCAAGCTCAGGGTGAAGGTGGCTGGCGGGCTGGCGGGCAACAACGGGCTCAAGTCCATCAAGGCCCACCTCCACACCGAAGACTTTGTTCGGGTCCGGGTGGGAATTGGCAAGCCGCCCGGTCGCCAAGACGGGGTGGACCATGTCCTGCGGCGGCCCGGCAAGGCCGACAAAGCCGAGCTAGACGTGGCCATGGTCGAAGCCGCCGACGCCGTTGAGTGCATCCTCGCCGAAGGTGCCGAAGCGGCCATGGCCCGTTTCAACCAGCGGGCCTGAGAACGCTACGCCAGTAGGGTCGGAGGAGGCGATGGGGCGGTAGCGTGGGCAGGCGTTCGACCCCCGGTGCTGTGCATCGGGGGCAACCTACGCGCGTGCCCAACCCGAAGGACTCCATGGCGCTCACCGATCTCCCCCTGCTGATGCGAGACGAGCCGGCGCTGCTTCAGGTGCTCGGCCGCTCTGCCGCGGTGCTGGCCGTTCCGGAGTCCGCCCGGCCCATCACCATTGCCGGTCTGGCCACAGTGGGGAGCCGTCGCCCGATTCTGGTGGCCGCCCCCACCACCGCCGATGCCGAGCGGCTGGCCCATGACCTGGCCACGTTTCTGGGTGAGGAGCATGTCGAACTATTCCCGGCCTGGGAGACCCTGCCGTTCGAACGGGTGAGCCCCGGCGTGGAAACCATGGGTCGCCGCATGAGGACGATCTGGCGCCTCGGTCAACCCGATCGCCGTCCTGCCGTCGTGGTTGCCCCGGTTCGGGCCCTCGTGCAACGCCTCGGCCCGGGCGTGGAACACATCGAGCCGTTGGTCGTGCGCCCCGGGGAGCAACGAAACCAAGAGTCGCTCACCACCTGGCTGGGCATGGCGGGTTACCGGCGAGAGAGCCAGGTCGAGCACCGGGGCGAGTTCGCCGTGCGCGGGTCGATCATCGACGTGTTCGGTTCCACCGCAGACGGGCCGGTCCGCATAGACCTGTGGGGCGACGAAGTGGATCGCCTCACCGCCTTCTCGGTGAGCGACCAGCGCTCGACCGAAGATCTTGACGTGGTGGAGGTATTCCCTAGTCGGGAACTGCTCCCCACTGATGAAGTCCGGGCCAAGGCAGAGACCCTCATGGCGTCGGAGCCATGGGGTCGTGAGCAGTGGGAACGCCTGGCGGAAGGGCAGTTGTTCGACGGTATGGAGAGCTGGCTGCCGTGGCTCACCGATGAGCACCGCACTGTGGTGGACCTCCTCCCGAGTGATGGTCTCGTGATCGTGGTCGAACCCCGACGTCTCCGGGACCGGGCCGAGGACCTCATTGCCGAGGAGGTGGACCTGGCCCGCTCGTTGGCCCGTACCTGGGAGGTTGGCGACGACCGCGAGTTCCCCCGGCTCCACGCCGGGTTCGAGGGTCTGTTCGCCGCTACCTCGGTTCCGGTCTGGACCATGACGGTCACCCCCGATGGGCCCGACGTGGCCACCGTGGGAGCAACCGGGTGGAACCCCGTGGTTGGCGATGGCGACGGGCTCGTCCGCCAACTCCGAGACCTCCTCGATAGCGGCTACCGCGTCGTTGTGGCCGCCGAAGGGGAAGGGTCGGCCCTTCGCCTGGGAGACATCTTGCGCGAGCAAGGGCTGGACTTCCCTGTAGAAGTCGGTTCGCTGGACCGTGGCTGTGTGCTGAGCGGCGTGAAGCTGGCGATCCTCGCCGAATCAGATTTCACCGGTCGGCGCCGCGCCCACCGCGCCCCGCGTCCCCGCAAGCGCGAAACCGCAGGCTTCTTCGATGGCCTGAAAGTGGGGGATCACGTCGTCCACCACCAACACGGTGTCGCACGTTACGGCGGCATGGTCAAGCGGGCCATCGGTGGTGTCGAGCGGGACTACCTCCTGCTCGCCTACCGGGGCGACGACAAGCTGTACGTCCCCAGCGACCAGATCGACGCCGTCCGCCACTACACCGGCGGCGATAGCCCCACCCTCTCCAAGCTCGGCGGAGGGGACTGGACCAAGACCAAGGCCCGGGTAAAGACAGAAGTAGACGCGGTAGCTCAGGAGTTGGTCGTCCTCTATCAAACCCGGCTCCACGCCGAAGGCCATGCCTTCCCGCTGGATACGCCTTGGCAGCGCGAACTGGAAGACAACTTCCCGTTCCGCGAAACGCCGGACCAACTCAAGGCCATCGAGGACGTGAAGGCCGATATGGAGTCCGAGACGCCCATGGACCGCTTGGTCTGCGGCGACGTGGGCTTCGGTAAAACCGAAGTAGCCCTACGAGCAGCGTTCAAGGCTGTGCAAGACGGCAAACAGGTTGCCGTATTGGTGCCCACCACCCTGCTGGCCACCCAGCACTTCCAGACCTTCAGCGACCGCTTCGCCCCCTTCCCACTCCGGGTAGAGGTCATGAGTCGCTTTCTCACCCCGGCCCAGTCCCGGCAGGTGGCCGAAGGCGTCCGTTCCGGCGAAGTCGACGTGGTCATCGGCACGCACCGGCTCCTCTCCCAAGACATCCAGTTCAAAGACCTCGGTCTACTCGTGGTGGACGAGGAACAGCGGTTCGGGGTCTCACATAAGGAACAAATCAAGCAATTCACCACCAACGTCGACGTGCTCACCCTCACCGCAACGCCTATCCCGCGCACGTTGGAACTGAGCCTCACCGGCATCCGCGACCTCACGCTGCTCAACACTCCGCCCGCCGAACGCCAGCCAATTCTCACCTACGTCGGCGAGTACGACGAGCGAGCAGTGGCTGAGTCCATCCGTCGAGAACTGCTTCGTGAGGGTCAGGTGTTCTTTGTCCACAACCGGGTCAAGGACATCGAAGCAACGGCTGCCGGTCTCCGCGACCTCGTGCCCGAAGCGCGGATCGCTGTCGCCCACGGGCAAATGGACGAAGGCACCCTGGAAAAGGTCGTCATCGACTTCTGGGAGGGCCAGTACGACGTGCTGGTCTGCACCACGATCATCGAATCCGGGATCGACATGCCCACGGTCAACACACTGGTGGTGGACCGAGCGGACCGCCTCGGCCTTGGCCAACTCCACCAACTCAGAGGCCGGGTCGGGCGCTCCGGTCAGCGGGCCTACGCCTACCTGTTCCACCCCCGAGACATGCGGCTCACCGAGGAGGCCTACGAACGGCTCAAGACCATCGGCGAAGCCACCGAACTCGGCTCCGGCTTTCGTATTGCCATGCGTGACCTGGAAATCCGCGGCGCTGGCTCGTTGTTGGGCACCGGTCAGAGCGGCCATATCGCCGCCGTCGGCTACGACCTCTACGTCCAGATGGTCCACGAAGCCGTGCAAGAGCTCAAGGGCGAACCGGTCCGTGAACCGGCCGAGGTCAAGCTCGACCTCCCGCTCGACGCCAACCTCGCCGCCGACTACGTGTCCAAGGAGGAGCTCCGGCTGGAGGCCTACCGTCGCCTGGCGGAAGTTCGCACGCCCGCCGAGGTCGACGACATCCGCACTGAGTGGGAGGACCGCTTCGGCCCCGTACCTGAGGCCGCCGCCCGCTTGCTCGATGTCGCCCGTCTCCGAGCAGAAGCCCACCGCCTCGGCATTCGCGAAATCAACGTCACCAAGGGTCCCGCATTCGGCGGCCCCGCCTGGACAGCCCGGGTGTCGCCGCTGCACCTCAAGACCAGCCAAGGGATACGGCTGGCCCGCCTGTTCAAGGGTTCCGTCTATAAGGAGGAGCAGGGCCAGGTGATTTTCCCGATCGCCAAGACCCCAGACCTAGCCGGCACCATCGTCACCCTCCTACAAACCCTCCTCCCCCCCAACTAACCGAAGTTGTCGCAGTTGTGGCGAAATCCACTGCTTAACTGCGACAACTTCGTGTTTTGGGGGTGGGGTTTGGGCGGTCTGGGCGGTCTGGGCGGTCTGGGCGGTTAGAGGGCGATGTTGGACCAGTAGGTGCCGTCGAGCATGGCCTCGAGGGTGGCTCGGTGGATGACCATGTCGTCGATGTCGGCTGGGCGTTCAGCCTCGCCGAAGAGGATCGACCGCTCGGTTACCCGGCGCATGATCACACCGTGGCGCATGGCAGCGTAGGCAATGTGCCATTTGAGGTCGCCCGGGGGGCGGCCGGAGGCCTCCGTGTAGGCGGCGGCCAGGTCCGCGGGGCGCATGAAATCCGCCAAGCCGTCGGCGCCGAGGCTGGTGGTGAGGTCTTGGAAAAAGAGGTGGAGGTACGCCATCCAACCGAGGTCGACCTCGGGCGGGGCAATGCCGGCCATCTCCCAGTCGAGCACGGCCACCACGTCATAGTCGGCGAACATCATATTGCCGATCCGGGCGTCGCCCCACGACAGCCGGGCCGTCCCGGTGTCGGTGCCTTCGACGGGCAAGTTGTCTCGGAGCCACGTCATGCAGGCCGTGAGCATGGGTGACGGTTCGCCGTCGCCGATGACCCACTCGTGATAGCGCTCCCACGTGGCCAGGTGGCGTTCGAGCGAGGTTGCCCCTGGCTCGTCGTAGGCGAGGAACGCCAGGTCATGAGTTTCGGGCGTAATCGCGTGGACGCCGGCCAACGCGGCCACGGCGGACTGCTGGAGAGCGGCCCGCTGCTCGGGGGTGCCATCGATCACCCAGTTGGGGTCCGGGAAGGTGTACGGCAACACGTCCCGCGGGACTTCTCCGTCGATCCGGGCCATGACGAAGAACGGGGCGCCGATGATGGAGCGGTCCTCTTCGTACCAAAGGGTCTCGGGCACGGGGACCTTGGTGGCACCACCGACGAGCGACATCACGTCGAATTGCAGGCGAAGGTCGTAGGTGGGGAAGACGGGGATCTTGTCGAGCTCGGGTTCGATCCGGGCGACGAAGCGCCGCTCGGTGGGCGCGCCGTTCTCGGTCCACTTGGCGGTGAAGAGCAAGGTCTCCGACGACATACCGTTGCCCTGGGGCTTGCGTACTTCGCACACCTCCGGGTTGGCGCCCGCCGCCAGCTTGGTGGCCAGCCATGCCTCTATCCGGCGGCCCAACTCCGCACTGTCTCGCGTGGTGGTGGTCGGTGGAGCTTGGGACGTAATCACGGCCCGCTCAGGGCGGTTCGCTGGAACCGGGTCGGTGGAGTTTGCGTCGGTCATTGCCCTGCTCCTGTTTGAATGCCCTTAAGAACGAGAACACGTTCTCGTTCTGACCCGTTCTAGTCGCCTCGCGGTGATGGCGTCGGTACGGTCGTAAGGGCCGCTGAGTTGGGTGCCGATTGCCGGTTGGGGATCGGGGCGTAGCATCCTGTCTCCGTGGAACGCCGACACACCTCTACCCCTCGCGCCTGTCTCATCGGGCTCGCGCTGCTCGTCCTCACTACCGCAACCGCCTGCGGTTCTAGTGGCCCGCTCGGCAGTCGCCCCGTCGCCACCGTCGACGGGCATGAGATCACCCATGCCGAGGTCACCGACCTAGTCGATGCGCAGATCGCCTACACGGAGGCGTCGCTCAAGGCGGCCAAGAAATCTGGCCAATCGGTCGACGTCCTGAAAGAGGGTGAAAAGACCCTGGCCGCATTTCGCGGAACCGGCACCGACACCATCAGCACAACCGGTGCGGCCCAGGCCATCACCACGCTGATCGATGTCGAGGTTCTGGGTCGGGCCCTCAAGAAGGCCGGCGGAGAGATCACCGACGCCAAACGCAAGAGCCTCCGGACCGAGCTCAAGAAACAGCTGACGTCACAAAAAATTATCATTTCCAAGGCGATGGAGCCGCTCATCAAGGCGGAGATCGAACGGCAGGCGCTGGGTTTGGCCTTGACCGAAAAGGTTGCGCCCAGCGCTCAGTATGAGGCCAAGCTCCAAGCGGCCTACCAGGCCCAGCTGGCCCAGCTCAGCCAGCTCTGCGTGAAGTTGGTCGTCACCGCTGATCAAGCATCGGCTCAAGCGGCCTTCGATCGCATCAGGGGCGGCGAAGACATTGGCGCGGTTGCGGCCGACGTTTCCATTGATGCGACCTCAGCTGCGGCTGCGGGAGATGCCGGTTGTGTGGCCCGCGGCGGTGTGGCCAACGTATTCGGGGCAGCGGCGGTCAACGCCGCCAAGGTGGGAGACCTGCTCGGTCCGGCCGATGGCGACGGTAGTTTCTTGATCGTGAAGATCACCGGCACCAAGGTGCCGACGTTCGCGGAGAGCCGGGACCAGTTGGCCCAGCAGATACCCGATGTCAGCAGCACCGACGTGAGCAAGATTTTGGCGAAGGCTTACGCCGCCACCGATGTAACCATCGATGCTCGGTACGGCACCTGGGACGCCAAGAAGGGCACCGTCGTGCCGCCGGTGGATCCCTTGGCCACCACCACAACGACCACGGTGCCCGCCACCGCCGCCACCGGCAACGCGCCGGCCCCCGCACCCGCGCCGCCAACCAGCGGCGGGTCTTGACCCCCCCCCTCCACCGGTGACTGTGCCCCGCATCGTCGTCGTGGGCCTAGGCCCCGGCGATCCAGCCCTGGTTACTGCCGGCACCGTCGCCGCCATTGCCGCAACGCCGGTCCGGTACCTGCGCACCGAGCGGCACCCGTCGGCCGGGCTGGTACCTCACGCCACCACCTTTGATCATCACTACGAGGCCGAGGACACCTTCGAGGACGTCTACCGGCGCATCGTGGCGGACCTCCGCTCAGCGGCGGTCGAACACGGCCACGTGCTCTACGCCGTGCCCGGTTCGCCCCGGGTGCTTGAGCGCACGGTCGACCTGCTGGTGGCGGCGGCGGCTGACGGTTCGATCGAGGTCGACGTGCTGGCGGGCTTGTCGTTCGTGGACCTGGCGTGGGTCCGGCTCGGGGTCGACCCGTTCGAAGAAGGCGTCCGGCTCATCGACGCCCACCGTTTTGCCACCACCGCGGCAGGCGAACGCGGCCCGCTGCTAGTGGCTCACTGCCACAACCAGCGCGTTCTATCCGACGTGAAGCTCGCGGTGGAAGACGGCCCAACCGAACCGGTTGTGGTCCTCCAGCGCCTGGGCCTCCCCGATGAGTCCGTTACCACGGTGGCCTGGGCCGATTTGGACCGATCGTTCGAGCCGGATCACCTCACATCGATCTTCATCCCGGCCATGGCCACCCCGGTGGCGGGCGAGGTGGCCGCGTTCGTGGACCTGGTGGCCAAGCTGCGGGCCGAGTGTCCCTGGGACGCCGAGCAGACCCACGCCAGCCTCAGTCGTCACCTCGTGGAAGAGACCTACGAGGTGCTCGAAGCGCTGGACGAAGTGGGCGACGGCGGCCCTGACACCGATGCCGACGCCTACGCCCATTTGGAAGAAGAATTGGGCGACCTGCTCTTCCAAATCGTGTTCCACACCACCCTGGCGACCGAAGCGGGAGCGTTTGGCCTGGCGGAAGTGGCCCGCGGGGTCCACCACAAACTGGTACACCGTCACCCCCATGTGTTCGGTCATGTCGAGGTCGACGACGCCAGCGACGTGGTGGCCAACTGGGAGCAAATTAAGAAGGCCGAGAAGGGCCGCGACTCCATCTTCGACGGCATCCCGAATCACCTGCCTGCCCTGCTCTTCGCGCTGAAAATTCACAAGAAGGCCACCGCCGTGGGGCTCGATGTGGATGCCGTGGTCCCTTCGGTCGACGCCGCCCTTGCCGCCGCTCAGGCGGCCGAGACCGGTGAGGAGACGACCATTGGGGACCTCCTCCTGGCCGCCGTTGTGCTCGCCCGCCGCGTCGATGTGGATCCCGAAACCGCGCTGCGAGCAGCCGCTGCCCGCCTGCGCGACGCCGCCAAAGCGGTCGAGCTCGCCACCGGCTAACAGCCGCACTTGCGTCGACCGTGCCCGGTCCAGTGGGCTGCGGGGCGCGAAAGGTGTCCGCTAGCGGGCGAGATCCTCCGTGTACCGTTTCCCCACCAGCACCAGGAGCACCACCGCATCATGAGCACCATCGAGCACGTTGTTGGTCGGGAAATCTTGGACTCACGCGGCAATCCAACGGTGGAGGTCGAGGTACTCCTTGACTCCGGTGCTGTTGGCCGGGCCGGGGTCCCCTCAGGTGCGTCCACTGGTCAGTTCGAAGCAGTCGAGCTCCGCGACGGCGGGACCCGCTTCGGGGGCAAGGGCGTCGCCATCGCCGTATCCAACGTGAACGGCGAAATCCGCGACGCGCTCATCGGCGCCGACGCGCTGAACCAGCGGGGCATCGACCAAACGCTGTTGGATCTCGACGGCACCGACAACAAGGCCCGCCTCGGCGCCAACGCCATCCTCGGCGTCTCGCTCGCCGTAGCCAAGGCCGCCGCCAACGAACTTGAAGTCCCGCTCTACCGCCATGTCGGCGGGGTCAACGCCCACGTGCTCCCCGTGCCCATGATGAACGTGCTCAACGGCGGTGCCCATGCCGACAACAACGTGGACTTCCAGGAGTTCATGGTCATGCCCGTTGGTGCGGCCAGCTTCTCCGAAGCGCTGCGCTGGGGCACCGAGGTGTACCACAGACTCAAAGCCATCCTGCACGACAAGGGCCTGTCTACCGCCGTAGGTGACGAGGGTGGCTTCGCCCCCAACCTGGCCAACAACACCGAGCCCGTCGAACTGCTCATCCAGGCCATCGAGGCCGCCGGTTTCACCCCCGGCCAAGACATCGCCATTGCGCTCGACCCGGCAACCAGCGAGGTGTTCAAGGACGGCCTCTACGTGCTGGAGGGAGAAGGCCGCAGCCTCAACCCCGAGCAAATGGCGGACTACTGGGCGGACCTGTGCGAGCGCTTCCCGATCGTCTCGATCGAAGACGGCATGGACGAAGAGGACTGGGACGGGTGGGCGGCCCTCACGGCACGGGTGGGCGACAAGGTCCAACTCGTCGGAGATGACCTCTTCGTCACCAACACCACCCGCCTAGCCCGCGGTATCCAGACCGGTGTGGCCAACTCCATCCTGGTCAAGGTCAACCAAATCGGCTCGCTCACCGAGACGCTGGAAGCCGTGAGCATGGCCAACCGCGCCGGTTACACCGCGGTCATGTCGCACCGCTCCGGCGAAACCGAAGATGCCACCATCGCCGATCTCGCCGTGGCCACCAACTGCGGCCAGATCAAGACCGGCGCCCCGGCCCGCAGCGACCGCGTGGCCAAGTACAACCAACTGCTGCGAATAGAAGAGGCGCTCGGCAACTCGGCGGCGTTCCTCGGCGGCGCCGCACTCGCTCGAGGTGCCAAGGGCTAATGGCCACCAAGCGCCCGCCGGACAGGCGACCTGTCGCGAAAAAGCCTGCGGCCAAGCGCCCCGTCGCCAAGGCCCGGTTCCGCCGCCGTCTCGGTGGGGCTGTTGCCGCCACCGTTGTGGCCGTCGGCGTGCTGTACGTGGTGGCCTTCCCGGCCCAGACCTTGTGGACCCAGCGCACGGCCACCACCAAGGCCGAAGCTGAGTTCTCGGACCTCCATGCCCAACGGGTTAGCGCCAAACACAAGGCCGATCTCCTCACCACTCCAGCCCAAATCGAGAAGCTGGCCCGGGAGATCTACGGCTTCCAGCATCCGGGCGACGAGGTCTACAACGTGCTGCCCGGACCCACCGAACCAACCGGGCTGCCCACCACTTGGCCGTTCACCGGCGTCGAGCGCGCCCTCAGCGGCACCTGACCTTTCCGGCCCGGGGCGCCTACCGTCGCCGGTATGGACTTCGCTCCCGATCCTGACCACCAGGCCATCCGCGAGGGTGTGCGGCGAGTTTGCGCCGACTTCGACGACGCCTATTGGCGCCGCTGCGACAGCGAGCACGAGTTCCCGTGGGACTTCTACCGGGCCATGGCCGATGGCGGATGGCGGATGGATCGGCATTGCCATTCCTGCTGAGTACGGCGGAGGTGGGCGCGGCATAACGGAGGCGTCGATCGTGGTGGAGGAAGTGGCTGCTTCTGGCGCGGCCATGAACGGAGCTTCGGCCATTCACTTGTCGATCTTCGGCATGGGTCCAGTGGCCAAACATGGGTCTGAGCAGCTGCGGTCCCGGGTACTCCCGCAGGTCGCCTCGGGAGATCTCCACGTGGCCTTCGGCGTGACCGAACCGGACGCCGGCACCGACACGTCCCGCATCACCACGCGGGCCACGCTTTCGGCCGATGGCAGCCACTACCTGGTTCGGGGGCGAAAGATCTGGACAACGAAGGCGCCCTACTGCGACAAGGTCTTGCTACTGGTGCGCACCACGCCGCGGGATCAGGTGACGAAGCCGACCGATGGCCTGACCTTGCTACTGGCCGACCTCCAACGCCCGGAGGTCGCGATCACACCCATTCAGAAGGCTGGTCGCAATGCCGTCGTGTCGTGTGAGGTGGCCTATGACGACCTGCGCGTTGAGGTTTCGGACCGCGTCGGCGAGGAGGGCCAAGGCTTCCGCTACCTGCTCGACGGCCTCAACCCTGAACGCATCTTGATCGCCGCTGAAGCGTTGGGCACGGGTCGGGTAGCCCTGCGTAAGGCGGTCGCTTACGCCAACGAACGGGTCGTCTTCGACCGGCCCATCGGCCAGAACCAAGGCATCGCCTTTCCGCTGGCCCGCAGCCACATGGAGTTGCGAGCCGCGGAACTGGCGGTCCGAGATGCCGCATGGCGTTACGACCAAGGCCTGCCCTGCGGCGAGGCCGCCAATGTCGCCAAATACCTGGCCGCCGAAGCGGGTTACACCGCCGCTGACCAAGCCGTCCAGACCCTCGGGGGGATGGGCTACGCCTCCGAATACGATGTGGAGCGGTACTGGCGAGAAGCCCGACTCATGCGGCTGGCCCCCATCAGCCAGGAACTGGTCCAGGCCTATGTCGCCACTCACGTGCTCGGGCTACCCCGCTCGTACTGAGGTGGGGGTGTCGCCGGTAGGTTGGCCGGGTGCCAGACCCGATGCCGGCGGTGATGCTGGTCGAAGACGAACCCACCGCGGTCGATGTGAGCGCGGTGACGGAGCTTCTGGGCCGTGAGCCCAAGGGGCAATTCACGATTGTGGTCCGCCACGTGCACGACGGCACGCCGGTGGTGATCCGCAATCACCCGCTTCTCAGCGACGGACGGCCCATGCCCACCCGCTACTGGCTGCTCGGCGAGCCGGAACGAACCATGGTGAGCCGGATCGAAAGCCGCGGCGGCGTGCACCGGGTGGAGGACGAAGTGGGCATGGACCGCATCGCCGTGGCCCACGATCGCTACGCCGCTGACCGTGACGCGGACCTACCGGAGGACTGGACCGGCCCTCGCCCCACGGCGGGCGTCGGCGGCACTCGTAAGGGCGTCAAGTGTCTTCACGCGCACTACGGCTGGTGGCTCGCGGGTGGGGAGGACCCGGTTGGGGCTTGGGTGGCGGACCATCTCGCGGCGGGCGACGGCGACGCCGGCCCTTCACCGCTGGCGGGCTAACTCCGCCCGGTTCGCCGGATGGGGGCCGAACAGGGGAGGATCTGCCCTATGGGCGAGCGTGTTGCATCAATCGACATTGGCACCAACTCCACTCGGCTGCTGGTGGCGGAGCCGGGTGAGGACGGCGCCCCGTTGGTGACTATCGAGCGGCTCATGCAGATCACCCGGCTGGGACAAGGGGTCGACCAGGCGGGCACGCTGGCCGCGGAGGCCATCGACCGGACGGTGGCGGCGTTGGCGGAGTATCGAACGGTCATGGATCGACTGAACGTGCCTGCCGGTCGGGTGCGGATGACGGCTACCTCGGCCAGTCGGGATGCGTCGAATCGAGACGTGTTCTTCGATGCCGCGGAGCGCGCCGTTGGTGTGCGACCAGAGTTGCTGTCAGGTGACGACGAGGCTCGCCTGTCCTTTCTCGGAGCGACCTCTGACCTCGACCCGGGTCTGGGACCATTCCTGGTGTTCGACCTGGGCGGGGGCTCCACCGAGTTCGTCTATGGCACCTCAGGCCCCCAGGGCACGATCGAGGGTGCCATCTCGCTCGACGTGGGCTGCGTACGCCTGACTGAACGCTTCATTTCTCAGGACCCGCCCGCGCCCGAGGATCTCACCTCCGCCATCAGCTTCACGCAGGCGTGGGTGGACGATGTGTTGCTCACCATCCCGCAGGCCGGCCAGGCGAAGACGGTTGTGGGCCTGGCGGGCACGGTCAACACG
>JANXNS010000077.1 GCA_025353965.1 Aquihabitans sp.
TCCAGGGGACCACCAGAGCGCAGACACCCACGGGTTCGCGGACGGTGAGGTTCAGGAGTGACCCATCCATGGGGTTGGTGTCGCCCTGGAGTTTGTCGACCCATCCGGCGTAGTAGTTGAAAACCTCGGCGGTGTCGGGCAAGTCGTCGGCCAGCGACTCGGAGAAGAGCTTGCCGTTCTCCAGGGATTGCAGGGCGGCCAACTCCACCCGGTTGGCGTCGATCACCTGGGCGATGCGCTGCATCATCCGGCCGCGATCGCGGCGAGCCAGCGTGCGCCAACTGGCGCCCTCGAATGTGGCCCGGGCCTTGGTGACCGCCCGGTCCACATTCTGGTCATCGTCGAAGCCCACCCACCCGAGCGACTGGCCGCACGCGGGGTCCAGCACCCACCGACCCTCACCCGTGGGCGCCGGGCGAGCCGCCAGCCAGGCGGCAGCTCGGCCCTGACCCTGGGCAGCGGCGGAATCGGTTGTGGTCACGGGCGCGTCTCCTTGTGCGGGGTGGCGAGCGCGGCCAACTGACCGCAGCGGTCATCGTCGAGCGTGAGCCCCGCCAGGGCGTGGACCCGCAGGAGGTCGACCGCCCGAGTGAGTACGGATTGGGCATCCAGAACCGCTACCGCGGCAGTGAGGTCGTAGCCAAACAGGTGCAGCTCGGCTCGGGCCGCGGCGGCTCGAACGGTGGCATCGAAGCCCGTGACCGCAAGCGCGGCTTGGATCATCGTCTCTGGCACGACCGGATTGTTCTTGCCGACGAAGAACGACGATCCCTCCAGCACCTTTGGCAAGCGGAGTTCGCCAAAACCTCCGGCAGGACCGGACGATAAGACGCGGAGGTCCTGGGCCAGCTTGGCCAGCACGGTGGACAAGTTAGCCAGCGACCCAGACACATCGACCAGGTCATCGCCGTATTGGAGGGCGCTGGCTGGGCAGGGGTGAGCAGTGAGAGGGCGGCGCGTGACGGCACCGAGCTGGTCCACGACCACGGCCCGGTATGCGGCCGACGCGCCGGAACCATCGCCGATCACCGTTGCTCCCAACACCGCTTGGTGGAGGGGACCCGTCGTGGCCCGGAGTTGCGTCCGGCGGCGTTCCATCGCGGCGTTGGCGCCATCGAAGAGCAGGCGGGCTGGAACGGCTAGGCCGTCTTGGAAGCAGGTGCGGGCCAAGGTCTTGACGCCGCCGAAACGTTCTGCGATGGCCGCGAGCTCGGCCATCAGTGCGACGATCGACGTGTCCAGTTGGTCGGCGCCATCGAGCATGGCGAGCCGGGCTGCGGTATGGCACACATCAGCGGTCGACTGCGATGCACCCACCTCAGCAGGGTCGCAGCCCGCCAGGTTGGCGATGACTTCATTGACGTTCTGGTGGACCCCGATGCCGCCGCCCCCTCCGAGTGGGTCCACCACTAGGTGGTCGTTCATTTGTCCGCCGGCCAACTGGCTGGCGGCGGTCTCAATGGAACGCGCACTGGCCGGATCCACCACCCCGGCCGCCGCATTCGCCCGCGCCGCGGCAATCTTGACCGAGCCGAGCGATCGGACGAGCGAGGGAAGCGAGCCCAGCGTCCGCCCCGAGAAGGACAGCACCTCACGAGCCAGCTCAGTTTGGGGCCCCCAAAGGGGCTGGGCCGGGCCCACGGTGGTCATTGAAGCGCCCGGCCGTAGCGGGCCAGTTGCAAGGTCTCCGTTGAGCGGGTTCCGGGGGTGGTGTCATAGCCCATCAGCGCCACGAGGCGAGGGGTTGTGCCTTCAACCGGACTCACCCGATGGAGCGAGGTGCGCCCGGCAAAAAGCAGCAGTGTGCCGGCGATCATGGGCAGTTGGACCACGCCGGGATGGATGCCATCGATGGCCTGACCGACCTCGTCGTAACGTTCGTCACCGTCGGCCCGAAGCTGGGGGAGTACCTCAAAATTGCCGCCGGCCGGTGAGCTCTGAAGGGCGAGTGAGACGACGAAGTCTGTCTGGTCGTAGTGCCATTGGAGTTCGTCCGCCTGGCTCATCACGGCAAGGTTCAAGGCCCCAAGTGGATCGGCATAGCGGTAAACGCTGGTGTCGAGCACGGCGGTCAGGAACGCCAGGATCTCGTTGGATTCATAGAGCGACCGTAGGGGTGAGGCGGCGCCGAATTGGTCGTAGGCAACCACGGCGGAGCGGTATCGGCACCACCGGCGCCGAGGGTGGTCGCGGGGCCATGTTGGGTCCGGCACCTCGAGGTACGCGGTACCCACACCCTCGCCTTCGTGGGCTAGGTCCTGGAGCGAGTGAGCGTCGACCTGGCACGCCTTGAGGCCTGAGTCGGTGAGAAATCCTGGGAGCTCACAGGCCCCCGCTTCTTGAAGCTGAGCGCGTGACCTGGCCACCAGTTCGACGGCAGCCGGTTGCGACAATGACCAAACCGGATAGCGCTCGTGGTCAACAAGTTCGAACGCATCCACGGTGGACTCCCTCTTCGTGAAACTACCCCTGACCAGGCTCTCTGCTGGTCAGGGGTAGTTCTTTGTGCTGGAGGCGGCGGGGGGAATCGAACCCCCGTACAGGGATTTGCAGTCCCTTGCCTAAGCCACTCGGCCACGCCGCCAGGCTGCGACACCTTAGCGGCCGCGGTCTGGGGTCAGCGCGCCCACGCCTGGGCGAGGGCATGGAGGGTGGCGTCGAGGTCCTCGCCGTCGTTCCAGGCGTGGGGCGAGAACCGGACACCTCCACCGCGGGGGGCAGCGAGGACCCCTCGGGAGACGAGGCGGCCGACCAGATCCTCCGGGTCCGAACCCTCGAAGCTGGCCGTCACGATGGCCGATCGACCAGCGGGGGAACGGTCCGACAGCACCGTTGCTCCGAGCAGTGTGAGCCCGTCGACCAAGCGG
>JANXNS010000057.1 GCA_025353965.1 Aquihabitans sp.
CCCGGCTCCTCGTCGACACCCTCCGGATCGGGCTCGGCCCGGCTGTTCCTCAAGCGGGCGAGCCCACCTATGCGGCCAAGCTGCACGCCGAGGATCTTCAGGTCCACTGGGACGCGCCGGCCGACGACGCGTGCCGGATCGTCCGGGTTGGCGGAGCGTGGACCACATTTCGCGGCCGCCGGTTCAAGGTCAACGCGGCCAGGACTTGGGCCGACGAGGCTGGTCCCGGCTCCGCAGGAGAGCTCCACGGAGATCGGGTGAGCTGCGGATCGGGCACCGTCCAGCTGCTCACCGTCCAGCCCGAAGGGAAAGCCGCCACCCCGTTCGCAGATTGGGCCAACGGGGCTCGGCCCCTTCCCGGCGAACCGCTCGGTCTCGCCCTGGGAGGCCAATCATGAGCGCACCGCGCCGACGGCCTGCTGGCCCCCGCGGTCCTGCCCCCGTCAAAGGCCAACCCGGTGGTCAGGCCGCCCCCCGGCCCGATGCCCGACGGGTAGCACTAGAAGCACTCGTCCGTATCGACACCGACGGTGCCTACGCCAACCTCGTGCTCCCCAAGCTGCTCGAGCGCAGCGGTTTGGCGGACCGAGATCGGGCCTTCGCCACCGAGCTCGTCTACGGCACCACCCGCCACCGTCGTGCGTGCGACTGGTTCGTGGACCGCTTCGCCCTCGGAGATCTCGATCCATCGGTCCGCGCCGCGCTGCGGCTCGGCACCTATCAGCTCCGCATGCTCGCCACGCCACCCCACGCCGCTGTCTCGGCCACGGTCGATATCGTCCCCCGTCGTGCCCGCGGCCTCGTCAATGCCGTGCTGCGTAAGGTCGCGGACGCGGAAGATGCTTGGCCGTCAGAAGCGGTCCGCCTGAGCTACCCGGACTGGCTCGTCGAGCGACTGAAGGCGGACCTCGGCAGCGATGTTGCGGTGGCCGCGCTCACCTCGATGAACGGTGCTGCGTCGGCGGTCGAGCGGGCCGACGGGTACATCCAAGACCAAGCCTCGCAATGGGTGGCCGAGGCGGTCGGCGCCGTGAGCGGTGAGCGGGTGCTGGACCTCTGCGCCGCCCCGGGCGGCAAAGCAACGCTGTTGGCGGGCACGGGCGCAACGGTTGTCGCCGCCGATTCTCGCCCCGGACGCGCCCGGTTGGTGGTGGAGAACAGAGACCGTCTCGGCCTCAACGCCCAACAAATGCAGGTCGTCGTGGCCGACGGTAACCAGCCACCCTTCGCCCCCGGGACCTTCGATCGAGTGCTGGTCGACGCGCCCTGTTCCGGTATTGGCTCCTTGCGGCGGCGAGCCGACGCCCGCTGGCGCCTCGATGCCGCCGCCCCCGAGCGCCTCGCCACGCTCCAACACTCGTTACTCGCGTCGGCCGCAGGCGTCGTCGCCCCCGGCGGCACCCTCATTTACTCCGTGTGCACGCTGACCACGATCGAGACCACCGGCGTGGCCGGCGCCTTCGCCGCCGAACATCCTGGCTGGGTCCCGGCCCCCGTCCCGGGCGAGCCGTGGGAGCCATGGGGGACCGGCGCCATCCTCCTTCCCCACGTGGCGGGGACCGACGGCATGGCCCTGTTCCGCTGGACGGCCCCCGCCGCTGCTGATCCCGCCGCTGCTGATCCCGCTGTCGATCATGGTTGACCCCGCCGTCATCGCCGGTACGCCCTCGGTCGGCGGCTGGAGAGCCAGGGTCATCGTGGTGTCCGACGGTGTCGCCGCCGGCGACCGCGAAGATCGCGGCGGGCCATTGCTGCGTGCCGCCCTGGAACGAGCGGGCGCGGTGGTGGAGGCGGTGGTGGTCACGCCGGACGGTATTGGCGCTGTGGGCGACACGCTGCGGGCCCAGGCCGCCGGGTTCGACGGTCTCCTCATCACGACGGGTGGAACGGGGTTCGGGCCCCGAGATCTCACTCCGGAAGGCACCCGTCGGGTGATCGATCGGGAAGCACCCGGCCTGGCCGAAGCGATGCGCCTCGTCAATCCACTCGGGCGCCTGTCACGCGGTCTGGCCGGCACCTTGGGCTCGACCCTCATCCTCAACGTCCCCGGCTCACCCAAGGGCGCGGTCGAGTGTCTAGAGGCCGTGATCGACGTCGTGCCCCACGCCCTAACCCTCTTAAGCGGCCACCGCCCTCACTAAGCGGCCACCGCCCTCCCTAACCGGAAGATGTCGCAGTTAGCCGTTCGATGTCGTCTTAACTGCGACAACTTCGCTCGGGTGGGTGGTCGCGGAGGAAACGGTCGGTGTTGTCCGCGACCGGGGCTTGGTCGTACACTTCTGTCCACACAATTAAATCGAATATGCCCCCTCGCGGGGCTGGGTGTGAATCCCAACCGGCGGTAGAGCCCGCGAACCCGGATCTCACGATTCGGGCCGATCCGGTGAGATCCCGGAGCCGACGGTAATAGTCCGGATGAGAGCGAGGGTGCGCACCGCGCAGCCTTGCGCGTCGCGTTCCCGTTGACGAACGGAATGCAACGTGGAAGACGCCGAGGCCATGCAGATAGCGATCACCATCGCCGCCTCGGTCCGCGCCTTCACCTCGCCCAACCCATGGGTTGGCTGCGTCATTGAAGCCGTTGACGGGCGCCAGTTCACCGGCGCCACCCAGCCCCCCGGCGGCGCCCATGCGGAGGCAGTAGCGCTGGAAGCTGCGGGCGCGGCGGCCAAAGGCGCAATTGCGTGGGTCACCTTGGAGCCGTGCTCGCATCTCGGTCGGACCGGGCCATGCGCTGATGCCCTGATCGAGGCTGGTGTCGCCCGGGTGGTGGTCGCGATCGAAGATCCGGACCCGCGGGTATCGGGCCGGGGCATCGAGCGGCTGCGAGCGGCTGGCATCGAGGTCTCGGTCGGCGAGGCGTCGGATCAAGTACGGACTCAGCTGGCCCCCTACCTCAAGCATCGGACGACGGGTCGGCCGTGGGTCGTGCTCAAGTTGGGGGCGAGCCTGGACGGTCGCACCGCGGCCCCGGACGGCTCGAGCCAGTGGATTACCGGCGGTGCCGCTCGCTCCGATGCTCACCAGGTCCGGGCCGAGAGTGATGCAATCGTGGTCGGTGCCGGCACCATTCGTGATGACGACCCCTCGCTCACCGTGCGCCAAGTCGAAGGCCGAGATCCCCTCCGGGTCGTGCTCGGCTCGGCGCCGGCCGGGGCCAAAGTCCACCCTGCCCTTGAGTTTCGGGGCGAGCTGGGAGATCTACTGGACCAACTGGGCGATCGGGGTGTCCTGCAGGTTTTGGTGGAAGGCGGGGCCATGGTGGCTGGGTCGTTCCACCGGGCTGGCCTGGTGGACCATTACATCGTGTATCTGGCCCCGGCCATCTTCGGCGGCGACGATGCCCGCCCACTGTTCTCCGGGCCCGCGGCGGAGACCATTGCCGACGTCTGGCGCGGCACGTTTACCGGTGTCGCGCAGCTCGGGGGCGATCTCCGTATAGACGTGCGACCAGTTTTGCCCTCACCCGTCACCGGCCCCGTCCCGGCGGTGCGCGCCGCGGAGGTCTCCGGCCCCATTCCCGATCAACCTGAGTCCAACGCGGTCCATCCAGGAGGCACCCGCTGATGTT
>JANXNS010000227.1 GCA_025353965.1 Aquihabitans sp.
CGAGGGTTCCGGCGAGAGTTCTGGCGGGTCGCCCGGGCCGTACGGCGCGGGGAAGAGGTAGGCCTTCCGCCGGTGCATGAGGTGGGCCATGATCCGGTTCGATCCCACCACTGCGTCCCCGGGGCGCACCTGTGCCGCCGCCCGTTCGCTGTCGGTGCGGTGATCGGTCAACGCTCGCAGGCCCACGGAATCTGGTGCGGCGGGGGAGAGTGGGCTCACGAGGGCCATGGCCAGCAGCCCGCCAGCCAGGAGTAGTTGGGGCCGGACAAACCCATGACGATGGGGATCGCCCAGGGCAGCCA
Source organism: Aquihabitans sp. (assembly GCA_025353965.1). GTDB lineage: Bacteria > Actinomycetota > Acidimicrobiia > Acidimicrobiales > Iamiaceae > Aquihabitans. The sequence continues at coordinate 303 of JANXNS010000227.1, forward strand.
GGGCCCCGCACACCGCAATCGGGTACATCGGTGCCCAGTAGTGGAACCACGGGAGGCGGGTGCCAGACCATTGCGAGAGCAGCACCGGCAGTGACGCCAGCAGGGCTGCGGCGGCCCAGCGGGGCTTGAGGAGGGTGAGCCCGGCGACGGGCAGGAACAGGATCAGCAGCTTGGTAACGGTGTCGGCCGAGGCCAGCGCCTCCAAGATCCGCCACGGGTGGGTGACGGCATCGCGGGGAGTCGCACCCAAATGGCCGAAGTGAACCGTGAACGTGCCGCGGGCACCGAGGGCCGCCGGGATGGTGAAGCCAGCAACCACGCCGACCAGGCCAAGGGCGATCAGCCGCTTACGTACTGCTGGCGCGGCCACCAGGGCTAGGCCCACCAGGATCCACGCCAACTCGCCGCGGCAGGACAGCACCAAGATGCCAGCCACGGTGGTCCGGGCCACGTTTCCGCGGTGAGCTTCCAGCGCAGTCCAGGCCACAAACGGCACCGCCAGGGTGGCCGGGTGAAACTCGAACATGGCGGCCGCGGTCAGGGGAGTGCCAAGCACTACCGCCGCAGTGGCCACCCACGGTGACGCCTTGACGTCTCGGGCGAAGGCCCGCAGGGGAAGCACGGTGGCGCCGAGCGCCGCGCCTTGGGCGGCGAAGAGCCAATACGGGGTGGCCGCCAGGCGGTACAGCGGCACGAAGAGCACCACGACGGGAGAGAGATGGTCCGCAAAGAGGTTGCGGCCGTTTATGGTCACCTCCGGAGCGAGCCCACGAGACATCAGCCAGATGCCTTGGTCGAACACGCCAAGGTCCACCGCCCCGGCCCACCAGTTGGCGTAACGGATCATGCCGATGGCACCAAGGATCACGCCGATGATCACGCCGGCGGCCAGTCCCGACCGGTCCCCCCGCTCCCGGGGGTTGGTCCCGGTCACGGCGGGCGCTACTTGGAGGTCGGCAGTCATGCGGCTACCAGGCTGGTCGCCCGGTCCGCGGTAGCGGCGGATGGGTTACCCGTTGCTGCCGGCGTAGCGACGATGGCCCAGACGGCGAGGGCAAAGACGGGCGCGCCAACCCGGGTGGTGTTGAGCCAAGAACTGGTTACATCGTCGGCCAGGCAGACCATGAGTAGGCAATGGAGCCCCAGAAGGATGGCCACACCGCGGTCAGATGTCCGCGTCCTCCACGCGCCTACCGCAAGGACCAACAGGGTGAGGAGGCCTACGAGCTGACCCAGCGGGCTTTCAGCGGACTGTAGCCAGCCGACGAAGGGCAGCCCGAGCTGGCCGGAGCCATCGAGCGCGGGGGTGCCGAGTGCGTGCGCTGACCACAGCGCCCAAGTGCCCGCTGTGGCCAGCGGGCTGAGAATGGATGCGAGCTTCCAGCGGTTTGGTAGGCCAGGGGTAAACAGGAGGCCAACGGCAACCAGGATGAGGGTCTCGCGTGTCAGCGCGGCGGCCACGAGGGCAACGGTCATCCAGGCCCAGCGCCTCCGCAGCGAGGCAGCAACGGCGGCCAGCGTCAGCCCGGTCGCCAACGCGTCGCCGAGGCTCAGGGCCAGCGCTACCCCAACGCCCGGGGTAAGGCCAACGGCCAACGGCAGCCAAGCCGGAGCGCCGGGCAGGCGCGAGGTGGCCCACGCGCCGAGGGCGACTCCGGCGAGCGATATCGCTAGGAGGGCGAACACCAGCGACCGTCCGCCGTTGGGGGCAAGGGTGCCAGCCAGGGCGGGGAAGAGAATCCGGCGGTATCGGTAGGCAGGGGAGTCGAGCTGATCTCGGACGGCAGGGGGGTCGAACGGGTGGCGGGCCACGGCGTAGAACTGCTGGCCATCGTGGCCAAGACCGGGGAACCGGGGCGCGTCCGGTAGCTCGCGTGCCATGAGTTCTCGTGCCGGGCCTGTGGTGCCGGCGCCGAGCAGTGCTTCGGCACTGTGGTTGGAACGGGCCCAAGCGGCCGGCCAAAGCGCGGCCAAGGCGACGGCCACGAGGACGGCCGCCAGCACGGAGCCACGGCGCCTTCGGGGCGCGTTCTCGTCCCTGTCTCCCATCTCCATCACCCGTTCCATCGGCACGCAGCTGCAGTCCTGAAGCGAAGCGACCCCAGGCAGATCAGTGGAGCGACGTTGCGAAAGAACAGGTGTTCGCTTTCTCCTCACGGGATGACGATAGGCTTGACCTTCGTGTCTGACTCCCTCGTGATCCGCGGCGCCCGAGAACACAACCTCCGAGACGTCTCGGTGGATCTGCCCCGAGACAAGCTCATTGTTTTCACTGGCCTATCGGGGTCCGGGAAATCGTCGTTGGCCTTCGACACGATCTACGCCGAGGGCCAGCGCCGCTATGTGGAATCCCTGTCGTCGTATGCCCGCCAGTTCTTGGGCCAGATGGACAAGCCCGATGTGGATTTCATCGAGGGGTTGTCGCCAGCAATCTCCATCGACCAAAAGTCCGCGTCCAAGAACCCGCGGTCCACGGTGGGCACGGTCACCGAGGTCTACGACTACCTCCGGCTGCTGTTCGCTCGCATCGGGGTACCGCATTGCCCGGAGCACGGGGTGGTCATCGCCCGCCAGACCCCACAACAAATCGTGGACCGCATCTTGGAGCTGCCGGAGGGCACGCGGTTCCAGGTCCTGGCGCCGGTCGTGCGCGGCCGGAAGGGTAACTACGAAACCTTGCTGGCCGACCTGGCGGCCCAGGGCTACGTCCGAGCGCGAGTAGATGGCGCGCTCTATGACCTCGGCACCAAGATCGATTTGGCCCGCTATGAGGTCCACCACATAGAGGTGGTCATCGACCGCCTCGTGAAGCGTGAAGGTATCGAGCGGCGCCTCACCGAGTCTCTGGAAACGGCGTTGGCATTGGCAGAAGGCGTGGCCGAGGTCGAGCTCACGCCCAAGGATGGCGAGAACGAGATCCTCACCTTCTCGCAGCATCTGGCCTGCCCGGTAGATGGCAAGAGCTACGAAGAACTGGCGCCCCGCAACTTCTCGTTCAACTCGCCGTACGGCGCGTGCGAGCGTTGCGACGGGCTCGGTACCCAGTTCGAGGTCGACGTGAACCTCGTGGTGCCGGACCCAGACCAAACACTGGACGGCGGCGCCATCTCGCCTTGGGCCGGTGGCCATTTGCAGTACCACCAGCGGCTGCTGGAGGCCATCTGCGAGGAGAAGGCCATCCCCATGGATGTGGCCTGGGCAGACCTCACGGCCAAACAACAAAAAGTGCTCATGTACGGCACGGGCAGCGCCAAGGTCCAGGTTCGCTACAAGAACCGGTACGGCCGCACCCGCGCCTACCAAGCGTCTTTCGAGGGCGCCGTCACCTGGATCAAGCGCCGCCATGCAGACACGGAGTCGGAGAGCCAACGCGACCAGTTCGAGGGGTACATGCGTGAGGTGCCGTGCCCTGCGTGCGAGGGAGCGCGGCTCAAGCCGTTCACCTTGGCGGTCACCGTGGGCGGCAAGAGCATTCACGACATGGCGTCGGTGCCGATCTCAGAGGCTGCGGTTCTCTTCGCGGAGTTGGAGATCAGCGATCGGGACCGGATAGTTGCGGATCCAATCCTCAAGGAAGTCAACGCCCGCCTCGGGTTTCTCATCGACGTCGGGCTCACCTACCTCTCCCTGCACCGATCTTCGGCCACGTTGGCGGGCGGCGAGGCGCAGCGAATCCGCCTGGCCAGCCAGATCGGCTCGGGCCTGGTCGGGGTGCTGTACGTACTGGACGAACCATCTATTGGTCTTCACCAGCGGGACAACCGACGCCTGATCGAGACGCTCATCCGCCTGCGTGATCTCGGCAACACGGTGTTGGTGGTCGAGCACGACGAAGAGACCATTGCCGTGGCGGACTACATCGTCGATATCGGGCCCGGCGCGGGCGAGCACGGCGGTGCCATTGTCTACGCCGGTCCGGTCAAGGGCCTGCTCAAGAGCAAGGCATCTATCACCGGCCAGTACCTCTCCGGCAAGAAGAAGATTCCCGTGCCTGCCAGTCGCCGTCCGGTCGGCTCGGAGTGGCTCTCGGTCAAGGGTGCTCGCGAGCACAACCTCACCGGTATAGATGTGGATTTCCCCCTGGGTGTCTTCGTCGCCGTTACCGGGGTGTCCGGGTCGGGCAAATCCACGCTGGTCAACGACATTCTTCTGCGATCGCTCATGCAGCGGATCTACAAGAGCAAGACCCCGCCGGGCCTGCACAAGAAGGTCACCGGCATGGAGCTTCTGGACAAGGTCATCAACATCGACCAGTCGCCCATTGGCCGCACGCCGCGGTCGAACCCGGCCACCTACACCGGTGTGTGGGACCACGTCCGCAAGCTGTTTGCCCAGACCACCGAGGCCAAGGTCCGTGGCTATCTTCCCGGCCGGTTCAGCTTCAACGTCAAGGGCGGCCGCTGCGAGAACTGTGCCGGAGACGGCACCATCAAAATCGAGATGCACTTCCTGCCGGACGTCTATGTGCCGTGCGAGGTCTGCAAGGGAGATCGCTACAACCGCGACACGCTCGATATTCAGTTCAAGGGCAAGAACGTGGCCGAGATCTTGGACATGCCGTGCGAAGAAGCGCTGACGTTCTTCGCCAACCAGCCGGTCATTTCTCGCCATATGCAGACCTTGGTAGATGTGGGCCTGGGCTACGTCCGCCTCGGCCAGTCGGCACCCACGCTCTCGGGTGGCGAGGCGCAGCGCATCAAGCTGGCGTCAGAGCTCTCCAAGCGTTCCACTGGGCACACGATTTATCTCCTCGATGAGCCCACTACGGGCCTGCATTTCGAGGACATTCGCAAGCTGCTCACGGTGTTGGGCCGCTTGGTCGAGCAGGGCAACACGGTGTTGGTGATCGAACACAACCTGGATGTCATCAAGACGGCGGACTGGATCATCGACATGGGGCCAGAGGGTGGCTCCGGCGGTGGCTCGGTGGTGGTGGAGGGCACGCCAGAAACGGTTGCGGCCAGCAAGGCGAGCTACACGGGCAAGTTCCTGCGCCCGCTTCTGGGCCTCGACGCCTGATGGGGGTCTTGGGGCGTCGGTGGCTCGGGGTGGTGTCCCTGCTTGGGCTGGCCCTGCTCTATGCCCTGGTTTTGACGCTTGGCGACGTCCGGGCCTATTCCGGTTCCGACGCTGGCGGCAAGGCGGCCACGGCGCGGGCGATGTCCTCTGCGGACCCACTCAACCGAACCGCAGACCTTGGCTATTGGGCGGCACCGGTTGATTCCGTGGGCAACCACCACCCGATCATCCACACCACCGCCCGGAGTAACGGCACCTGGGTACAGGCCACCAGCCTTCCCTTCTCGTTGGCCACCGCCTGGCTGTGGGACCTACGCGGGGCCTCCGGGGCCATCCTCGTGCCCGTCGCGGGCGGCCTGTTGGCGGCCTGGAGCGCGCGGCGCCTCGCCCGCAACCTGGGCGCAAGCCCCACCGCTGCCGAGGCGGCCTTTTGGATTGTCGGCGCGGTTGGCCCGGTGGGGTTCTATGCCACAGACCTCTGGGAGCATGCTCCTGCTGCTGGTTTGCTCCTTGCCTTCGCGTCGGTGTTGGTTGCCCCGAAAGGCCGAGTCGACGCGGGTCTCGCGGGCCTTGCTGCCGGGGCCGCGGTGGTTTTGCGAGCCGAGACGGCATTGGTGTTGGTGGGGCTCGCGGTGGCGACCCTTCTCGTTCCTGCAATATGGGGGCAGTGGGTCCGCAAGCCCATACGGGTGGTGCTCGGTGGCGTGGGAGCGGCGATTCCGGTGGTGGGCAACCTTCTGCTCGAACAGTCCTACCTCGGCGGAGATTTGCGGGGCGCTCGGGCGGCGAGCCTGGCGTCCGGTGTGGCCAGCCAGTTGGGTGGCCGCCTTCGCGATGCGGCGTTGGAGACGGGTGGCCCATTCGCCGACGACCGTGCCATGGGGGTCATCTCCGGCGGGCTGCTGGTGGTTTGTGCGCTGGTGCTGGCGGCGGTGGCGTTGGGGCGCTGGAAGCCCCCGGGGATGGTGGTGCGCCTCGCCGTGGTGCTGGGCACCGCGCTCTATCTAGGCCGGTTCTTGATGGGCTTGGGGTTTGTGCCGGGCATGGTCGCCGTTGCCCCGCTGGCCGCGGCCGGGCTGGTCGGCGGTCTGCGTCGGGCGGGAACTGATCCGGGGCGCCAAGTGGTTGCCCTCGGCGCGGCCATTTCCATTCCGTTGATTTGGGTCCTGCAATGGCAAGGGAACCACGCGGCGCAGTGGGGTGGGCGCTATCTGCTCTCGTCGGGCGCGCTGTTAGTCGTTGTGGGAACAGTCGCCGTGTTCGAGCAGCCGGTACCGGTGGTGTATCGGCGGGCCATGCTCGGGCTTTCGGTGGTCGTGGGTGTCTTGGGTTTCGGCTGGCACATCCAGCGCACCAATCAGGTTGGCCGGGCCTTCGACGTCATCGCTGCCCTGCCCGCCGACACAACGGTGGTTAGCACGGAGTCGAACCTGCTTCGCGAAGGGGGGTCTTGGTACGAGGATGGACGCTGGCTCACCGTCACCAACCCCCAGGCGGACCTGTTCGGTACGGACGGCCTAGCCAAGCAACTCCAGATTCGGTCCATCGCCTTGATTGTGGACCCGCGATACAACCCAGACCTTGCCGGAACCGGGTTCACCGTGGCCGAGAAGCGCTCGTTGGATCTTCCCGGAGAAACGCTCCAGATGCTGGTTCTGCGCCGCCGTTAAGACCGGGCTGGTACACAGCGGGTTCGGTGGGCACGTGGTTGTCCGGGTTAATTGTGTGCGCAAATAGATGTAGTTTCTTGCTGTTTCTTTGGTTTTCGTTTGTGATCATGATCGAACGTATGTACGATGCATGGCATGCCACAGCAACTGGAAGCGGTCATAGACGGGTATCTCGGTGAAGATCCCGCGTGCTTGGATGATGTGGCTTTGCAGGAGTTGGTTGTTGGGTTGGAGCAGCAGTCGTCGCGCTTGGCGGCGGCGCGGGCTCAGGTGTTGTCGGAGTGGGATGCCCGTGGGTTATGGCGTTCGGACCGGTCCAAGTCAGCAAGTGCCCGTTTCGCCCGTGATGCCGGGTGTTCCCCGGCGCGGGCGCGGGCCGAACTGTGCCGGGCCCGCAAGCTCCGTACCATGCCCGCCTCCGCGGCAGCACTCGCCGAAGGGGATTTGTCGGTTGATCACATTGATGTCCTGGCCCGGGCCAACCACGGTCTTCTCGCTGTGTTGTTCGCCAAAGAAGAACAAGAACTCCTCGCAAACCTGAAAGGCCTGCGCTTCTCTGCCTTCGTCCGCGCCGTGGCCTACTGGCAAAGTTTGGCTGATGATGAGGTCTGCGAGGACGAAGCGCTCAGAGCCAAAGACAACCGGTATGTCACCGCGTCTGCCACTACTGGCGGTGTGATTGATGTCCGGGGCCGCCTTGACCCGATCGGCGGCGAAGTGTTCGCTGCGGAGCTGGTCCGCCTGGAAAACATCATGTTCCAGGCGGATTGGGCTGATGCGAAAGCCATTCACGGCGAAGCCCTCCAAAGCGACCAACTTGCTCGTACCCATCTCCAACGCCGGGCTGACGCCTTGGTCGAGATGGCCACCCGGTCTAGTGCCATGGTCCCAGGTTCTCTCCCGGCCCGCCCGCTGTTCACCGTGCTCGTCGACTACGAAACGTTTACTGGCCGGGTCTGTGAGCTGGCCAAGGGCACCGTTATCAGCCCCGGTCAAGCCGCAGAGTGGCTCGACCAAGCGAACATTGAACGGGTCGTCTTCGACACGCCATCCAGAGTGATCGATGTTGGTCGCCGGGCCCGGTTGTTCACCGGCGGGTTACGCCGGGCCATAGAAGTCCGCGACCGCCACTGCACCGGCCCCAACTGCAACACACCAGCAGACAAATGCGAAGTCGACCACATCATCGAATGGTCCGCCGGCGGCGAAACCACCCAAACCAACGGCCGATTGCTGTGCGCCCACCACAATCGCCAACGCCCCGGCCAACACTCACCACCCAACACAGAAGACCCAGACCCGCCGCCAGACCCGGACCCGGACCTGCTGCCCACCAACGTGCCCTATGCGATCCTCCACGAATGAGGGGCCGGGCTGGAAGGCTGGGGTGGTGAACCTCACTGACCTGAACCCATCTGCGCTCTACCACCTGGCCAGCGCCACGGAATGGGCGGCGTATCAGGCCGGCGGGGAGATCAAGCCAGCGGCGCTTGAGGCGGAGGGTTTCATTCATTGCTCCTACGGCCACCAGGTTCCCGGCACGGTGGCCAAGCATTTCGAGGGGGCGGCCGACCTGCTTGCGTTGGAACTGGATCCGGAGGCCATGGGCAGCGTTGGCCTGGTGGACGAGGACCTGTACCACTCGGGCCAATCGTTCCCTCACGCCTATGGGGCGATCCCAGCGGCGGCGGTGCGGGCCACCATCACGCTCTTCTGAACCGGGCACATCCCGAGGGCCCGGGTGGCCGACTCGTAGGATCGCCCGGTGCGTCGGGCAGCGCGGTACCTCTCGTTGTTCGGGCCGCTGCTGGTGGTCCTGGCCTTCAGCAAGGTCCACGCGGCAGTTGTCGCCGACCCGCCGTACGACTACACCAGCTCGTTTCGGTTCGCATGGTCGCTGGGTTATGCCCTGGTTTTGGGGATAGCCGCTTACGGCCTCGGGCTCCCCGAACTGGCCCGCACCCGGCGCCAACTAGTTCAGCAGACATTGGTTGCTTCGCTGGTTGCGGCTATTGCCGTATCAGTGGTGCAGCTTTTGGTGGGCGGTGCGCTGCTTCCCCGGTTTGTGGTTCTTGGCGCAGCCCTGGGGGTCATCCCGGTGCACGGCGTGTCGTGGATGTTTGCTCGGCACTCCATGGTGCGCGACGAGAGCCGGGACCGGGTGGTCCTGGTTGGTTCCGAGGTGGATCGGGCAGACCTGGTGGTGGACCTCGACCGATCGCCCGAGCAGCCGGCCGTGTTGATTGCTCACGTAGTGGCCGATGTCGCGATGGGGGCGACCACGATGGACAAGCCGTTGATCGATTTGGTCCTTGAGGCGGGGGCAACGGTGCTGGTGCTGGACCGCAGCGCCTTGGCGGTCAAAGAGATTATTGAGCAGGCATCCCCGCTGCACGAAGCGGGCGTTCGGGTCCGCACGCTTTTGGAGTTCTATGAGGAATGGTTGGGCAAGCTGCCGGTGAGCGAGCTCGAGCGGGCCTCGCTCTTTTTCGACATCAGCGAAATTCACCGGCAACGTTATGGACGGGCCAAGCGGTTGGTCGACATTGCCTGCGGTCTGGCCGGCCTGGTGCCGCTGGCTCTCTCGCTGCCGTTCGTGCTGGTCGGGAACCTGGCCGGTAACCGGGGTGGTTTGCTGTATCGCCAAGAGCGGGTCGGGCGGGGCGGGGCAACGTTCGACATTCTCAAGTTTCGAACGATGGTCTCGACGGTTTCCGGGGTGGCCGACACCAGTTGGACCAAACCAGGCGATGCTCGCATCACCGCCTTTGGTGGGTTTCTCCGCCAGACCCACCTGGACGAACTACCGCAGGTACTCAACATTTTGCGAGGGGACCTATCAGTGGTCGGCCCTCGGCCGGAGCAACCGCGATATGTCACCGAACTCAGCGCCAAGCTCCCGTTCTACGGCATGCGCCATTTGGTCCGCCCTGGTCTAACGGGTTGGGCCCAAGTGAAGTACGGCTACGCCGGAGACGAGACCGACGCGCTGCAGAAACTGCAATACGAGTTCTTCTACCTGCGCCATCAGAGCCTTCGCTTTGACCTCCGAATCATCGGCCGCACCGTGCGCAGCGTTATGGGGAGCGAGGGTGCCGGCCGCTGAGGGCAAGGTCGTCCAGGAGGGCTGCGGCCCACGGTGCCCACCTTTCCACGCTGTACCGCTCCGCCATGTGGGCCTGGGCGGCGGCACCGATCCGTGCTTGCTCGGCCGGATTGTTAAGGAGGTCAGTGAGGGCACTGACCAGCTCGTCGTCGCTCTCGATGACGATGGCGGGCAGGTTCGGCCCAAAGCCCTTGGCCACGGCGGTCCCTATCACCTGAGGCAGGCCAAACGCCGCCGCTTCGAGGACTTTGATCTGGATGCCGCTGGCGTGGTGTAACGGAGCGGTGGCTATGCGGGCCGATGCGGCAACGTCAGCCAGGTCGGTAAAATCTGCCAGTACCGACCATCGGTGGCGGTTGGCCAGGTCGAGTACGGCCTCGCTGGGCGCGGCCCCGGCCAGTACCAAGGTGGTTCCGGGGCGAGCGTGAGCGATGGTGGGCCAGATACGGTCGAGCCGTTCTATGGCTTCCACGTTGGGCGGGTAGGACAGCTTGCCGAGGAACAAGATGTCGTGGCGAGGTGCTGGGTTGAGCGTGTTGGGTTGCGGCGGTGCGGGGATGTCGACGGTGATCGGTACCCAGTCCAGGCCCAGGGCCTGGGCGTCGTCCCACCCTGCGGCGATCCCGCGTGTGCCCGGGGGGAGCGGCCGTCGCTCGAAGCGCCCCGCGGTGGCGGCCAGCGTCCGAAAGAGCAATGAGCGCGGGGTTCGGCCGACGATCCGTGATCGATCGAGGTAGCTATCGGACAGTTTGTCGACGTAGTCGATGACCACGGTCCACGGCCCGTGGAGCAAGGCCGAATGGAAGGCCCGAACGGTCGCGCAGACCACGAGGTCGGCATCGACCCGGCGGAGTTCTGCCACTGCAGAGCGGTGGCTCCAGGCCAAGGACTCCGGCACACTTCGGCCGCAGACCACCGACCCAAGCCCCAGGCGAGGCAGGTCTCTCAGACCGAGCCGGTGGTCCACCAGCAGCGGGACCTCGACCACGTCGGCCCCGGCGGCGGTGAAAATCGCGGTGAGACTGGCCACCCGTCGACGGCCGCCCATGCTCCCCGCCGTGCCTAGGTGGACAACGGCGACGGTGGGCCGGTCCTTCATGGCGCGGCCACCGGTTCAAGGGTGGCGAGGCGGCCGTTGACGGCTCGCCACAAGATGGCGGCAAGGAGCGCGTTGGCCAGGAGGGTGGCCATGCCCGCGCCGATCAGTCCGAACAAGGGGATGAGAGCCACGTTGGCCACCACGTTCGCCCCGGCGGCGGTGGCCAGAAACCAGGCGTAAGGGCGGTCGTCGCCGAAGGCCAGATAGAGGTGGTGAAGCGGCGCTCCGGCGGTGGCGATCGCCGTTGCCCCGAGGAGCAGCACGGCGGGCCACTGACCCGAGCGGTAGTCGTCGCCGTAGAGCACCGGGATCAGGAAGAAGAAGACCGGGATCAGCGCCACCAGCACGAGGCTGGAGCGGGCGCCCCAACGGATGGATGTCCTCCGGAGCTCGCGGAATTGGTCGACATCGGTATGCAACAGGCTGGTAGCCAAAGGCAGGAGCCCGCCACGGACGATGACGAGTAGCGCAAGCCAGCCGTTGGGCAGGCGGTAGACGGCGGCGTAAATGCCCGCCTTCGAGGCGGTGAGAATGATGGCGATCATGAAGGTGTCCGCCGATGACAAGATCTGGTTGCTCAGCACGGCGAACAACATCCAACCGTCCACCTGGTCGTCGCCGTCGGCGGGTCCTGTGGGTTTGGGCAGCGGGTTGAGGGCGATGGAAAGCGCCAGACCCGTGCCGTAGGCAACGGCGACGGCGACGGCGAGCGTGTCCGGTGTCGAAGCGATGGCGACGAGGGCGAGCACGACCCCCTGGACCGCCGTCGGCAGTGCCGAGCGGCCGCCCTTCTCCTGCCCGAGCGCGATCCAATCCCGGTTGAGGCCAATACCGATCAGCATGGCCACGAGCGGCGCCAAGCGGGGGAGCCCTAGCGCGAGGGTTGTACCCACGTAGGCCACCGCTAGCACCGCGGTGGTGATGGACCGACGGCGGTTGAGTCGGCGCATGGTGGCCGCAGTGCGCCCACCAGCCACGTCTCGTACGCCGCGGATTGACGCCCCCCAATCGGCGATGAGCCCGCCATAGCGGCAGATCAGCACACCAATGGTGAGCTCCCCGAAGCCGGTGGTTCCGAGCCGCCGGGCCAGGATCAGCCAGCCCACGAATTCCGCTGCTTGCCCGCCACCGCGGAGCATGAGGTAGGGAAGGGTGGTGGCCCGCCAGCGATCGCCGACCGATCGGTCCGCCACTGGAGGCGCTGGTGATGTCGGCTCACTCATCGCTGGATGTGCTTCCTGGGGCCCGCAACGGAAGGCAAGTCTAGGAATCGCCGCTCTCAAGTCAGGCGATGGCCAACCGATGGGGCAGGGCATGAACCGATCCCGGCAACCCATAGATCAGAATGCACCCTCATGGAGTCGATAAGCCCGCTGGTGACCGTGGTGGTCCCCACTTACCAGCGCCCCAAAACACTCCAGCGAGCGATCGAATCCGTGTTGATGCAGGACTACGACAACGTCGAGATCATCATTGGGGATAACGCCTCGACCGACGGTACGGAGGCGCTGTGCCGGGACCTCCAGCAACGTCACCCGAACATCACCTATATCCGTCGGCCCGCCAACGTCGGGGCCACCGCCAACTTCGAATTGCTGCGGTCCGAGGGGACGGGCAAATACTTCGCGTTCCTGGGCGATGACGACTGGTTCAGCCCTGGCTACCTCTCCACCTGCGTTGCCGCGCTGGAAGCAGATCCCCAGGTGGCGGTGGCGGCTGGCCGTTCGGTGTATCACCACCCAGACAAGGTGGTGGCGGAAGCCGACCCGATCAGCCTGACAGCCGAAACCGGCCAGGACCGAGTGGTCGATTACTACCGGCTGGTCCGGGCCAACGGGGTCTTTTATGGGGTGGTCCGCTCCGACGTCAATGCCCGAGTCGGCGCGCTACGAAATTGTCAGGGCGCCGACATGGTCCATGTGGCCGAGCGGGCGTACCTGGGCAAGATCCTCACCTTTGAGCAGGTGTCGATCAACCGCGCCGTGGGCGGGGCAACCGTCAACCTGGCCAACGTGGCCCGGTCGCTTGGCCTTGGCTGGTTCGAGACGTACGTACCCCAGCTCGCCATCATGTGGTGGGCCGTGCGCGATATCGCTCTGGATTCGCCGGTGTACGCCAACCTCACCCGCCCGGCGCGTGGCCTCCTAGCGGCGCGTGCCGGCTGGGCGGTCGGTCGGCGGTTCCTTCCCGAGGCGGCAGGCAAAGCCGTGCGGTTGGCCACGGGATCCCTCCGGGGCTTGGTTGGTCAGCCGTGACTGTTTCGAGCGCCTTTTGGGCGGGTAAGCGCGTGCTGGTGACGGGGCACACGGGGTTCAAGGGCGCCTGGCTGGTCGCCTTGCTCCACTCCCTTGGCGCCGAGGTGAGCGGCTTTGCCCTGGCGCCCGACGAGCGAGGTGCGTACCTCGCCACCCGTGGGGCATTCCCGGTGCGGTCGACGCTGGGCGACATTCGTGACCAAGCAGCGCTTCGCACCGTTCTCGATCGTGACCAGCCCGAGGTGGTGTTCCATCTGGCCGCGCAAGCCCTCGTTCGCCAGAGCTATGCCGACCCAGTGGAGACCTTCGATGTGAACGTGACCGGCACCGCTGCGGTCTTGCACGAAGCCGCCAACACGTCGTCGGTGGGCGTGATCCTGGCCGTCACGAGCGACAAGGTCTATGCCAACGATGGTTCCGGCGTCGCGTTCCAGGAGTCCGACCGCCTCGGGGGCGGAGATCCCTACAGCGCCTCCAAGTCCGCGGCGGAAATGGTCATTGCATCGTGGCAGTACCGGCTCCGTGGCGCCGATGGTCCGATCGTGTTGGCCGCCCGCGCCGGAAACGTGATTGGTGGTGGCGATCGGGCGGCGGACCGGTTGCTTCCGGACCTTTTCCGTTCCCTCGAGAACGGCGTTCCGCTGGAGATTCGCCACCCCGATGCGGTGCGTCCGTGGCAGTTTGTGCTTGAACCGTTGGCCGGGTACCTGCTGTTCGCCGAGCAGGCCTGGGCCGGGGTCGACGCCGTGCCGCCAGCGCTGAACTTTGGGCCTGGGCCGGACAGTTGCTGGCCCGTCGGCCGAGTGGCCGACGAACTCATCTCCCAGCTTGAGGCGGGTGAGTGGACCGCAGTCGGCGGCGATGGCGCCAGCCCGGAAGCAACGCTCTTGCTGCTCGATTCGTCGCTCGCCGCACGGTCCGTTGGGTGGCAGCCCGTGCTTGACCTGCCAACCGCCTTAGCCTGGACGGCGGACTGGCACCGCACCGACATGGCCGGCCAGTCGCTGGCTGACCTCATGACCTCGCAGGTCGATCGCTACCAGGAACTGACCGCCCGATGACTACCCCGATGTGCCGGTCGTGCGGGAGCCCGCTCGAGGTGACGGTGGTGGACCTCGGTCTCCAACCGCTCTCGAACGCGTACCTCGAACCGGGCACCGAGGCGGCGGAAGGTTGGTACCCGTTGCATGCCCGTTTCTGCACCGCGTGCTTCTTGGTGCAGGTAGACGATGTGGTAGCGCCGGAGGAGATCTTTGGCGACTACGCCTACTTCTCGTCGTTCTCGGACTCCTGGCTGGCTCACGCCCGGGCGTTTACCAGCGCCGTGATCGAGCGCTTCGACCTGGACATGAACAGCTTCGTGGTGGAGGTGGCCAGCAATGACGGTTACCTGCTGCGCAACTTTGTGGAACGGTCGATCCCTGCGCTGGGTATCGAGCCCGCGGCCAACGTGGCCGCTACCGCGGTCGCGGCGGGGATCCCTACCGAGGTGCGCTTCTTTGGGTTGGCCACGGCGGAGGCAGTCGCCAGTGGCCGGGGCCGGGCGGATCTCATCGTGGCCAACAACGTGTTTGCCCACGTGCCGGACCTCAACGATTTCATCCGGGGGTTTGCCGCGTTGGTTGCCTCCGATGGGGTGATCTCGATCGAGATACCCCACCTGTTGCGTTTGGTTGAGCGGGCGGAATTCGACACCATCTACCACGAGCACTACTCGTATTACTCCCTGTTGGCGGCGCAGTCGGCGCTGGCCCGCCACGGTCTCCGGGTGTTCGATGTGGAAGAGCTCACCTCGCACGGTGGCAGTCTGCGGATCTTTGCCACGCCGGATTCCTCCGGCCGGGCCACCTCGGATCGGGTCGAGCATGTGCTGGGCCTGGAACGGGCCGCGCCGCTTGATCGGCCGGAGGGATTTGCGGATCTGGCGGCCCGTGCGGCGAACTGTCGAGATGGACTGCGCGCCTTCTTGGAAGCAGCCCGCGATCGCGGTGAGCAGGTGGTGGCCTACGGGGCGGCGGCCAAGGGCAACACGCTGCTCAATTATGTGGGGGCAACGCCGGAGTTGATCGCCTATGTGGCTGATCGCAACCCTCGCAAGCAGGGTCGGCTCCTGCCCGGGACGCACATTCCGGTGGTGGATCCGTCGCGTCTGGAAGTCGACAAGCCACCGATCGTGTTGATCCTCCCGTGGAACCTGGGAGAGGAGATCACCGGGCAGCTCAGCATGGTGCGCTCGTGGGGCGGACGGTTTGTGGTGGCCGTGCCCACACTTCGGGAGCTCGAGTGATCTTCACTCCGGTCGATGGCATCACCGGTGCTTGGGTGTTGGACCCCGAGCCGCAGGCGGACGACCGTGGTTCGTTCTCGCGTAGCTACGAGCGTGCGGGGTGGATGGCCCACGGTTTGGACGCCATGGTGGACCACATCGCCACGTCCTCTAATGGGCCGGCCGCCACGTTGCGGGGCCTGCATGTGCAGTCCGCACCTCACGGCGAGGCCAAGACGGTCCGGTGTACCCGGGGGCGAGTGTTCGACGTGATGGTGGATGCTCGCGTTCGTACCGAGGGGTTCGGCCGCTGGGCAGGGTTTGAGCTGGATGCGGCCGGCGGCCGTTCGCTCCACCTGCCGGTTGGGGTGGCCCACGGCTTCCTCACGCTGGAGGCCAACTCCGAGCTGACGTACCTGATCTCCGCCCCGTACCAGCCGGAGGCGGCCGGCGGGTTCTGCTGGGATGACCCCGACCTTGCCATCGCCTGGCCACTGGCGCCCGAGCGCCTCTCTGATCGCGACCAACATTTACCCCGAATGGCCGACTGGGCCGCTGCACAGGAGCACCATGACTGAACCGCAGACCGACGACCGAGCCGAATTTGAGGCATCAAACGTCGCGGCGGCGGCGGCGATGGCGGCGGACGGCAACCTCCAACAGAAGGCCCTTGAGGTCGTGGTCGATGCGGACCGCTACGGCTACTCCTACCAATGGTCTTGGCTTGGGCTTCCGATGATTCAGATGCCGGCGGACATGGTGGCGATGCAAGAGGTGATTTGGGCTACTCGGCCTCAGCTCATCATTGAGACCGGGGTGGCCCGTGGTGGGTCGGTGATCATGTCCAGCTCGATGTTGCAGCTCATCGGTGAGGGACAGGTTGTGGCCATCGACATCGATATCCGTCCCCATAACCGTCAGGCGATCGAGGAGCATCCGCTCGGCCACCGGGTTCAGCTCATCGGGGGCTCCTCGGCGGATACCGCCGTGGTCGATGAGGTTCGTGGGTTGGCTCAGGGTGTGGATCGGGTGATGGTCGTACTGGATTCCAACCACACGCACGAGCATGTGCTGGCGGAGTTGGAGGCCTATGGCCCCATGGTGACCCCAGGCCAGTACTTGGTGGTGGCGGACACGGTGGTGGAGCGGATTCCGGCCCAAGAACATCGCCCTCGTCCGTGGGGTCCGGGCGACAATCCCGAGACGGCGATGGTCGAGTACCTGGCCACCCATCCTGGCTTCGAGGCGGACGAGCACCTGAACGCCAAGCTCCTCATGACGTCGTCGCCCGGTGGCTACCTGCGCCGTCTGGCCTAGGCGGTCGGCCGGGCGGGGACGCCCACCACGGTGGTGTCAGCGGCGACGTCGTTGGTCACGACGGCCCCAGCGCCGACGATGGCGGACTGGCCGATCTTCCGGCGGGGCAGCACGGTTGCCCCGGCGCCGACAAAAGCGGCCGATGCAACCGTCACGCACCCGGCGAGGGTTGAACCGGGCCCGAGGTGCACACCATCAGCCACCTGGCATTCGTGGTCGACGATGGCCGCGGTGTTGAGGATGCATTCGCTCCCAACCGTGGCCATCGCCCCGACAAAGGCCATGGCCAGCACGTGGGTTCCGGAGCCAATGGTCGCGCTGGCGGACACATGGGCGGTCGGGTGGATGAGGATCGCTGGGTCCAGGCCGCGGGCCACAAGTTGCTGGTGGATCCCCAGGCGAACAAGGCCATGGCTACCCCCGATGGCCACGGCAAACCCGTCGGGCCGTTGCCCGGGGGAGGCGGTCGCGAGCCATTGATCTACGGCATCGAGACTGTGGACGATCGGCACTCCGGGGAGGGGCGAGGTCACGTCGGGATTGGTGTCGACCAGCAGCTTGATCTGACCGTCGAGCAAGGCAACCAGATCGGCGAGAACCAATGCGTGCCCGCTGGCTCCCCAGACCAGAAGCTTGGCTCCGGCGGTCATTGGAGTGCCGCCAGGAGGTGCTGGCAGGCGTAGTCCACATCGTCCTCGGTGAGGCGGAGGGCGGATGGGAGGTTGAGGCCATATTGGCCGAGCCGTTGGCTGGTGGCATTGGCGTGGCGTGCTCGGTGCCCGTCGGTGGCATCGGCGTAGGCGGGGAGGGAGCTGAGTTGGTGGAAGAACGGCCGGGTAGCCACGCCCCGTTCGGCCAGGCGCACGGCTAGGGCTTCTTTGGTTACGCCGACCGAGGCGTCGATCACCACGGTGGACATCCAGTACGAGTTGAAGGTGCCGTCGGGCTCGGCGTTGAGTTGGAGGTGGGGGAGATGCCCCAGACGCCCCTGGTACCAGCCGAAGATGCGACGCTTGGCGTCGACGAGCTCGTCGAGGCGGTCGAGCTGGGCTTGGCCCAGCGCCGCCTGCAACGAACTCATCTTGTATTTGAATGCCACCTCTTGGTTGAAGAAGGCGACGTCGCCGGGGGTTCGGCCGTGATCTCGGAGCATGTGGACCCGAGCGAGGAGGTCGGGGTCGTCGGTGACGAGCATGCCTCCTTCGCCGGTGGTGAGCGTCTTGGATCCGTGGAAGCTGAAGGTGGAAATGTCGCCGAAGGCTCCGGCGGGCTTCTCGCCGAAGGTGGATCCGATGGCTTCGGCTGCGTCCTCGATGAGGGCAATGCCTCGGGCTTGGCAGAGCCGTTCAAGCGCGGGCAGATCGGCCATGCCGCCGTAGAGGTCTACGGCGATCACTGCTCGGGTTCGGTCGTTGATGAGGCTTGTGACCGAGGCAACATCGAGACACCAGGTGACGGGGTCGACGTCGGCAAAGATCGGTGTTGCGCCCACATAGGTGATGGGGGCGGACGACGCGATCCAGGTGGCGTCGGCCACGATCACTTCGTCTCCGGGACCGATGTTCAGCGCGGCGAGCGAGAGGTGGAGCGCCGCGGTGCAGGAGGGGAGCGAGACGGCGAAGCGGCGCTGGACCCGTTGGGCAAATGACCGTTCGAAGCGCTCGGTGATGTCGTTGGCGTGCTCGTACCAGGCGGTGCGAACAGCCTCGGTGACGAGATCGATCTCATGGTCAGTGATCGACGGGCCCGCAACCGGGAGATGGCGGACGGCGCCGTCGAGGGCGCTCACCAGGTCTTCCATGCGGCTGCCCCAGTGGAGAACAGGTGCTCGAGGTGGGCGCGGTCGCGGAGGGTGTCCATGGCTTGCCAGAACCCGTCGTGGCGGTAGGCGTTGAGGTCGCCTTCGGCGGCCAAGCGTTGCATGGGGTCGCCTTCCCATGGCGTTTCGTCGGCGGCGATGTAGTCGATGACGTCGGGGTTCAGCACAAAGAATCCGCCGTTGATGCGGCTGCTATCTCCGGTGGACTCGGGCTTCTCCTCAAAGCCGGTCACGCGGTCACCGTCGAGTAGGACGGCCCCCCACCGACCGGGTTGTTGGACGGTGGTGACGGTGGCGCGTTTGCCGGAGGCGTGATGGTGGGCAATGAGTGCGGTGAGATCAATGTCGGCCACCGCGTCTCCGTAGGTGAAGCAGAACGGGCCATCGTCCACGTAGCGTCGGACCCGCTTGAGGCGGCCGCCGGTCATGGAGAGCTCGCCGGTGTCGACCAACGTGACCCGCCAGGGTTCGGTCTGGGCATGGTGGATGGTCGAGGTGTTGGATGCCAGGTCGAAGGTCACGTCCGACGCGTGGAGGAAGAAGTTCGCGAAGTACTCCTTGATCACGTAGCCCTTGTACCCAAGGCAGACCACGAAGTCGGTGATCCCGTGGTTTGCGTAGATCTTCATGATGTGCCACAAGATGGGGCGGCCGCCGATTTCCACCATCGGCTTGGGTCGGAGGTGGGTCTCTTCGCTGAGACGGCTCCCGAGGCCACCGGCCAGGATCACGGCTTTCATGGCTTCACTCTTGTCGACCCGACGCCATTTCTGGGTGACCTTGGGTGATGTCGAGCATTCGCTGGAGGGAGACCTTGGCCCACGCGGTGGTGTCGGGGTCGACCGTGATCCGGTTCAGCACGTTGCCGTCCACCAGGTTTTCCAGAATCCAGGCCAGGTGGGGGCCATCGATGCGGAACATGGTGGAACAGGGGCAGACCAGTGGGTCGAGCGACACAATGGTTTTGTCCGGTGTTTCGGCAGCCAGGCGGTTCACCAGGTGGATCTCCGTGGCGATGGCCATGGTTGCGCCGACCGGCGCGGCCTCAACGGCGCGGATGATGAAGTCGGTGGAGCCCACCTGGTCGGCGATCGAGCAGATGTCGTGCGAGCACTCGGGGTGGGCGATCACGATCCCGTCGGGGTGTTCCGCTCGAAAGGCGGCCACGTGGGCCGGGGTGAAGCGCTGGTGGACCGAGCAGTGGCCCTTCCACAGGAGGAAGGTGCTGTCCTGGCATTCCTGCTCGGTAAGGCCGCCGAGTTCCAGGCGGGGGTTCCAGACCCGCATGTCATCGTGGGTGTAACCCATGGCGATGCCGGTGTTGCGGCCCAGGTGTTGGTCCGGGAAGAACAGGACCTTGTCACCTCGGGTGAACGCCCAGTCGAGAATTTCCCGGGCGTTGGTGGAGGTACAAACGGCACCGCCGTGCTCGCCCACGAAGGCCTTGAGCGCGGCGGACGAGTTCATGTAGGTGATCGGGACCAGGCGGTCCGTGTCGATGACTTCGCTGAGGGCGTCCCAGGCTTCGGAGACCTCCTCCACGTCGGCCATGTCGGCCATGGAACACCCGGCGTTGAGATCGGGGAGGATGACCGCTTGGTGTGCGCTGGTGAGGATGTCGGCGGACTCAGCCATGAAGTGCACGCCGCAGAACACGATGTAGTCCGCCTCGGGCCGTTCTTGGGCCAGTACCGAGAGGCGGTAGGAGTCTCCGCGAGCATCGGCCCACTTCATGACCTCGTCGCGTTGGTAGTGGTGGCCGAGGATGAACAGGCGCTGGCCCAGGGTGGCCTTGGCGGCGGCGATCATCGCGTCGAGTGCTTCGGGGGAACTATCGCGGTACCGCTCGGGAAGCGGTGACTGGAGCCTGAGCATGTGGGTGACCTCCAAGGGGAGATCCCGCTGAATGACCGGTGGGGGCAGCCTGGTCGCCGCGCCACGGGGATGTCGGTCACGGGATCGAACAGATACCGGAGACCAGGCCGGCACATGGAGCATAGGCGGGGCGAGTGCGGGAGCGGACCGCTGTTGCTCACGATGGGGGTTCCGGTGCCGATTGATTTGGCGTGGCCATAACCCTCGACGACGCGCCCAGCCGGGCTCATGTGGCGGGGACCCACCGCGATGCGTCCCGTCGTTGGTTGTCGCTGGGTGTGGTAGCCGTTGTGGCCGCTGCTGTGATGGAGTTTGTGGCGCCCGCCCAATTGCCGCGGGACCTGCTGGCGGGCTCGATCTTGTCGTTGGTTGCGGTGCCGTGCCTGCTGCGTCATTTCGTCCCGTCGCGGGCGGTTGTGCTCGTTGCATTGCTGATCACCTTGGTTCCGTTGGGGCTAGGGGTGGCCCGAGTCGTGGGGATTTCGAACCCAGGCGAAGGCGATATTCACGACACCACCGTCATCAATGATGAGGCCAGCAGGATGGTGCTTCGGGGTGAGAACCCCTACCGGGGAGACTTTGGCCCTGCGCTACCGGCGGTCTGGCACGACCTTGGCTACGGCGCGGACGGCAAGCTGATTCGAAACCCGGCGATGGACACTTACCCCTACCTGCCCGGTTCGTTTCTCCTGAACCTGCCGTTTGTTGCCGCCGGTGATGCGCTCGGCGTTGGTTGGGATGCCCGCATCTTGTACTTGGTTGCGGTGGTGGCCTTGGGGGTGGTTGTTGCCCGGCGGCCGGAGCCCGCTCATGTTCGGGCCGCCATGATTGTTGGGGCCATCGGCCTTCCGTTGACCTATTACCTCTGTTGGGGAACGAACGACGCCATCTCGCTGTCGTTGTTTCTCATC
>JANXNS010000228.1 GCA_025353965.1 Aquihabitans sp.
ACAACTTCGGTGGTTGGGGATTCGAGCGGCATTACTCTGTCGCCCATGAGCAACGACGCATGGGGTTTTGAGACTCGACAGATCCACGCCGGTCAGGAGCCTGACCCCACAACGGGGGCTCGGGCGGTGCCGATCTACCAAACGACCTCCTACCAATTCAAGAGTTCGGAGCACGCCTCCAATCTCTTTGCTCTGGCGGAAATCGGCAACATCTACACGCGGATCATGAACCCCACGCAGGGTGTTCTGGAGGCCCGAGTGGCGGCGTTGGAAGGGGCAACCGAAACCGCGGTGGGCCTCCCCGGTGCGCTGGCGGTGGCTTCCGGCCAGGCGGCGGAAACGCTAGCGATCTTGAACTTGGCCGAGGCGGGCAGCCACATCGTTGCCTCTGCATCGTTGTACGGCGGTACGTACAACCTCTTCCACTACACCTTCCCAAAGATCGGAATCGAGGTGTCCTTCGTCGACGATCCCGATGATCTGGATGCATGGCGGGCCGCGGTCAAGCCCAACACCAAGGCGCTCTACGGGGAGAGCATCGGGAACCCGAAGAACGATTATCTTGACATCCCGGCGATCTCTGCCATTGCCCATGAGGCGGGCGTGCCGCTGATCATCGACAACACGGTGGCCAGCCCTTGGCTGATTCGGCCGTTCGAACATGGTGCCGACATCGTGGTTCATTCCGCCACCAAGTTCATTGGCGGTCACGGCACCTCCATCGGCGGAATCATTGCTGACGGCGGCTCGTTCGATTTCTCGGCCAACGACAAGTTCCCCGGTTTCACCGAGCCGGACCCGAGCTACCACGGGCTCTCGTATTGGCCGGCGCTGGGCGTGGGCTCATACATCATCAAGGCCCGCGTCCAATTGCTCCGAGACATCGGCGCGGCGATCAGCCCGTTCAACTCGTTCCTGCTGTTGCAGGGCCTGGAGACCCTGAGCTTGCGGATGGAACGCCACAACGCCAACGCTCAGGCCGTGGCCAACTACCTGGCTGGTCACGCGCAGGTCGAGCGGGTTCAGTACGCGGGCGTGGCCGATTCGCCATGGCACGAGCGGGCCAAGACCATGACTGGGGGCCGGGGCTTTGGCTCGGTGCCCGCCTTCGTGATCGCCGGAGGTCGTGGGGCCGGCTCCAAGTTCGTAGAAGGCCTCACACTGCATAGTCACGTGGCCAACATTGGCGACGTGCGCAGCCTGGCCATCCATCCGGCGTCCACCACCCACAGCCAGCTCACACCGGCCGAACAGGTCACCACTGGCGTAGACCCCGGCTTGGTGCGGCTGTCGGTGGGTCTGGAGTCGATCGACGACATCATCGAGGATCTCGACCGGGGCTTCGCCGCCGCGAAGTAGCGGTCAGCGCAGCTCGTTGACTACGTAGTCGATACTGCGGGTGAGCTGGGTGATGTCTTCTGCGTCGATGGCCGGGAACATGGCGATCCGGAGCTGGTTGCGGCCCAGCTTGCGGTACGACTCGGTGTCGACGATGTGATTGGCTCGCAGGACCTTGGAGACCACGTTGGCATCGATGCTGTCGTCCAGATCAATGGTGGCTACCACGGCTGATCGCAGAGCAGGATCGCTCACATACGGCGTGGCGTAGTCAGACCGCTCCGCCCAGCCGTACATGATCTCGGCCGAGCGAGCGCTCCGGCCGGACGAGAAGCCGAGGCCACCGTTCTGGTTGATCCATTCCATCTGGTGGACGGCCAGGAAAATCGTGGCCAGCGCCGGGGTGTTGTAGGTCTGATCCTTGAGCGAGTTGTCCAGCGCGATCTTGAGATCGAGCGAGGCGGGGATCCAACGGTCGCCCGTCGCCAGACGTTCGATGCGCTCCATGGCGGCGGGAGAGACGGCGGCGATCCAAAGCCCGCCATCCGAGGCCAGGCCTTTCTGCGGGGCGAAGTAGTACACGTCGGTTTGGGCGGGATCGAACTTGAGTCCGCCAGCCGCCGAGGTGGCATCGACGGCGACGAGGGCGCCCGGGTCCGCTCCGGCGGGGCGCACGATGGGGATGGCGACGCCAGTGCTGGTCTCGTTGTGGGTGAGGGCGTAGAGGTCAATCCCGGCCTCGGCTCGCGCCGCGGGGGCGGTGCCCGTCGCGGTGGCGATCACCGATGGGTCCTGGAGGAATGGGGCCCGGGTTGCACATTCCGCGAACTTGCTGGAGAACTCGCCGAAGCTCAGGTGCTGGCTCTTCGCTTCGATGAGGCCGAAGATTGCGGCATCCCAAAAGGCGGTGGTTCCACCGTTGCCCAACATGACTTCGTATCCGTCGGGCAAGGCGAACAATTCGGCCACGGCGTTACGCAGGCGACTCACCATGAATTTGACGGGCGCTTGGCGGTGGCTGGTGCCCAGGTAGTCGGGAGCTTCTGCAGCCAGGGCGGCCACTGCCTCCGGGCGGACCTTGGATGGCCCGCAGCCGAAACGGCCGTCGACCGGCAACAGTTCAGCTGGGATGGTGATCGTGGGCGTCCCGGTGTTCATGGCCGCCAGTGTCGCAGCCCTGCCCCCTGCCGGTCGAAGCGGTTGAACTGGCTTCGAGGTTTGGGGTGGGGCGTGTCACCATGTGGGCATGGGAATCCGAGTGTCTGACCGCATTGCCGCCATTGCCCCATCGGCCACGTTGGCGGTGGACGCCAAAGCCAAAGCACTGAAGGCGGCGGGCGAGCCGGTCATTGGTTTTGGCGCCGGCGAGCCTGACTTCGCCACGCCGGACCACATTGTTCAGGCTGCCATCGCCGCTTGTTCGGACCCAAAGAACCACCGCTATACCCCGCCTGGAGGTCTGCCGGAGCTGAAGGAAGCGGTGGCTGCCAAGACGGCCCGAGATTCTGGGTACGACGTCAATGCAGGTCAGGTTCTCATCACCAACGGCGGCAAGCACGCCGTGGCCAACGCGGTGGCGACCCTGATCGACCCGGGCGACGAGGTCATCCTCCCGGCTCCTTACTGGACCACCTATCCCGAGCCCATCCGTCGGGCCGGCGGGGTGCCAGTGGAGGTCCTGGCCGACGAGGCAACAGGATTCCGCGTCACGGTGGAGCAACTCGAGCGGGCCCGAACCTCCAAGACCAAGGCGCTGGTGTTTGTTTCGCCGTCGAACCCCACGGGTGCGGTGTATCCCCGAGCGGAGATAGAGGCCATTGGTCAGTGGGCCGTGGAGCATGGGATATGGGTGATCACCGACGAGATCTACGAGCACTTGACCTACGGCGCCAACCAATTCCACTCCATGCCGGTGCTGGTGCCGGAGCTGGCGGACCGCTGCATCGTGGTGAACGGCGTGGCCAAGACCTATGCCATGACCGGTTGGCGGGTCGGTTGGCTCATCGGCCCATCGGACATCGTGAAGGCCGCAACCAACCTCCAAAGCCACGAGACGTCCAATGTGGCCAATGTGTCGCAGCGTGCTGCGCTGGCGGCCGTATCGGGCGGCCTGGATGATGTGGCCCGCTTCCGTGCGGCCTTCGACCGCCGACGGATCGCTATGTGGCAAGGCCTCAATGCCATTGCCGATGTGACCTGTCTGGAGCCCGAGGGTGCGTTCTACGCGTTTCCCAGCTTTGCGGCCGTGCTGCAGCGCAAGGTGGCCGGCCGAGACCTTCATTCCACGTTGGAGTTGGCGGATCTCATTCTGGAAGAGGCCAACGTGGCCATCGTGCCCGGTGAAGCCTTCGCCGCTCCTGGCTACGCCCGGATGTCCTTTGCGCTCGGCGACGATGATTTGGCTGAAGGCGTTCGCCGCATCGCCGAACTGCTCGCCAAGTAGGCCACGGTGGCCGATCCGCTTCCCACGTCTGCCTTTGGTGCTTGGCCGTCGCCCATCACGGCGGCGCTCTTGGTGAACGGAGCGGCCGGGGTGAGTGAGATCCGGGCGGACGGGTCCGATATCTGGTGGAACGAGCAGCGGCCGTCCGAAGGCGGGCGGTACCAACTGGTCCGACGATCGCGCCGTGGTCATCGTCATGACTTGTTCGGGGTGTGGGATCCCAAGGCGGCTGACGGTGGGTGGAACGCCCGCACCGCAGTCATGGAATACGGCGGTGGGGCCTGGGGTGTGCGTGATCGGGTGGTGGTGTTCGCCAACTGGGCCGACCAGCGCCTCTACCGCGTGGACCCGGGCGGCGATCCAACGCCTATCAGTCCAGAGCCTGCCTCGGCTCGGGGGGTGCGGTGGAGCGAGCCGACGTGGCTCGACGACCGTTGGCTCGTGTGCGTGCGTGAGAGCCATGAGCCGGCGGTGGTGGCCGGAAATGGCGAGGCAACCAATGAGCTGGTGGCCATCCCGGTTGATGGTTCGGCGGTTCAAGAGCCGAGCCTGATCCGCACCCTGGTGGCCGGGCCGGACTTTGTGCACTCGCCCGCTTTGCGGGGCGATCAGGTTGTATGGGTGCAGTGGGATCACCCGCGCATGCCGTGGGATGGCACCGAACTCATGACCGCAACCATCCGGCGCGATAACTGCGGGGATCCGTGTGGTCTCGACGGTGTGCGGCTGGTGGCCGGTGGGCCGACGGAATCTGTGGTGCAGCCAGGGTTCACCAGCGATGGCGCGTTGGTGTTCTGCACCGATCGCACCGGCTGGTGGAACCCTTGGCGGGTACAGCCGGGTGAGCCCGGATCGTCCGCCGAGCCGGTGGTTGTAGGCGGAGTGGAAGCCGAGATTGGTGGGGGGCTGTGGGTTGGTGGCTTGCGTTGGTGGGCGGAAGCCGATGGCGGGGTACTGGTTGTGTCCTACGCCCGTGACGGCGTAGGCGGCCTGGCTCGGATCGATCGCAATGGGTTGTTCGAGCCCTCCTCCACGCCGTTTTCCGAGGTAACTCAGGTCGTGGCGGGGCCCGACGCCCAGGTCCTAGTGGTGGCCGGTACCCCCGTGGCCGAGGTTGCGCCCTACGCACTCAACCTTAATGGCGAATCTGTCGTACTCGATCGGCTGCGCCCGCCCCGTGATCTGGGCTTTGGCACGGAGTGGTTCTCCCGGCCAACGCATGTGAGTTTCCCATCCTCTGGTGGACGTCTGGCGCATGCGCTCCACTATCTACCTCAGAACCCAGAGGTGGAGGGTCCCGTCGGTGAACGGCCACCGCTGGTGGTGATGATCCACGGCGGCCCCACGTCTGCCGCGCACAGCCGGCTTGAGTTGGCCAAGCAGTTCTGGACGAGCCGGGGCTTCGCGGTGGTCGACGTGAACTACGGCGGTTCTACCGGGTACGGGCGCCCGTACCGAGATCTCCTGCAGGGGGCATGGGGCATTGTCGATGTGGAAGATGCCGTGGCCGCGGCAGAGTTTTTGGCGGCCGAGGGTCTGGTGGACGCCGAGCAGTTGGCCATTCGGGGAGGTTCGGCGGGCGGCTTCACCACGCTGGCTGCACTCTGTTTCC
>JANXNS010000232.1 GCA_025353965.1 Aquihabitans sp.
CGGTCGAAAACCTCCAGGGCTTGGAGCACACCGAGGTGGATCAGGCGGGCTTCCTCCACCCCAGAGACGACCTCGATATCAACGCCGGCCTCGCTCATTGCTCGATGCAGCAACACGGCGCGGTTCTCCGCTTCGCGCACCGCACTGGTGGCTACGGCTCGCATGGGCGCGCCGTAGCTATCGGCGATCCGCTTGAAGCGGTCCAGTGCCGCTACCGCCCGATCGATGGCATCGGGCGCCAACTCCTTCATGTCGGTCGAACCAGAGCCGAGGCGAACCATTTCCTTCTCGCGGGTCAGTACCTCGAACCGATTTCCCTCGGTGGTCCGGGCTACGACCAAATGGAGTGAGTTGGTGCCGACGTCGACGGCGGCGAGTGTTTCCGGCACGCTGCCGTTCTAGTCGTGCTGCTGCCATCGGAGGGTCCGTTGCGCCGGTGGCCACCAAGTACCCTTCGCCCCATGTCCGAGAAGCAGGTCCCCACTCGCAACCTGGCTATGGAGTTGGTGCGGGTCACCGAGGCCGCTGCGTTGGCCGCCGCCCGCTGGGTAGGCCGGGGAGACAAGGAAGGCGCCGATGGTGCGGCGGTCGATGCCATGCGCGTGGTGCTGGGCACGGTCCCCATGGACGGCGTGGTCGTCATCGGCGAGGGCGAGAAGGACGAAGCGCCCATGCTCTACAACGGCGAGCGGATCGGCGATGGCAGCCCCCCCGAAGCCGACATCGCGGTGGACCCGGTCGACGGAACCACGCTCACCGCGCTAGGGCGCGGCAACGCCGTCGCCGTGATTGCCGTGTCGGAGCGGGGCACCATGTTTGACCCCGGCCCCTGCGTGTACATGGAAAAGATCGCAGCTGGGCCACAGGCGGCCCACGCGATCGACATCACGGCGACGCCGACGGAAAACGTCATGGCCGTGGCCAAGGCCCTCGGCAAGCAGGTCCACGAGGTGACGGTGGTCGTGCTCGACCGGCCCCGCCACGACGACATCATCGGTGAGCTGCGCCAGGCTGGCGCCCGCCTTCGCCTTATTCCCGACGGCGATGTGGCCGGTGGCATCTCCACCGCGTGGCCGGAGTCAGGGGCGGACCTGCTGCTCGGCATCGGGGGCACGCCAGAGGGTGTCATCACGGCCGCCGCACTCAAGAGCATGGGCGGCGCCATCCAGGGCCGCCTCTGGCCCCGCAACGCCGAGGAGCGGGCCGCGGCCATCGCCTTGGGTTACGACCTGTCAGAGGTGCTGGATGCGGACCGCCTCGTGGCCGGCGACAACTGCTTCTTTGCCGCCACCGGCATCACCGACGGCGAGCTACTCAAGGGCGTCCACTACAACAGCAGCGGGGCAACAACCCAGTCCCTGGTGATGCGGTCACAGTCCGGGACCGTCCGCCTCATCAACGCCACCCACCGCCTTCAGAAGCTGAAGGAATTCTCCAGCATCGACTTCGGCTGAGGCCGAAGGCGGCTCTCAGGCGGGGACGACGCCAGCAACTTCGAGGCGCAGTTCGGCACGCTTCAGGGCGGCCACCGCCTCGGCATCGTTGGGGTCTTGAGCCAGTGAGGCCTTGGCCGCGTCTCGAGCGGTATTGGCCCGGTCGATGTCGACCGAGTCGGTTGCCTCAGCCACGTCAGTGAGCAGCGAGACCTCGTTGCCGAAGTTCTCCACGAAACCCCCGTGGACGGCGAAGAACACGTCGTCACCCGCCTCGGGCCGAACGGTCACCTTGCCTATTTCCAGCGCGCCGACAAAGGGAGCGTGGCCGGTGAGAAACGTGATGTCGCCACCTTCGATCGTGCGGGCGGTGACCATTTCTGCGTCACCAGTCCACAGGATCCGTTCGGGCGATACAACCTGGACCTTGAGCGTCATGGGGCTGGAGTCACTCCCCCGCGGACTTGCGGAGCTCGGCAGCCTTGGCCCGGGCGCTTTCGGCCCCACCGACGTTGAGGAACGCCTGCTCGGGCAGGTCATCCAGGTCTCCCCGGACGAGGGCTTCGAACGACTCGACGGTCTCTTCTACCGGTGTGGTGATGCCTTCGAGACCGGTGAAGGTCTGGGCCACGTACATGGGCTGGGACAGGAAGCGCTGGACCTTGCGGGCCCGGGCCACGGTGACCTTGTCCTCCTCGGAAAGTTCGTCGAGGCCGAGGATGGCGATGATGTCCTGGAGTTCCTTGTAGCGCTGAAGGATCTGCTGAACCTGGCGGGCCACGTTGTAGTGGCGGTCGCCGACGACCTCGGGGGCGAGGATGGTGGAGCTGGATGCGAGCGGATCGACGGCCGGGTAAATGCCGAGGGCGGCAATGTCACGGCTGAGCTCCGTGGTGCCATCGAAGTGGGTGAACGAGGTGAACGGCGCCGGGTCGGTGTAATCGTCGGCGGGCACGTACACAGCCTGGAGCGAGGTGATGGACCGGCCACGGGTGGAGGTGATGCGCTCCTGGAGCACGCCCATCTCGTCGGCCAGGGTGGGCTGATAGCCCACGGCCGACGGCATGCGACCCAGAAGGGTAGAGACCTCGG
>JANXNS010000235.1 GCA_025353965.1 Aquihabitans sp.
CAAACCGATCAAACCCGAGTGGGCGGATCAACGCCTGGAAGCCCATACTGAACGCCCTGACCATCCACTACGGCGACCGCATCCAGGCCGCCAACTAACCATGACCATCACGGCCGGTTACACAAAGAATCTGACAGTCCCAGTGATGGAGAAATGCTGCTCGGTGATTTCTACGATGTTTTCCCGCTGGGTGTCGATAAGTGGGCTGTGGTCGTCGGAGATGTTTGCGGTCATGGGGTCGAGGCCGCCAAGCTCACCTCGTTGGTGCGTTATTCGCTACGCGCAGCTGCGATGCACCACAACGATCTGAATGCGATGATGGCCGAGGTCGACCGCGCAATTCGTCTCGACAACCTTGACGTCGGAAGATTCGCGACGGTCTGCTATTTCGAATTGGACGCACGTCGCGAAATATTGCAGGTTCGGTGGGCACGGGCTGGACATCCACTTCCGATCCTCATTGGATCCGATGGGAATGCACATGAACTGCCCGGGGCCGACGGACCGCCGCTGGGCATTGAAATTGCTTCCGGCTGGACCGAGGGAAGGTTCGAGTTGCATCCCGGCGAAGCTGTCGTTCTGTATACCGACGGCGTTACTGAATCGCGGCTCGACACTTCCGGGGCCCGCCTCGAAGTCGACGGTCTCGTCGAGTTGCTCAGTTCCTCGAACACGAACGGACAGGCGGACGGCGAACAACTCGTGTGGAAACTCGTCGACCAGCTTCACCGAGTCTGCAGCCGTTGCGACGATGATCGAGCTGTCGTCGTGATTAGTCCCGTTTGAACGAGCGCACCCTCGGGTATCCGGTCGATGCGTGGACCAGCGGTAATGACGTGACGGTGCATGTCGATGGGGCGTCCTACTTCGCTCGGCTCGACCACGAACTGCGACGGCGCGCCGGTCGGGGTGTCGAGGTGCGCGGGCTGTTGTGGCGCTCGCATCCCCGCCAGGCCAACTTCGATGAGCAGAACAACATGCAATTTGCCCCCGATGCCAACCAGCGGGGGGCGGTTCTGGCCCTCGACGGACGGGTTCGGCGCGGCGGGTCTCACCACCAGAAGTTCGTGCTCATCGGCCACGGGCCAACACTCGTTTCCTGAACGCTGGAACGACCCGCTTCCTCTCGACCGCAACCCGCTCCGCGCCGTGCAGCGCCGCCTGGTCCGCCAACCCCAATCGCTCACCGCCCTGCCCGAGCCACCGGACCCGGGCCCGGGATCAGGGACCCACCTGGTGCAGGTGTTCAGCCGAGAGCGGACACGGCGTGGGCAATCGGCGTGTCGCCGCTGATGAGTTCGAACGTCGCGTTGCGCCCGCGATCGGTATCGATCAGCTCAGCCATGACGGCTGCGACATCGGCTCGAGGGATTTTTCCTCGCCCCGTTGACTCGGCGATGCGGACCAATCCGGTTGGGGCGTCGTCAGTCAGGCCGCCAGGTCTCACGATGGTTGCATCGATGTCTGCGTCGCGTGCGGCCACGTCAGCTGCTGCCTTGGCCTGAAGGTAGACGCTAAAGCTCTCATCACCGTCGGGCGGGTCATCGGCCCCCATGGAACTGATGATCACAAAACGCCCGGCACCGACTCGGATCGCCGAGCGCACCGCCTTGATCGCACCATCGCGATCGAGCGCGTTCTTCCGTTCGGGCCCGCTGCCTGGCCCCGCTCCGGCGGCGAAAATGACCACCTCACTGGAATGCAACGCTATGTCGAGGTCAGCGTCACCGACGGATTCCAGGTCACAGAGGACCGGTGCGGCTCCGTCCCCTCGAAGGTCGTCAAATTGGTCCTCGTCGCGAACGAGGCAACGGACCTGGTGGTCACGCGAGCTGAGAAGCCGTGTGAGTTGGCGGGCGATGGAACCATGGCCGCCAACGATGGAGATGATCACGACTCGGTCACCTGGATCGACTTGACGTTCACGAACTCCTTGAGTCCGAAGCCGCCGTGCTCGCGTCCATAGCCGGAGTCCTTCGCTCCGCCGAATGGAAGGTGGGGGTTGGCGAGGTTGTAGCCGTTGATGTTGATCATGCTGGTGTCGAATTCCTCAAGTGCCATGGCGATCGGTTTGTCGACGTTTTTTGAGATGATGCCGCCACCGAGGCCGAACCCTGAGTCGTTGGCGACCCCTCATGGCTTCGCCGTCGTCGGCGACACGAATGATTGATGCAACGGGGCCGACGAACTCGTCGTAAACGGCGGCGACCGTTACACCCCGAACAACAGGGTTGGCTGAGCCCCAAGATGATCCCGACGGGCCAGCCCGGGCCATCTGAGGCGCAAGACCTGTCGGCAAGGGGCTCAACCCCTCTGTTGGATCCGCATAGCCCGGCGGCCTGCCGTGCCGGGGTACCCGTCTTGTGTTACTTGAGGACGCCACAGGCGGCGAGGTCGGTGGCTTCGGCTGGCAAGGTCGGGTCGAGGTCACTCACTCCGGCAGCAAAATCGTAGACACCGTTGTCGTTGTAATCGACCCCGTGAATGACGACCACACCCTCTCCTGCTGCGATGGCTTTCGCCACGCTCCCCTTGGTCTTGATGCCGGGGCGGTCGTAGGAAAACGTCCCGTCGGCGGGAGCGATGGAGTAACGACCGAGGGCGAGAACGCTCGCAGGGCTGGTATCGCCGGTGTTGGTCAGCGACACAGCGACCGGGCCGTAGAACGGAAGGCCTTCGCCGGTGGTGAGCTGGTTGTCGTTACCGGCAGCGGCCTGGGTCGGGCATTCGTGTAAGGCGGTCTTGCCGAAGTGGATGTGGATGGCGTGCACCGCACCGGGAAGAAGCCCAGAAGCATCGGCGGTGACATCGAGTTTGTTATGGGTGACCACGGCCGCGGCGGTACCGCTAACCCCCGAAGCGTTGAGGGGCGTGAGGTTCGCGACCACAGCGGTGCTGGAGTTGCCAACCGACGCGCCTGATGGCAAGGCCGACAGTGTGAGGCTGGCGACGCCGACAAGGGCGGCGGTGCTTAGTGTTCGAATGGACATTTGGAAGTCTCCTTGGAAGTTTGCCGTGTCCTGGTTGGTACCCGGCGGGGGACAAGGCCAGACATCGGCTCTGCTCTGGTCGACGGAACCTGGGTTCCTGGCGAGGCCCGCTACCGCCGCTGGCCGGTGGTGGTGCTGACGGACCACTTCTCCGACGGAGGGACTTCTCCATGAAACCTGCGAGGAAACGGAGCGGCCTCTTTCGTTGCCGGGCGTTCTGTCGTCAACCCGGGCTCTAGGTCATCGCTTGAGATGTATCTCGGTTACCAGGGCGTGGATCTCGCGGGTGAGGGCGGTGTTGATCTTGAGTTCCAACTCTTGCTCGTGGAAGTCGTGGTCGGCCTTGGTGCGGGAGAATGCGGCCTGGCGGTTCTGGCCGATCATCACGAATGTCGATAGGAAGATGGCCTCGAGAGAGACCGCCATAGTGAGGAAATTGAACGGGAACTTGTCGACCCCGAACAATCCGGTGCTGCACCAGATCGCGAAGATCACGGCGTGGATGTAAACGAATCGCATCGATCCAGCGAAGGCGGTGATGGCGTCGGCCACCCGTAGCTGGACCTTGGCGGCGCGAGCTTCCTCGGCGGCCAGCAGGGCGGGATGATGCAAGGTCTTGTGCAGGCGTGGCGTGGTCATGGTGGTCCTATGGGAGCGGACTCGGCGTCACTCGTCAAGGTCGTGGCATCCACCACGACGTTCTAGGCCTTGGTCCGTTCTGGGCGAGTAGGGGCGAGACTGGCGCCGTGAACGGGTCCTTCGACGTGAACGACGTGTTGGGTGGAGCATCGCCGCCGTGGACCCTGTTGGTTCGCCGCGGCCTGCACCGCCAGTGCCCGCGTTGCGGAGATGGCCACGTGTTTGTGACCCGCTGGCGTTTGAAGGAACGTTGCCCCGGTTGTGGCTACCTCTTCCAGCGGGAACCCGGCTTCTTTCTGGGGGCCTGGTTCCTCAACTTCATGGTGCTGGAAATCCTTCACCTCGTGCTGATGATGGCGTTCATCCTTTGGAAGAGCGGACACCCGAAGGCGGGGCTGCTGCTACCGCTGGGGGTCGGCCTGGTGACCGCGGTGGTAGTGCCGATCGTGTTGTACCCCTGGTCACAGTCGACCTGGGCGGCGATTGACCTGGCCATGACCCCACTGGAGTTGACGGAGATCGTGGAGGCCGCCGATGCCCTTGCCGATGGCGAAGGCGGGCCCGCCCACCCCGACTCGGATTAGACCACGGGTGCGGTGCGACGCCAGATGGCCCGACCCGGGATCAACAACAGCAGGGCGAGCAGAAGCCACGGCGCCATGGAGGCCAAGCCGAGAGCAATGGCCCGGCCCCCATCGGTGAACCGCTCGACGGAGTCGTGCCAGAGCTTGGAGAAGCCTGATCGATCTGATTCGGGAGCGGTCGTGGCCTTTGCTGGTGATCCCTTCTCCGACAACGTCACGGTGAGCGTCGACAGCGAGGCCTGATCGTCGAGCACCTTCTGGCGCCCTTGAAGTTGCTCGATATCTCCCTGTACCACCGAGAGCCGATCGCGGACCGAGAGAATGTCCGGGATTGTCTCCGCCCGGCTCAGCACCAGGTTGATCTGCTCACGTTCGGACTGCAGGGCCTTGAGCCGGGAGGCAACATCGGTGTACTCGCCGGTCACATCCTGGCTGCCGGTGTTGATGGCCTGGATGTCACCGATTTTGCGAACCTGTGCGACCACGGTGTCGAAGCGAGCGGCCGGGACCCGGAGGGTGATCGAGCCGTGTGGGTCGTCACCCAATGCGGAGACTTCACTGGCCGAGATGAACCCCAGCGAGTCCGCGGCAATGGTGGCTAACTGGGCCGATGCGGCGTCGAACTTTCCCTTGGCTACTTCGACATGGAGCGACCCGGTGCGGATGATTTTTGCTTCCAACGGGGCCCCGGTGGCGTCCTGACGGTCGACGGCATACGCGGTGCTCTTGGTGTCGGCGCCACCCACGGCGTTGGTGGGTGCTGCGCGTTCAAGTTGGCCTGGAGCGGTCGAAAACTGCCCAAAGGATGTCTTGGCCTGAAGACTGACAGCAGAGGTTGAGGTCGAACGGGGGTCGTTGTTGGCCCCGAGAACGGCCGCGGTCCCGAGGAGCGCCACCACGGCCCCCGCGGACAAGAGCGCCCGTGATCGACGGTCGAGACGGCCTCGGAGTCGACCACGGCGCGGGGCACCAATGCTTCCGGTGCCGGTCGTGTGCGAGCGAATGGACATGAGGTCTCCAGGTTTGAGTAGTCGGCGCCGACTGGCTGATCGAAGGCGACGGGGGTGTGACGTTCGTCGGCACGACCTGGTTCCCGACCCCAAGAGAGCCCCTTGGCCCCGTAACCTGTCCGGCCTGTGGACTCACCCGACCCGACCGCCGATCATTCCGGCGGTGAACGCTGTCCGCAGTGCGGTCATGAGGTCGGAACTGCCTGGCTGGTGTGCGCGTGGTGCGGAAAACAGTTGGTGGCAGTCGCAGAATTGGAAGAAGGTTCCCGCCTGGCCGATGGCCGCTACCAGATCCTCCGGGTGATCGGCCGAGGCGGCTTTGGTATTACCTACGACGTGGGCGATCGTCGTCTCCAACGCCGAGTAGCCATGAAGGAACTCTTTCCGGAGTCCGCGGTGCGCCACGGCTCGACCGTGCTCACCCCGCCGCAGGGACGGTCCGGGTTCCACGCCGCCCGGGAGCGTTTCATGCGCGAGGCGCGGGTGCTGGCCCGCTTCACGCATCCGGGGATCGTGCGGGTCTATGAGGTGTTCGAGGAGCATGGCACCGCCTACCTCGTGATGGAATTGCTGGAGGGCCGCACCCTCATCCAACTCCTCCAGGAACGGAACCGGCCGTTCCCGGAGACCGAGGTGCTCGACGTCGCCGGCCGGGTGGCTGCGGCCCTCCGTCCGGTACACGCGGCCGGTGTGTTGCATCGAGACATCAATCCATCCAACGTGATGATGACGCACCACGGCCGGATCGTGGTGATCGATTTCGGGCTGGCCCGGGCGTACGACGAGGGCGAAACGCAAGGCATGACCCGCGTGGTCACCCCTGGGTACGCGCCGCTGGAGCAATACCGCGGGGAGGGCCGGTTCGGGCCCTTCACCGACGTCTACGGCCTGGCAGCGACGTGCTATCGGTTGGCCACGGGAAAGGTCCCCATTTCTGCGCTTGAGCGCGACGCGGGGGCGATCCTTTTACCCCCGCACAAGCTCAATCCGGCAATTTCCAAGGCGGTCAGCGACGGCATTCTTGATGGACTCGAACTGGAGCCCACGCACCGTCCCCAGGATCTTGATTCGTTCCTGTCCCGGCTGGGTATCCGGCGACTGCCCGATAGCCCCCGGTCGATGCTGCTCGACACGGTTGCGCCCCCGACCCCCACGCCGCCCCTCTCGGCCACCACTGTCGCCTCACTGGAACTACCAGAGCCGGCGACCGGAGCGACCGAGGTGGTGCGGCGTCCAGCCGTCGCCGCGGCCGCCACCGTGGTTCCGCCGGCCACGCCGAGCCCGGTTGATGCGGGAACCGCTCCTGTGTTTGCCACTACGGCCCTGGCGGCGGGGTTCGGTGGCATCGATCCAACCCGGCCAGCAAAGGCCGGCTCCACCGCCTGGCCGACCGGCGGAGCAGATCCCGCGCAGGACGTGACCCGCGGGCCGGTTTACCCGCGAACCTCGGTCGCCCGATCGCAGCCCAACGCCCTGGCCCCGCCGCCTCCGCCGCCCCACCTGTCGAGGGCCCCGCACTATGTGGAGGCCGGTGTTCCGGCGGACCCCAACCCGCGCCTGGCATGGCCGGTGGGCCCCCACCGGCCGGGCCGTCGGAAGCTCCTGGCCCCACTCACACTCGTCGCCCTAGCGGCCGCTACGGCCGCGCCGGTTTTGGTGAGCCTTGTGCTGGTCCTACTGGTGTTCCCGGCTTTGGCCACCTTCGGCGACTCGGTTGCCCATCGTCTGCGGTGGGAGAACGGCATGCACGGCGGCTGGGCTGAGCGCCGCCTTGCTCCCGGCGCCCTTGCTCCCGCACGGCTTGTCCGCAACGTGATTTTTAGCGTGGTGCGATCCTGGTTGGCGCTGTTGCTTGGCGCGGTGCTGGTTGGCGCTTGGTATGGACTCGACCGGATCACGAACAGCGAATGGATTCTGGACTTCACCCTTCGGGCCATCGGACTCGTGGCGGTGGGCCTCCTGCTTTCCTTTGGTCGAACGGGTTCTCCCCGCTTCCGCAGCGCCTTGGGTCTCGACGAATTGGTGGCCCGTTGGGTGCCCGAGGGGCGGATGACCGAGCGGCTGGTGGTGCTCTGGGTGATCTGCATCTTCCTGACGGCCGCATCCCTCTGGCTCACCCCGGCGCCCTTCCCGCTTCCGTGACCGAGGCGGCCGGGGCGGAATCGGGTAAGTGTTGTTCACCATCCGGGTCCAGCAGGTTCCGTTCTCCGCGTTGACGGAGCACCGTGAGGTCGCCGCTGCACTGGCCGACCGAATCGAGGCGCAGCCCCGCGAACTCACGGTCATGAATGGTCTGGCGCCCCATCGGACCGCCGTGCTGGATTGGCTCGCCCAGCCTGGGTACGGCTGACGGCGGAACTCATGTGAGGGTGCGGTGGAAGGGGCCTTAACCTCTTCGCCATGGTGAAGCACGATCCCTGGGACGCCACGACGGTCACCGCGGTGGGGGATGGTCGCTACACCGCCGAAGTGGGGGAGGAATGGGTCCTCGCCATGGTTCCGCAGGGCGGGGTGCTGGCCGCTATCGCGGCGCGGGCCATGGCCAGA
>JANXNS010000259.1 GCA_025353965.1 Aquihabitans sp.
GAATCACAATCTCGCCAATCTGATCCTCGCCTCGGGCCAACTCCACATCAACTTCATCGACGATCCGTACCTCAATGCCCCACATGGGTCGCCCGATCGAGAGCACCCGTCGGTTCTCAACGCTCTGGTTGAACGTCGCAATCGCCGACGTCTCCGACAACCCGTAACCCTCGAGAACCACCACTCCGGGGAACTTCTCCTCGAATGCTCGAATGACCTCGCCCGGGATCGCCGCCCCGCCAGAAATCCCGACACGCAACGCCGAGAGGTCGTAGCCGGATGTGTCAGCCTGCAACAGGGCGAAGTACATCGTGGGCACACCCAGAAACAAGGTGCAGCGGTGGGTCGAGAGCGCGTCGAGCACGGCATCCATCTCAAAGCGTGGAACCAAGACAATGGTGCCACCGAAGCGGACCGCCGTGCTCAACACGCTGCATAGGCCGAACACGTGAAACAAAGGCAAGACCGCAAGGGCCACGTCATCGGGTTGGTACCCGAAGAGGGTTCCGCCCGTGGTAGCCGCCATGAAGATCTGGAAATGGGTCAGTTCTGCACCCTTCGGACGACCGGTCGTGCCGCTGGTGTAGAGCAGAACTGCGGTGTCATCCGAGTTGAGCGGCGAGATGTCCCTCGTGTCCTCCCCGAGATAGAGGTCATCGAAGGAGTGGGTCTCTACCGGGCGGCGGTCATCTCCGGGCAACGTCACGGCGAAGGTACGAATCCCGCCGACAGCGGTGGCGGCCTTTGCCGCCTCCTCACCCATTGGGGCGAAGGTGATCAGAACTTTCGCCTCGCTGTCGCGCAAGTGATAGTCCACCTCGGGCAGGCGGAGGAGCGGGTTGAGCGGAACCATCACCAACCCGGCCTTCAGAATCGCAAAGTAGGCGAACACAAACTGGGGAAGGTTGGGTAGCTGAACGGCGACCTTGTCGCCGGGTACAAGATCCAGCGCCAACAGGCTCGAGGCCACTCGGCCGGAGATTTCATCGACCTGTTTGTACGTGAGCGCTACCTCGCCCACGTGGAGCAGCGTTTTATCGGGGTCTGCATTGGCGGACTCCCGCAGCATGATCGCCAGGTTGAAGCTCATGGACCCTCCGGTTGTCACGTGACAGGAGCCACACCGTAGGCGCCCTTACTCGATCGTGATATCCGACGCACGAACAACGATCCACTGGGCTAACCGACGCTGGCAATTTCGGCGATGGAGACGGGGAGGGACGACTCCACCGGCTCGTGCTGGGCACCTGCCTACAGGCCAAGCCCGGGGAAACCTGGGGTCTAGACCAACGAATCGACCGGAACCACCTCGGCCACCGGCGTTTCGATATCCCCCTCAGGAAGCATGAACCGCCAGAAGACCAAGCCAAAGGGACGACCTTCAGTCGAAATCCAATTTGCAACGCCCGGATCGCGGTGGGCGATGACAACCCGAATCGAGCCATCAGCATCGGGCACCGCCTGGGCCCGATTGAGACTGACTTGGCCCCGGAGGTAGTCGAACGTCTGAAGCTGGCGGTTCCAAAGCGTCACGTTGGCACATCGGCACTCCGGCCAACGGGCCCGTATCACCAGGGCCTCATCGGGACCGAGCAAATACGGCGCCATGGAATACGACGCGTCGGCCGCAGCCAACGCATGATCGCCCGGCCGCACCGGCGCCGGAAACACGTGCGGTACCCGTGACACGAACGCCGGCGACTCGCCCTCGCCCGGCTTGGCCATGTTGTCGAGCGTCCGGGTTCGAACGTAGGTAGCCATCCGGCGTATCGACCGGGCCACCGACACGTCGGTCGGGGCTGAAGCGCCCGCCAGAACGTCACC
>JANXNS010000003.1 GCA_025353965.1 Aquihabitans sp.
GCGAAGGCAGCGAGGTCCGAGCCATCACGATCAGTAACAACGTGTGGGTCGGCAACCGGGCCGCTTGGAATATCCATACCTGGGTGGCCTCCCGTGGGCAACCCGCGGAGCGAGAACTCGTCGGCCAGCTTCGGTTCATCGCTGCGCTTGGGCAAAATCCGCTGGACCTCCCGCCCCTGCCCTGGCGCATATGCGGCCGAGCGGTCGGGAGCACCGTTGCCGTGAAGGTTTGGGCACTCAGGTCAGGCCGGCCCGAGCCGAGTTGGGGCGACATCCGCTACGGCGCCGTGTTCGCTCTACCGGTGGGCTGGGACGCTCCGGGTAGGCCGGGTGGTTACACCGGGCATCTCGAGCCGGGTAGCGAGATCGAGTTCAGTGCGGAGACCACTGATGTCGTCGCTGTCGCCGGGGTGGAACGACTTGGCGTGCAGGCGAGTGCGGTGGCCAGGACCGCGTCTTACCAAACCCTGGGCATGGCCCTCAGCCAGTGACCCCAGCCAGCGACGGGCGCGGGCGTTTCCACCGGTGGTGAAGAGAAGGTTGCCGTCCGCATCGGTGATGGAGACGGGGTCACTGCTACCTCCGGGGCTCCGGTTTCACCCGGCTAGGTTGGCGAAATGGCCGACCAGGCAACGTTCGCCGACCAGGCGATGCCGCTCATGAGCTCGTTGTACGGAGGCGCATTGCGCATGACGCGCAATCCGGCTGACGCCGATGACCTCGTGCAGGAAACGTACCTGCGGGCCTATCGCGGCTTTGGCGGCTTCACCGAAGGCACCAACCTCAAGGCGTGGATGTATCGCATCCTCACCAACACGTACATCAACGCCTACCGGGCCAAACAGCGCCGCCCGGAAGAGTCCGAACTGGCCGAGGTGGAGGATCTCTACCTCTACAAACGGCTGGGTGGCCTAGAGGCCGCCAGCCTGGGCCGCAGCGCAGAAGACGAGCTCATGGATACCTTCAGCGAGGCCGAGGTCAAGGCGGCGGTGGAGGCCCTTCCCGAGACCTTCCGCATGGCCGTTCTCCTGGCCGATGTGGAGGGCTTCTCGTACAAAGAAATCGCTGAGATTCTAGATATTCCGATCGGCACGGTCATGAGCCGGTTGCATCGGGGAAGAAAGGCCCTCCAGAAGGGGTTGTTCGACTATGCCGTCACCCACGGACTCGCGGATCATCCTGATCCCGACCCCCAACCCGTGACCGCCGCTCCGGCGCCCGAACATTGATCAGGACTCGTCATGGCCGATTGCAACAAAACTCTGCAAGAGCTGTACCAGTTCCTCGACGGTCAGTTGACCGACGGGGACCGGGCTCACATTGCCCATCACTTAGACGAGTGCTCGCCGTGTCTCGAGGCCTTCGACTTTGAGGCCGAACTTCGCGCCGTGATCCGGAACCGCTGTACCGACACGGTTCCCGAAAGTCTTCGCCAACGCATTGCCCAGGCCATTGAGGCCGAGGGCTGAGTGGCGGGGCCGCGCCCCGTCGACCATAGGATGACCCCCATGTTGCTCGCCCAGGTTTGGCACTTCTGGCTCGCTGTTCCGTTCGCTCTCGGAGGGGTCGCGTTTGGCGTTGCCACCATCGTGGGTTATCTCAACAAGGTCGTCCGGCCGAAGTACCCGCCGCGCGGCGGGAACTGACCGGAGTGGCCGCAGTCGATTGGGCGTTGGCCGAGAAGGTGGCTGTTCGCGCCGCTGGCCGGGAGCCCTTTGCGGACTCCTACCACTACGAATCGCTCACCACAGACTTCACCGAGCTCACCGCGCTGGCAGAAGATCAGGTGGCGGTGGCCACGGGCCTGCGCAGCCTGTCCGGCAATGCCCGGGCGCGGGTAACAGACCGTCAGGGCTGGGTGCGGGCCAACATTGCCTCGTTCCAGCGATTGCTGCGGCCCATCACCGACAAGCTCGACGCCATTTCGAACAGTCCCCTCGCCCCCATGACCAGCCGAATTGCCGGGGCGGAAGTCGGGATGATTTTGGGCTGGATGTCCAGCCGGGTCCTTGGCCAATACGACCTTCTGGTGGTGGAGGACGAGAACCCCGAGGACCAAGACATCGTCTATTACGTCGGGCCCAATATCCTCGGGATGGAGAAGCGCTTTGCCTTCCCGCCTCGGGAGTTCCGCCATTGGCTGGCGCTCCATGAGGTCACCCACCGGGCCCAGTTCACCGGCATTCCGTGGATGCGGGAACACTTCTTGGGCCTTGTTCAGGAAACGGTCGGCTCGCTAGACCCAGACCCCAAGCGGATCACCGATGCGCTCAGTCGGCTGGCAGCAGACATTCGCGCTGGTAAGAACCCGCTGGACGATGGCGGGATGATGGCCGTGTTGGCCTCCCCCGAGCAGCGCCTCGTGCTGGATCAGGTTGCTGGGCTCATGAGCCTGCTCGAAGGCCACGGCGACGTGACCATGGATCGAGCTGGGGCGGATCAGATTCCCAGCGCGGAGCGGTTTGGTCAGGTCCTCCGGCAACGGCGCCAGCAGGCCAACCCGGCGGCCAAGTTGCTGCAGAAGATCATTGGCCTCGACGCCAAGATGAAGCAGTATGAGCAAGGCGAGGCGTTCATTGAGTCGGTGGAGAAGCACGGTGGTACCGAGTTGCTCGATATTGCTTGGGTAGACCCGAACAATCTGCCGAGCATCGCCGAGATTCGCGACCCCAGCGCGTGGATCGCCCGGGTCGGGCCCACCGTCGCGGCCTGAGCCGATGGACCTGTTGTCGCGGTGCTCGTTCCCGGTGCCCGGCACCGAGGTGGCGTGCGCGGTGTCGGGTGGGGCGGACTCGCTTGCGCTTTTGGTGTTGGCGGTACGCGCCGGGTGCGAGGTCATCGCCATCCATGTCGACCATGGCCTGCGGGCTGGCTCAGAGGTGGAGGCGCTGGTGGTTGCTGACGTTGCCGCTGGTCTGGGCGCTGGGTTTCGTTCGGAGCGGGTCCAGGTTGCTCCCGGGGCCAACTTGGAGGCCCGGGCGCGTGAGGCCCGTTACCGCGTGCTCCCCGCGGGCGTGCTCACCGGCCATACCGCCGACGACCGAGCCGAGACCATGATCTTGAACCTGCTGCGCGGCGCGGGGCCGGCGGGCATGGCGGGGATCCGCCGGGGGACCCAACGGCCGCTGATCGACCTGCGCCGCAGTGACACCGAGGCGCTGTGTGCCGCCCTCGGGCTGGACCCAGTCCAGGACCCTTCAAACCAAGACCCGGCCTTCCGCCGCAATCGAGTTCGTCACGAGATTTTGCCCTTGCTGGCGGATGTGGCCGACCGAGACCCGGTGCCGGTGTTGGTGCGCCAGGCCGATCTCTTCGCGGACCTCGATGACGCCACCGCCGGGCTGGCCTCGCAACTAGACCCGAGCTCGTCCTCTGAGCTGGCGGCCGCGGCCCCGGCCGTTGCTGGTGCTGCGGTGCAGGCCTGGCTGCTGGCGGCGGGCGTGGGCGACGGCTACCCCGCGGATCGGGCCGCCGTCAACCGGGTCTTGGCCGTGGCCCGCCACGAATGTGTGGCCACCGAAGTCCTCGGTGGCTGGCGAGTGGCCCGGTCTGCAGGACGGCTTTCTCTGACCGCTCCCGCCTCATGCAAGGATGCTGCGCATGGCTGACGATGCCGTTCCGTACGCCCAAGACCCAAACATCGGCGAGGTGATTGTCAGCACGGAGCGGCTGCAGCTGCGCATTGCCGAGCTCGGCGCGCAGATCACCGCGGACTACGCAGGCCGGGCTCCGTTGTTGGTTGGGGTGTTGAAGGGGGCGTTCCTCTTCATGGCGGACCTGGCCCGCCAGATTGACCTGCCCGTTGAGTTCGATTTCATGGCCGTGTCCTCCTATGGCAATGCCACCAAATCCAGCGGTGTCGTGCGGATCGTCAAGGATCTCGATCTGGATTTGAGCGGTCGGGATGTGCTGATCGTGGAAGACATCATCGACAGTGGCCTGACCCTTGCGTACCTGCGTAAGAACCTGCTGGCGCGCCATCCAGCCAGCGTCGAAGTGTGCGCGCTCGTCGTTCGGGAAGGTCTGCAGAAGACGTCGGTGGATCTCCGCTACGTCGGCTTCGAGATCCCGCCCGACTTTGTCGTCGGCTATGGCCTCGACGTGGCCGAGCGCTACCGCAACCTCCCTTACATCGCCGCCTATACCGGAGCCGACCAGTGATCCACGAAGCCGCAGACATCGCCGGCGACGGTCAGACCAACCGCGTCGATACCGCCCGCATCGAGAAGGCTGTTCGGGAGATCCTCGAGGCCATCGGCGAAGATCCCGAGCGCGATGGCCTCCTGGCTACCCCCGGGCGGGTGGCGCGCATGTACGCCGAGATTTGCTCCGGCCTCCATGAGAACCCCGATCACCACCTCAAGACCACCTTTGAGGCCGACCACGACGAGATGGTCATGGTCCGTGACATCCCCCTGTATTCGCTGTGCGAACACCACCTGGCGCCGTTCATTGGGAAGGCCCACGTGGCCTATATCCCCAACGACGACGGACGGGTCATTGGCCTGTCCAAGTTCGCCCGGCTGATAGATGGTTACGCCAAGCGCCCGCAGGTCCAGGAGCGGCTCACCAGCCAGGTGGCTGATGCCCTCCAGGCCAGCCTGGACCCCAAGGGTGTGATGGTGGTGATCGAAGCTGAGCACCTCTGCATGTCCATGCGTGGGGTCAAAAAAGCTGGGTCATCGACGGTCACCTCCGCCGTGCGCGGACTGTTCCGCACCAGCGTCGCCACCCGAGAAGAGGCCATGCGGTTCGTCCAGAACCGCTGACCGGCCCCCATATTGGATTTGACGGGCCAAGTAGTCTCTCACCCCGTGTATCCGTTGGTCATGGGCGTTGTGAACGTCACCCCCGATTCTTTTTCCGATGGGGGTCAGTTCTCGGGGGCTGGCGAGGCCATCGAATATGCCCGTGACCTGGTCCGTCAGGGGGCAGCCGTCATTGATATTGGCGGAGAATCCAGCCGGCCGGGCGCCCGTCCGGTGAGCGAGGCCGAGGAATTGGCCCGGGTCCTGCCGGTCATAGAAGCCCTGGCTGGGGCCGTGCGGATTTCGATCGATACGGCCAAGCCCGGCGTGGCCCACGCCGCTATTGCCGCGGGCGCAACCCTGGTGAACGACATCACCGCATCTCTCCATGGCGTTGCCGCCGAACACGGGGTGGGCTGGGTAGCCATGCACATGCAGGGCGGCCCCCGCACCATGCAGGTTGAACCCCGCTATCACGACGTCGTGGCCGAAATCACCGAGTTTCTTGTGGCCCGGGCGGAAGCGGCCCGGGCGGACGGGGTCCAGGAGATCTGGATCGACCCGGGGATCGGCTTCGGCAAAACCGTCGCTCACAACTGGGCCCTTCTTGCCGCCATCCCGCGGTTGGCGGCCACGGGCTGGCCCGTCACCGTTGGCACGAGCCGAAAGGCGTTTTTGGGCCTCGCGGCAGCTGAGGCTGACGGAACCGACAGCCCGACGCTCGCTTCGGACCGCCTCGAAGGTTCGGTGGCCACGGCCTGGCGGGCGGCGGCCGACGGGGCCGCCATGGTCCGAGTCCACGATGTGGCGGCAACGGTCGGCGCACTCCAGGCCGCGGCCGCATGATGAGCCTTATCAGCATGACGAACGAGATGGAAGACGTGACCAAGGAGACGACGATGTGGCGGTAAAGGGCAAGTGGGCCCAGGGCATTGAGCCCCGCAACTTCCGATGGGTGATGAAGGATGCGCTGGCCGTGTGCGAGCGTCCCGGGGGCTACGGCTCCAACCACCGTCGGGTACGCCGGCAGGAAGAAATCATCTGGGTGCGTGAGCAGGGCTTCTCGCCGGTGATCTCGATCGTGCCGTCCCCGGCCAACCTGCACAACTACGACGAGCTTGGCGTCACCTGGCAGCACCGTCCGTTCGGGAATCACGACGACTCCGCCACCTACTTGCTGGCCTTCTACCCGGAGTTGCGCGACCTTCTGGCTTCCGGGGCCAAAGTGCTCATTCACGGTGAGGAACTGGGCGACCGGCTGTCGGGCATAATCGCCGGTTACCTCGTGTGGACTGGCCTTCTACCCACTGGACCCAAGGCCATTTCGCTCACCGAGCGCCTTGTCCAGCGCCAGCTTGGCCCGATGGGTCGTGAGCTTGT
This sequence comes from Aquihabitans sp., assembly GCA_025353965.1. Lineage (GTDB taxonomy): Bacteria > Actinomycetota > Acidimicrobiia > Acidimicrobiales > Iamiaceae > Aquihabitans. The sequence continues at coordinate 6,129 of JANXNS010000003.1, forward strand.
CACCGTTGCCCTGAGCCTTCCCCGGGCCGCGGTCTGAGCCGCACGGCTCACTTCCGATGACCGAACAACCTCCCCCCGACCTCATTGAGCTCCACGGCCTGCGGTTCGTGGCCATCTGCGGAGCACTCCCCGAGGAACGCGATCGGCCCCAGCCGTTAGAAGTCGATCTGGATGTGGCCGCGGACCAGACCATCTCGGGCCGGTCCGACGCATTGGCGGACACGGTCGACTACGGCGCACTGTGTGATGCCGTGGCTGGGGTGGTGTCGGGCGGCACGCCGCAACTGCTCGAACACGTGGCGGCCACCATTGCTGCCGCCGTGCTCGGCGTAGATGAACGCATCACCGCGGTCACCGTTGCGGTGCGCAAACTGCGTCCGCCCGTTCCCCACGCCCTGGCCACATCGGGCGTGCGCATTCACCGCGTCCGGCCATGACGCGGGTTTTCTTGTCGCTGGGGTCGAACCTGGGTGGGCGGCTCCAGTTCCTGGAAGAAGCGGTTGAGTCGCTCGGCCGTTCCGTCGTCGCCGTGTCGCCGCTCTATGAGACTGAGCCGGTGGGCGGCCCTGAGCAGGGCCGGTTCCTGAACCTGGTGGTCGAGCTCGATACGGACCTCTCGCCGCGAGAATTGTTGGCGGTGTGTCACCGGCTGGAATCAGCCGCCCAGCGGGTACGCCAGGAGCGTTGGGGGCCACGTACCCTCGACGTCGACATCATCCACATCGAAGGGGTCACGGTCAACGAACCCGACCTTCAGATCCCGCACCCGCGGATGAACGTGCGTCGGTTCGTGCTGGCCCCGCTGGCAGATCTGGCCCCGGATCTGGTGCCGGCCGACGTGCTGAAGAAGGCCCACGGTCAGGTGACCACGGCCGGATATCTGAACGGGTGGGAACCCGAAGGGTCATGACGGTCGCCCCCCGCCTCCGGGTGATCGGACCGGGGCGCGCCGGCGGTTCGTTGGCCACCGCGCTGATGCGGGCTGGGTGGGATGTCGTTGGCCTTCTGGCTCATGGCGATGATGTCACCGATGCCCTCGAGGGCACCGACCTGCTCGTGGTGGCGGTGCCGGACCGCGCCATCGCTCGGGTGGCGGCGCTGGTTGTACCCAACCATCGAGCCGTCATTGCTCACCTGGCGGGGGGCCTGGGGATCGACGTGCTGGGCGGTCACGATCGCACCGCGGCGCTACACCCACTGGTGTCGTTGCCATCGGCCGAGCTCGGGGCCGATCGGCTGGCCGCCGGCGCGTGGTTCGCGGTGGCAGGCGACCCGCTCGTACAGCGGGCGGTCGTAGACCTCAACGGGCAGTGGTTCGAGGTGGCGGACCAGGACCGCGCTCGTTATCACGCCGCCGCGACCATTGCGTCGAACCATCTGGTTGCCTTGCTCGGCCAGGTAGAACGGGTTGGGGCCAGCATCGGCCTGCCGCCCGAGGCGTACCTCGACCTGGCCCGCTGCTCGTTGGAAAACGTTGCGTTGCTCGGCCCCGCGGCCGCGCTCACCGGCCCGGTGGCCCGCGGAGATTGGGACACGGTGGCCCGCCACCTTTCGTCTCTGGACCCGACCGAACACGAGGCGTACCGCGCTATGGCCGCCGCCGCCCGCCGGCTCGTGGACGATGGCGGCGTACGGTTCGACGATGCCTGAGGTCCACGAGACCATTGCCGAATTCCGTGCGGTCCTGGATCAGTCACGCGCCCAGGGCCAGGCCATTGGGCTGGTACCCACCATGGGTTACCTGCACCAGGGCCACGCATCGCTTCTGCGTCAGGCCACGGTCGACAACGACCTCGCGGTGGCCACCATCTTTGTGAACCCGTTGCAGTTCGCCGCAACGGAGGACCTGAGCACGTACCCGAGAGATCTTGACCACGACCTGGCTCTGGCGGACGAATGTGGGATCGCTCACGTCTTCATGCCAACCGTGGCCGAGATGTATCCCGAGCCGATCCTCACCACGGTGTCTGTCGCCGGGATCACCGCACGGTTCGAGGGTGCGGCGCGGCCCGAACATTTCGCCGGCGTGGCCACGGTGGTGGCCAAGCTGCTCGCCATTGCGGGCCCATGCCGGGCGTACTTCGGTGAGAAGGACTTCCAGCAGCTTGCCGTAGTCCGGCGCATGGTGGCCGATCTGTCCATGCCGGTGCAGGTCGTTGGTTGCCCGATCGTGCGAGACCACGATGGGCTCGCGCTCTCCAGCCGCAACGTCTACCTCTCGCCCGGCCAGCGAGCAGCCGCCCCCGCGTTGTACCGCGGCCTCCGCGCTGCTTCGGCGATGGCCGCAACCGGCGAACGATCGGTCGACGCGGTGCTGGCGCCCCTGCGCGCCGCCGTCGTGGCCGCGCCTGGGGCCGTGCTGGACTACGCGGCGGTGGTCCAGGCGGACACGCTGGAGCCGGCCGCCACTGTTGTTGGGGAACAACGGGTCCTGGTGGCTGTGGGCTTTGGGGCCACCCGCCTGCTCGACAACGTTGGGCTTGGGTGACGCCAGTTTGTACTGGCACAATGATGTCATGCACCGACGGATGATGAAGTCGAAGATTCATCGAGCCACGGTGACCGATGCGAACCTGCACTACGTGGGCTCGGTCACGGTGGATCGAGACCTCATGGATGCCGCCAACTTGCTGGAATTCGAGCAGGTTGCGGTGGTCGACATCAACAATGGCGCCCGGTTGGAGACCTATGTGATCGAAGGCGCCCGGGGCCAGGGAGACATCTGCCTGAACGGTGCCGCCGCTCGCCTGGTTGCCCCCGGAGACCAGGTCATTCTCATCAGCTATGCGGACTACGACGACGCCGAATTGGCCACCTACGCCCCGGCCATCGTTCATGTCGATACCGCCAACGCCATCGTGACCGAAGCCACCGCGGTGGCTTCGGTGACATCAGTCTTTGCTGGTGCAGGCTCACCACGCCGGGCCAGACTGGCGGAATGAGTTCTGCCGAACTGGACCTCCTGGTCCTTGGGTCCGGGGTCGCCGGGCTATCTGCCGCGGTGCGCGCCGCTGACACCCACAAGATGCGGGTGGGCGTACTCACCAAAGGTGAGCTACCCCAGGCCACCACCCGGTGGGCTCAGGGTGGGGTGGCCGCGGTGCTCGGCGGAGATCCCGATTCCACCGATCTCCACCTGGCCGACACGCTCAAGGCCGGTGCCGGCCTGTGCGATGCAGAGGCCGTGCGGGTCCTGGTGGACGAGGGTCCGGCTCGGGTCAACGACCTCATCACCTTGGGTGCCATCTTCGATCGCGACGCCCGCGGTGAGCTGGAACTGGCTCGCGAGGGAGGCCACACCCTGGCCCGCATCGTGCATGCCGGCGGCTCAGCTACGGGGGCGGAGGTGGAGCGGGCCCTGGTCGACGCCGTGCAGCTCACCATGGCCGTCATCTACGAGCATGCGTTCGCGTTGGAGCTGATCGTGGAAGCGGGCCGCTGCCGGGGCATCTCGGCCCGCTTCCCCGACGGCAGCGTGCGGGAGGTACGGGCCGCCAACGTGCTCGTCACCACCGGGGGTGCCGGGCAGTTGTATTCGGTAACCACCAATCCGCTCGAGGCAACCGGTGATGGTATTGCCATGGCCCTGCGAGCGGGTGTTGCGGTGGCCGACATTGAGTTCATGCAGTTCCACCCCACCGCCCTCTCGGTGGACTCCATGCCCCGTCCGCTGCTCACCGAAGCCCTCCGCGGGCATGGCGCCTTGCTGCGAGATACCAATGGCGAGCGTTTCGTCGACGAACTTCAACCCCGAGACGTGGTGTCTCGGGCGGAGACTTGGCGAATGCAGGCGCTGGGCACAGACCACGTCTTCCTAGATGCAACCGGTCTTGAACAGTTCGACCAGCGCTTCCCCAACATCGCCGCAGAGTTGGCCAAGGCGGGGCTCGATCCCGCCAAGGACTGGCTCCCTGTTGCCCCCGCCGCCCACTACACGTGCGGAGGCATCGTGACGGACCTCCAAGGGTCGTCGTCGTTGCCTGGCCTGTGGGCCGCGGGCGAGGTGTCGTGCTCGGGCGTGCATGGCGCCAACCGTCTGGCTTCCAACTCGCTGTTGGAGGGCATGGTGTTCGGCCCGCGCGCCGTTGAGGCCATTGAGGCCGGTGTGTCTGGTCCGGAAGCAACCGGCGCAATGCGGACGGTGCTGGGCATGGATCCCGACCGGCCCGATGTGGTCCCGGCTGGCGTGATAGGCGGCCGGTTCGTGCACCTTGAACCCATCCCCGTCGACCACGGACTGCTCCCGGAGGATGCCGGGAAAGCCCGCACGATCCTCCAACGCGAACTCACCGAACATGCCGGCGTACTGCGCGATGCCATACGGCTCGATGCGGCGGCCGCCGTGGTCGACGCCACCTTGCGGGCACAACGGGGAGACTCGGTGCCCGACCACGAACTGCGCAACCTGGCCACCGTCGCCCGAGCCGTGGTCGACGCCGCCATCCGTCGCCAGGAAAGCCGCGGTGCCCACACCCGGGACGATTTCCCCGACACCGATGCCACCTTCGTCCACCGCATCGTCTATGTCTGAGGTGAGTCTGCGGTCTCGGCGGGTACTGTCGCCGCCATGAGCGAGAGCGGTAGTCACGGCCCCGGCGGCGAGCGTAGACACTGCCCTCAAGCAGGACGAGCGGCTCTAGTGAGCGGAGATCAATCGTGACCGTTCCCCGCTTCACCATCCGTGCTGCGGTCACCGCCGCCCTGGCAGAGGACCTCACCCCCCTTGGCGACCTCAGCGCGGCGCTGCTCCCGCCTGAGGCCCGGGCGCAGGCCGAGTTCGTGGTCCGCACCGATGGGGTGGTGGCGGGGCTGGCCTGTGCGGACGAGACCTTTGCCCAGGTCGATCCCGCCATCGCCTGCTGGTGGGCAGTGGCTGACGGCCAGGCGGTCTCGGCCCATCAGGTGCTGGCCACGGTTACCGGACCCCTCGCCTCGGTGCTCACCGCCGAACGTACGGCGCTGAACTTCCTCGGGCACTTGAGCGGTATCGCCACCCAGGCCCGCTTGTTTGTGGATGCCGCCGCCCCGCTGCGGGTGTGGGATACCCGCAAGACCACACCGGGCCTGCGCTCGTTGGAAAAGGCTGCGGTCCGTGCCGGCGGGGCTCGCAATCACCGTGGCAACCTCAGTGACTGGGTGATGTTCAAGGACAATCACCTCACGGCGTTGGGCATTGTGGAAGCCGTGCGCCGGGCCCGCGACGTGTGGCCGGGCCGCACCGTCCACGTCGAGTGTGAACGGCTCAGCCAGGTGGTGGAGGCGTTGGAGGCCGGCGCCGATGCCCTCCTGCTGGACAACATGAGTCCCGACGAAATTCGTGCATGTGTGCGCGTGGCCAACGAGCACGCCGCCGCCGCGGGAACCCGTCGAGCCTTGCTCGAAGTGTCTGGCGGGATCACGCTCCAGACCGTCGGCGGCTACGCCGACACAGGGGCAGACGTAGTGTCCAGCGGTTCGCTCACCAACTCCGCGCCCGTCTTGGACATCGGCCTGGACATCACCGTTCACTGAGGCTGACCAGATGCTGCTGGCCATAGACATCGGCAATACCCAGACGGTGATCGGTTTGTTCCGGTCTCCGGGCACGGGAACGGGAACGGGACCCGACAATGCGCCCGATCGTCACGGCAACTTGGCCAGCGCGGCCGAGACGGATTTGGTGGACCACTGGCGGATTGCCACCTACGCCGAACGCACGTCGGACGAGCACGCTTTGGTGGTCCAGGAATTCCTTGGCTTCCACGGTTTCTCGTTCGACGACGACATCGATGGCATTGCCATTTCGTCGGTTGTGCCCCGCAGCACCGCCGCCTTCCGGGAGATGACCGAGAAATACTTCGGGTTCCGGCCGGTGGTGATCGAGCCGGGGGTGCGAACCGGCATGCCGATCCTCACGGAGAACCCGCGTGAAGTTGGTGCTGACCGGATCGCCAATGCGGTGGCGGCGTTGGACCTCTTTGGCGGCCCGGCGATCGTGATCGACTTTGGTACGGCCACCACCTATGACGCGCTATCCGCCAAGGGCGAGTACCTCGGTGGGGTGATCGCTCCCGGCGTGGAGATCAGCATGGACGCGCTCTACACGCGGGCTGCCGCTCTTCGCCGGGTCGAGTTGGTTGCGCCGCGATCGATCATCGGGCGAACCACCATTGAGTCCATTCAGGCGGGAGCCATCTTCGGCTTTGCCGGTCAGGTCGACGGGATCTGCCAGCGCCTGACGGAGGAGCTCGGCGCGGTCACCGTGGTGGCCACCGGTGGCCTGGCTGCACTCATCGCACCGCACACGTCCAGCATTCAACGGGTGGAGCCATGGCTGACCCTCCACGGCCTGAGGCTGGTCTTCGCCCGCAACACCGTCGGTTAGAGGTCTTTCTCGTAGAGGAGGTAGCCGTCGTGGTGGGCCATCTGGTCATAGAGGCGGCGGGCGGTGGTGTTGGTGGTGTGAGTTTGCCAGTAGAGCTTGTTGGCCCCGGCGGAGGTGGCCACCCGTGCGGTGGCGTCGATGAGGCCGCGGGCCACGCCCTGGCCTCGGGCCGACGGCGCGGTGAACAGGTCTTCTAGGTAGCAGTACGAGGTGAGCGACCACGTGCTGCGATGGAACAGGTGGTGGCAGAAGCCCACGAGTTCCTCGGCGTCGGAACCGGTAAAGGCGCCGAGCGCGCCCACGGATTCGAGCGGATCGAACAGCCGCCGCCAGGTCTCGTCGGTCACCTCTGGGGCCAGGATGGTCTCGTAGAACTCGAGGTACGCAGCCCAGAGTGGTTCCCATGCCGCTCGGTCACGGGGGAGCAGGGGCCGGATCAGGATGGTCACGCCCGCAGTCTTGCGGGTCGAAGGGTTGGGTCCGTGGGGTGCTGACCGGGCAGGCTAGGCCGCTGTGACTGACCGCTCGCCCGTGCCCTATCGATTCGATCCCGATGCCACTGCGGCTGGGCTCAAGTCGGCCTACGGGGAGTTGGGGGAGGGCGTAGAGACCGGTGACCAGGTCGTGGTGGCGGGCCGGCTCATGTTGCGCCGGGGCCAGGGCAAGTTGGTATTTGGCCAGCTGGCGGATTCCACCGGCCGGATCCAGTTGTTTGCCCCTGCCGATGTAACGCCCCGTTTCGAGGCGTTTGGCAAGTTGTCTTTGGGCGACTGGATTGGTGTATCGGGCGAGGTCATGACCACCCGCAAGGGTGAGCTTTCCATCAAGGTGCTCGCCTGGACCGTGCTGGCCGAGACGCAGCGGCCCTTCCCTGACAAGTGGCATGGCCTGGCCGACCCAGATACCCGGTATCGCCAGCGCTACGTGGACCTGTGGGTGACCGATGAAGCCCGTCGAGTATTCCAACTGCGGTCCAAGCTGGTGTCGCTTACTCGGCGCTGGCTCGAGGACCGCGGGTTCATGGAAGTGGAGACCCCGGTCTTCCACCCCATTCCTGGTGGGGCGTTGGCCCGGCCGTTCGTGACCCACCACAACGCGCTCGACGTCGATGTGTACCTGCGGATCGCCCCGGAGCTGTACCTCAAGCGGCTCGTGGTGGGCGGTTTTGAGCGGGTGTTCGAGATTGCCCGGGTCTTCCGCAACGAGGGTTTGTCGGCCCGGCACAACCCCGAGTTCACGATGCTGGAGCTCTACCAGGCCTATGCGGACTGGACCGACATCATGAGCCTGGTGGAGGAGTTGGTCGCCCACCTCGCGGTGGAACTCACTGGCGGCACCGTGGTCACCTATCAGGGTCGTGAGCTGGATCTCACCGCGCCGTGGCGCCGAGCCAGCCTGTCTGAGCTGATCGAAGAACAGATCGGTGTGCTGGTTGGTTTGGGCACGCCAATCGACGACATGCGAGCCCTCTGCGACCAGTACGAAGTGCCATGGCAGGACAGCTACGGCGTCGGCAAGCTGTTGCTGGAGCTGTATGAGAAGACGGCCGAAGCGGCCCAGTGGAACCCCGTTTTTGCCATCGATTACCCGGTCGAGGTGTCGCCCCTGGCCCGGCCGCATCGTGAGCTGGCGGGCATGACCGAACGGTTCGAGGCCATCGTTGCCGGCCGTGAGCTGTGCAATGCGTTCAGCGAACTTCTCGATCCGGCCGTTCAGCGCGAGCGGTTCGAGGATCAGGCCCGCCAGGGCGAAGCCGGCGACGACGAAGCCATGGCGGTGGACGAGGACTATTTGCGAGCGCTGGACTACGGCCTCCCGCCCACCGGTGGCCTGGGTATCGGCATCGATCGGCTGGTGATGTTGCTCGCCGATGTCGGCACCATCCGAGACGTCGTCTTGTTCCCGACGCTTCGCCCAGAGCAGGATCTGGGCGAGTAGAGCACCAGGGGAGAGGCAGCATGCGGATCCTGATCACGGGGATGGGTGGCGAGCTGGGCACGCGCGTGGCCAATCTCTTGGAAGCTGATCCGACGTTCACGGAGATCATTGGGATCGACAGCTACCCACCCCGGCGCCGGACTACCCGAGCCGATTTCCGCCGCGTCGACCCGCGCGATCGTCGCAAGGCTGTGCATCTGGTGCGGGATTTCGACCCCGAAGTGATCCTTCACCTCGGCATCTATGAACCGAATGCTCGGTTCGACCCCACCGAAGCTCGCCTCGGGACTGCCGCCTCGGCGGTGGCCGTGCTGGGCGCGGCCCGTTCGTGTCCGTCCCTCAAAGGCATTGTGGTCCGTTCCGGGATCGAGGTCTACGGACGTCGTCGAGGCGCGCCCTCACGGCCCGATGAACAAGCCGCGGTAGACCCCACGACCCCGTTCGGTTTGTCCATGGCTTACGTCGAACAGGTTGCGATTGAAGCCGGGCAGTTGGCCGGCGTACCCGTCACCAGCCTGCGGTGCGGTCCGATTGTGGGTCCGAGCGTGCCCAGCCCGCTCGGCCGCTACCTTCGGCTGCCGGTGGTTGCGGTGTCGCCGTTTGCCGAGTTGCCGTTCTGTCTGCTGCACCAAGAAGATGCCGCATTGGCGGTGGTGGCTGCAGGCCTGGGGGGCCACGATGGCCCGCTCAACGTGGTGGGCCCGGGCGCGGTCACCGCCAGCCAGGCGGTGCTGCGGGGAGGCCGCCTGCCCATTCCCACCATCGGCCCGGGTTGGCTGCTGGCCGCCGCGGCCGCCGAGTTGCTGGGGGCACCGCTTCCAGCCCACACCCGGGAACTGCTGGTTCGTGGCGGCGTGGCCGATGGCGCGCTAGCCGCCGAGGTACTCGGCCTCTCGCCCCGACCCACCGACGACGTGGTCGCTCAGCTGTACCAATGGGCCACCGTGGCCCACATCACGCCCGCGGCGCGGGGCGCAGCGGCGTGAGCCCCGTGACGTTGGACTATCTCGGCCGCCGGGCCCACGGTGCCTACGACATTGATGAATGGGGCCTGGATCCCGAGTTGGTGGCCTTAGCCAATCCCCTCTTGGCGCTGCGCTGGGATATTGAGGTCACAGGCGCGGATCGGCTTCCTGCGGTGGGCGGTGCGGTGCTGGTGTTCAACCGGCGCTTCGGTGTCAGCGAGCCTTGGGTGGTGGCCAGGGGGGTTCGTCAGGCTTGCGGTCGGTTCGTGCGTACGGTCGGCGCGCCCGATGTTGCACCCATTGGCCCGTTCCTCCGCCGGTTTGGTGGCGTGTTGGACCGCACTGATGAAATCGCCGGTCTGCTGCGGGCCGGCCAGCTGGTGGGCTTGCCCATGTCGCGGGACCTGCGCCGCCGAGATCGTGTTGGTCGCCTGGAGGTGGGGCGGTTGGAAGCGGCGCTGGCTACCGGCTCCCCCGTTGTGCCGGTTGCCTTGGTGGGCCGTGAAAGCGGCCGGGCCTGGCGCATCGTGGTGGGCGAACCGATTGCCCCGCCCGTCGGCGGGGGACCGTTGGCGTCGGCCGAGCTGGCCGAAGCCACCCGCCATGGCGTGCAGGCCATTCTCGATGACGCCCTGCCCTCATCGTGGTGGGGGTAGCGCCATGCCCCTTGCTGTAGCCGCCGACGGCACCCGTATTTCCTACGCCCTGGCGGGCCGTCGGGACGGTGAACCACTGCTCATGATTCAGGGCCTGGGGGCAGATTCCCGAGGCTGGACGTTTCAGAAGCGGGCACTGTCGCGGTTCCGTTTGATCCTGATCGACAATCGTGGGGTCGGCAGGTCCGATCGGCCACCTGGGCCCTACGACCTCGAGGTCATGGCGGCCGATGCGGTTGCCGTGCTGGACCACGCGGGCTATGGATCGGCCCACGTGATCGGTGCGTCCATGGGCGGGATCCTGGCTCAGATCATGGCGGTGCGGTTCCCCGATCGCATCCGCTCGCTCACCTTGGCCTGCACGGCCTGTCGCCATTTTGAGTGGCGACGGGAGCTGCTGCAGGATTGGGCGGAGCAGGCGCAAGCGCACGGGATGCGGGAGTTCGTGCGTCGCAACCTCCGTTGGATGGTTGGCCCTCGGTCCTTGCGGCGGTTGGCGCCGGCATTGGCGGTACTGGGGCCCTTGGCCTTCAGCGTGCCGGTGTCTTCGTTCGTTGCGCAGGTCCACGCCATTCTCGATATGGACGACGGACTCCGGGACGAGTTAGGCAACATTCATGTGCCCACACTGGTGTTGGTCGGCAGTCAAGACGTGCTCACCACCCAGGGAGACGCGGAGGAGATTGCCTCGTTCGTGCCGGGCGCGGAATTGGCCGTCATCCGGGGCGGAGCGCATTTGTTCCAGGTGGAGCAGGCGGCGGCCTTCAACCGAACCGTGGGTGAGTTTCTGGATCGGGTCACCGGCCGGGCGCCGGCCCGTCCGGCTCCGGCACCTGCTTCAGGAAACTGACCTCAGAAACCTGATTTCACTGCCACACCGATGCCATGTCGGTGGCCGTGGCCCGCACGTGCTTGTGGCCGATGCCCACGCTGCTCAGCCAACTCGAGGCCCGCTCTATGGCCATGGCGACGGCCGCTGAACCGGGGTCTGTGCCTGGGTGGGCGTCGGCCACGCGGGTTTCGTAGCGCACGTTGAACGACACGAGCGACGGGTCATAGGTGAAGGTGCCGTCGGTCGTGAAGGCGGACTTGAAAATGTCGTGTTCCGGGGCCTCGGCCACCAAGCGGTCACGGGTTTCCTGGTCGAGGTCGGCGAACTGACCGCGAACCACCACTCGAAAGATTTTGGCCACGACCACTCCTGGGTGTTGCTCGGCGCCGGGATACAGCAAGCGCTGCGGCAACGACGGTAGCTTCGGGGCCAATGACGCGGGGGCGCCACAGCGGGCCGGGGATGGGTAAGGAGGACCGCCGGGACCGGCGGCTCGTTCTGATCGCCGCTGTTTCCGCCGCCGCCATAGGTGGGGTGTTGTGGCTGGCGGTCGCCCGCGCCGATGACGGACCAACGTCGACCGCCATCATGAGCAGCATTGCCCTGAGCACGAGCACGCCATTCACGGGCGGCCCGGCGTCGCCTGCCCGGCCGGTCACCAGACCGGGCCAGGCCATCTCTAGCTACCCGGCGTTCGGGGCCCCTGCTGAGCTGGTCGACGCGGCCAAGTCGGCGGGCTACGACGGATGTTCCAACGCGTCGAACCACAGTCTCGATCGCGGGCGGGCCGGAATCGAGGCAACCCTCAACCGGTTCGACGCCGATGGCCTCCATCATGCGGGCATGGCCCGGACGGCCGACGAAGCCGCCACCATCACCATGTACGACGTGAAGGGCATGAAGGTCGCCCACCTCAGCTATGCCTACGGCCTCAACGGGAATAAGGCGCCAGTCGACGCGCCGTGGGCGGTCGATCACATAGACCCAGCCCGGACGACGCGGCCGCCGCCCGGGCTGCCGGCGCCAATCTGGTGGTGGTCAGCCTGCACTGGGGCACGGAGTACGACAGTGTCCCTAGTCAGTATCAGCGAGATATCGCCGCTGAAATGTTGCCCTCGGCCGACATTGATCTGGTCATTGGCTGCCACGCCCATGTGGTGCAGCCAATCGGTCAGGTCGGTGGTACCTATGTGGTTTGGGGGATGGGCAACCAGCTGTCCAACATGACCCAGGCTCCGCGTCGTGATGGGATCACCGTGCGGGCCACCGCCGCGGTGGATGCCAGCGGCCGTTGGAAGGTTTTCGGGGTGGAGGCCATCCCGACGTGGGTGGAGGAGGGCTCGTTCCGGGTGCTGCCCGTGGTCGACACGTTGGCCGACCGCAACATTTCTGCCGGTCTCCGCGCCGAGCTCTCCGACTCTTACGACCGCAGCGCCGCCGTTGTGCTGGGCATCAAGACGCCCGGGGTGACGCTTGCCCCGAAGCTTTGAGGGTCAGGCGCGGACCGCAGCGAGGCTTTGCAGCAAGTGGCGCGACGCGCCTTGGAGCGCAACGGCCGCTGGGCGATCCGCCAGTGGGTCCAGCCAGGCGACCGCTTGGTCGACGTACTGGCGGGCCACGGCAACGGACTCATCTATGCCGTCGCTCTCCCGCACCAGGTTGCGGGCTCGTTCCCAGGTCTCGCCCTCGATGGGAGTGCCCAGCAAGGAACGCAGCTCAGCGCCCGACGGCCCGGCCAGCGCCCGCAACACGGGCAGGTTGTAGGCGCCTTCCACCAGATCGTGGCCTGCGGGCTTGCCCAGTTCTTCGTCGGTGGCCACCACATCGAGGATGTCGTCGACGATCTGGAAGGCCATGCCGTAGGCAGTGCCGAACTCGGTGAGCCGATCGATCTCGGGGCGGGGCAGCCCACCCACGATCCCGCCGATTCGGCACGCCGATGACAACAACGACGCCGTTTTTCCCTCGATAGAGGCGAGGTAGGCGGTTTCGGTCCGGGTCACTTGGTAGGCGTCTTGGAGTTCCAGCACCTCGCCCTCACATAGCCGACCGATCGTGGCCGCCAAGAGGCCAGCCACCTCGGTGCCGAGCGATGCCGCGATCTCAGATGCTTTGGCCAGCAGAAAATCTCCGGCCAGAATGGCCCGGAGGTTGCCCCAGCGCGAGTTCACGCTCTCCACGCCGCGGCGGGTGACGGCCTCGTCGATCACGTCGTCGTGGTAGAGCGACCCCAGGTGCACGAGCTCGACCGAGACGCCGCCACGCACCACGTCGAGCGAGGCGGGGCCATCGGCTCCGGCCGCGCAGGCGGCCGCCGCTACCGCGAACAACGGACGAACCCGCTTGCCGCCGGCCCCAATGAGGTGGCTTGCCATCTCCGTCAAGGCATCAGTTGGGGCACGAACCGCGGTTCGAAGTTCTTCTTCCACGCGGAGGCGATCGGCCTCGACGTGGGGGAGCGCCAGCAGGGGGTTGTCGGCCATCCGGTGAGGCTACGGGGCCAGCAGCAGATTCTGCAGTTTACCGCATGTCACAGGGGGGTCTGCCAGGAACGCATTGACTCGCGCCGGGAGTGTTGGGTGTGGCGGTAGGATCGAGCTACGATTTCCCGCTGATTGGGAGGCAGGACACATGTTCGAACGCTTTACAGACCGGGCTCGCCGTGTGGTGGTCTTGGCACAAGAAGAGGCTCGCCTCCTCAACCACAACTACATCGGCACGGAGCACATCCTGCTTGGGCTGATTCATGAGGGCGAGGGCGTGGCCGCCAAGGCCCTGGAATCGCTCGGTATTTCCCTTGAGGGCGTCCGCAGCCAGGTAGAGGAAATCATTGGCCAGGGCGGCTCGTCGCCGAGCGGTCACATTCCTTTTACTCCTCGGGCCAAGAAGGTCCTGGAGCTGTCGCTCCGCGAGGCCCTGCAGCTCGGGCACAACTACATCGGTACCGAACACATCCTCCTCGGCCTCATTCGTGAGGGCGAGGGCGTGGCGGCACAGGTGCTGGTCAAGCTCGGTGCTGACCTATCGCGAGTCCGCCAGCAAGTCATTCAGCTGCTGTCGGGCTACTCCGGTTCCGGCCAGCAGGGCCAGGGCGGGCCGGGCGAGAAGGCTGGGGCTACCTCAGGTGGCGTCAGCGGCGAGACCCCATCGGGTTCGCTCGTGCTCGATCAATTCGGCCGCAACCTCACCCAGTTGGCCAAGGACAAGAAGCTCGATCCCGTGATCGGCCGCGCCCGGGAAACCGAGCGGGTCATGCAGGTGCTCTCGCGCCGTACCAAGAACAACCCCGTCCTTATTGGGGAGCCCGGTGTGGGTAAGACCGCCATTGTGGAGGGTCTGGCCCAAGCCATTGCGGCGGACAACGTCCCAGAGACCCTCACCGGCAAGCAGCTCTACACGCTCGATCTCGGTGCTTTGGTGGCGGGGTCGCGGTACCGCGGCGATTTCGAAGAGCGCCTGAAGAAGGTCCTCAAGGAAATTCGTACCCGGGGCGACATCATCTTGTTCATTGACGAGATCCACACGCTCGTTGGTGCTGGTGCCGCAGAAGGCGCTATCGACGCCGCTTCCATCCTCAAGCCCATGCTGGCCCGCGGTGAGCTGCAGACCATCGGCGCCACCACGCTGGATGAGTACCGCAAGCACCTGGAGAAAGACGCGGCCCTCGAGCGCCGTTTCCAGCCGGTCAAGGTAGAAGAGCCCACCGTGGCCCACACGATCGAGATCCTCAAGGGTCTTCGTGATCGCTACGAGTCCCATCACCGAGTCACCATCACCGATCAAGCCCTGGTGGCCGCAGCCAACTTGGCCGATCGCTACATCGCCGACCGTCACCTGCCAGACAAGGCCATCGACCTCATCGATGAGGCGGGTTCCCGCTTGCGCATCAAGCGCATGGCCACTCCTGCGGATTTCAAAGAGCTGGAGAACTCCATCGCTCAGGTCGTCCAGCAGAAGAAGGAAGCGGTCGAAGCACAAGACTTCGAAGCGGCCGGGCGCTTGCGGGACAAAGAAAAAGAACTTCTCGCGGAGAAGGAAGGCAAGGAAACCGAAATCAAGGCCTCCGGCGTAGACCTGTTCGACGAGGTAGACGAAGAAGCCATTGCGGAGGTCCTCTCGCTGTGGACCGGCATCCCGGTCTACAAGCTCACCGAAGAAGAGACCGCCAAGCTCCTGCGCATGGAAGATGAGCTCCATCACCGGGTCATCGGTCAGGAAAACGCCGTCAAGGCTGTCAGCCAGGCCATCCGCCGTACCCGAGCTGGGCTCAAGGATCCAAAGCGCCCCAGCGGCTCGTTCATTTTCCTCGGCCCGTCGGGTGTGGGAAAGACGGAACTGGCCAAGACGCTCACCGAGTTCTTGTTCGGCGACGAATCCAGCATGATCAGCCTCGACATGTCTGAGTACATGGAGAAGCACACGGTGAGCCGCCTGGTCGGTTCGCCTCCCGGCTATGTGGGCTACGAAGAAGGCGGTCAGCTCACCGAGGCCGTGCGGCGCAAGCCGTTCTCGGTGGTGTTGTTCGACGAGATCGAGAAGGCCCACCCGGACGTGTTCAACACGCTCCTTCAGATTCTGGAGGAGGGCCGTCTGACCGATAGCCAGGGCCGTTCGGTGGATTTCCGCAACACCTTGTTGATCATGACCTCGAACCTGGGCACCGCGGATCTTCGCAAGGCAAACGTGGGCTTCGGTCGCAACGACGAAGCGGTCTCTTACGAAAAGATGAAGGAAAAGGTCAACGACGCCCTGAAGAATCACTTCCGGCCGGAGTTCCTGAACCGCATAGATGAGACCATCGTCTTCCACGAGCTTTCCAAGCCTGAAGTCACCGTCATTGTCGATCTGCTCATCAAGCGCACGAGCGTGCAGCTCGAGGCGCAGGGCATTGGCATTGAGCTAACCGATGCCGCCAAGAAGGTTCTGGTGGACCGGGGCTATGACCCCACCCTGGGGGCCCGACCGCTGCGCCGGGCCATCCAGCGCTTGATAGAAGATCCGCTGTCGGAACGCTTGCTGTACAAACAGTTCCGAGCCGGAGAAATCATCGTTGTAGACGCCGAGCCAGACCCAGAGACCGGCAAGGACGAGATTGTCTTCCGGTCGATCGAGGGCTTCGAGCCCCCGGTCACCCCCGAGTTGGCCGAGGCCGCCCCAACAGAGTGAACCGCTCAGCCCGGGGCCATCCCCGGGCTGTCAGACCCCCTCGTTAGGGTCCTTTCATGGCCAAGGTGCGTACCGTCTTCCGCTGCTCAGAGTGCGGTGCCACCGAGCCCAAATGGACGGGTCGTTGTGGTGAGTGTGAGGCGTGGGGTTCGTTGGTGGAAGAGAGCGACGGTCTGGCGCCTAGCCAGTCCGTCGCTCTCCCGCCGACCACCCCACCCATTCCGATCGGCGATGTAGACCCAACGGAGTTCACGCCCCGCCCCACCGGTGTCGGCGAGTTGGATCGGGTGTTGGGCGGCGGTCTGGTGCCTGGGTCGGTCACCTTGCTGGGCGGAGAACCTGGCATTGGCAAGTCCACCTTGTTGTTACAGGTTGCCGCAGAGGTGGCTGCCTCCGGCCGCAAGGTGCTCTATATCTCCGGTGAGGAATCGCCGCAGCAGATCCGCTTGCGGGCGGAGCGGCTCGGCGCCATCCACCCGCGGCTCTGGTTGGCGGCGGAGATTGGGCTGCCCCAAGTGGTCGGGGCCATAGATGCGGTGCAGCCAGATGTTGTGGTGGTGGATTCCATCCAGACGTTGCTCAACCCGGACCTGTCCTCGGCCCCGGGTTCGGTGGGCCAGGTGCGTGAGTGCAGCTACCGGCTTGTCCAAGAAGCAAAACGCCGGGGGTGCGCCATCATTTTGGTTGGTCATGTGACCAAAGATGGCTCGCTGGCCGGGCCGCGGGTCCTGGAACATGTGGTGGACACGGTTCTGGCGTTCGAGGGTGATCGTCACCATGCCTTGCGGCTGTTGCGGGTGATCAAGCACCGCTTTGGTTCAACACTGGAGTTGGGCCTCTTCGAAATGACGGAGAAGGGCCTGATCGGGGTGCCAGATCCCAGCGGGCTGTTCTTGGCGGATCGCAGGGTCGGGATCCCGGGGTCGGTGGTTGTGCCCACGATCGAGGGGCACCGACCGCTCTTGGTAGAGATCCAAGTCCTGGTGGCCAGTTCGCCGCTGCCTTCGCCCCGGCGGTCCGCCACCGGGATTGACAGCGGTCGCCTGTCGCTGCTGCTCGCGGTCCTGGAGCAGCGGGTGGGGGTGCCCACCAGCGCAGTAGATGTGTATGCGCTTGCGGTGGGAGGCGTGAAGGTGGTCGAGCCTGGGGTAGATCTGGCTTTGGGGCTGGCGGTGGTGTCGTCGCTCACGGGCAAGCCGTTGCCTGGCGATCTTGTTGCTTGTGGAGAGGTCGGGCTCGGTGGTGAATTGCGCCAGGTGGCCCACACGCCCCGTCGGCTGTCGGAGGCGGCCCGGTTGGGGTTCCGCCAAGCAGTCGTGCCCACGTCGGCCCCCAACCCGCCCAAGGGCATAGACATCCTTCGGGTTGGCACCTTGGCCGAGGCGGTGGACCGCCTCGGGCTTGGCCGCGATAGTGCGCCTGGTCCCCGTACCGGCCTCCGCTCGCTCTGATGGCGCTCCGGTAGCCTGGCCCCATGGTCGCCCGCTATAGCCCTGTGCTCCGCGCCGCCCTGGCTCAGGTTGCCCCCGGCCGGATGTTGCGTGACGGGATAGACCGAGTCGTCCAGGCGGGCATGGGTGGCCTGCTGGTCATTGGCGATGGTCCCGAGGTGCTCAACATCTGCTCCGGCGGGTTTTTGCTTGACGCCGCTTTCAGTCCTCAACGGCTCTCTGAGCTGGCCAAGATGGACGGGGCCATCATCCTCGCCCGAGATGGCAGCCGGATTGCCCGGGCCAACGTTCACCTGGTTCCAGATTCCACTGTTTCCACCACGGAGACGGGCACTCGACACCGCACCGCCGAGCGGGTGGCCAAGTCCCTGGAGGTCCCGGTGGTCACCGTGTCGCAGCGAATGAACACCATCACGGTGTACATCGGAGACGAGAAGCACGAGATAGACGCCATCCCCCGGGTGGTCAACCGGGCCAACCAGGCGTTGTCCACGCTCGAGCGGTACCGGAACCGGCTCGATACAGATGCCGCCTCGTTGTCCACGCTGGAGATAGAGGACCTCGTCACTATCCGAGACGTGGTCAACGTGTTGCAGCGCATAGAGGGCGTGGAGCGAATCGCCAGCGAGATCCAACGCTACCTGGTGGAGCTTGGCGAAGAAGGCCGCATGGTTCGCCTTCAACTGGTGGAGCTCATGGGTGGCGTGGAACACGATCGCCGCCACATCGTGCGGGACTACCGCGGAGATGCCAAGGGCGTGAGCCTGGATTCCGTGCTGGATGCGCTGTCTGCGCTCACCACCGAAGATCTGATCGATCCGGCGGAGCTGGTACACGCATTGTGGCTCCCCACCGCCGCCTTGGACGCATCGGTTTCCCCCCGGGGCTACCGCCTGCTTTCGCGGATTCCCCGCCTGCCCGAGCAGATCACGGAAAATATCGTCGGCCGGTTCGGGAGCTTGCAGAGAATCATGCGGGCCACCATCGATGATCTCGATGATGTCGAAGGCGTTGGCGCTACCCGGGCCACCGCCATCAAAGATGGCCTGGCCCGTCTGGCCGAGTCAGCAATCTTGGACCGTTACTAACGGCCAGCCGGGTTAGCGGGCTCGGCGCTCGAGTTCTTCACGGTTGGTAATCCGGTAGCGGCGGTCCTGCTGCTCAATCCAGCGGAGGCGGACGAAGCTGGCGATGGCCTTGTTGACCCGTTCGCGGGAGGCGCCGACCATGCCAGCCAGTTCCTCCTGGGTGATGGGGAGGGCGAATTCGTCGGCATCGCCGGCCAGTTCGAGCAGGCGCTTCGCGGTGCGGCCGGTGACATCGAGGAACACGGAGTCGGCCAGGGCGGAATCTGTGTTGCGGAGGCGGCTGGCCAACAGGCGAACCACGCTCCAGAGCAGGGCGGGGCGGGTCTCATAGACCGCCTTCAGCGGCCCATAGGGCAGTTCGACTAGCTCAGAGGGTTCGAGCGCTCGGGCTTCGGCCGAACGAACGCCGCCGTCGAACAGCCCCATTTCGCCGAAAACATCGCCTCGTTCCATGAGGGCAACCATGGACTCCCGGCCGTCAACGGACCGTTTGGCGATCGCGATGCGGCCCGAGGCCACCACGCACAGGCGATCAGGCTCGTCCTCCTCGGCAAAAACCACGTCGCCCCGCAGGTATCGGGCCGTTACCGCCGAGGCGGCGACGCGCGCCATCTCGTCGTCGGTGAGCTCCATAAGAAGCTCAACGTCCTGCAGAAGATCAATATCCACCACGGAGAGATCGTACCGAGTGTGGGGACCCTCGGTGGCACCGGTCACGTTTTGGCCTCCTCGGGGGTCACCGGCGTCTCCTCGTTGGGCCTCATTGTGAGGTGGTGCCGTAGCGTGCAACGGATGTCCGATCTGCCTCCCACCTCAGCCGCCGCGGTGTGGGTAATCGTGGTGGCAGCGGGGACGGGCCAGCGCTTCGGCGGGGCCAAGCAGTACGCCTCGTTGGCCGGGCGCCGAGTGGTGGATTGGTCGATCGACATGGCCCGCTCCGTCGCCCATGGTGTGGTGCTCGTGGTTCCGGCCGATGCGGCCGACGAGCCCGAGCCAGCGGTCGATGCCGTGGTGGTGGGCGGAGCAACGCGCTCAGCGTCGGTGCGGGCGGGCCTGGCGGCGGTGCCGCTCGATGCCGCCGTGGTGCTGGTTCACGACGGGGCCCGGCCGCTGGCGTCGCACGCCCTCTTTCGCTCGGTGGTCGACGCCGTGCTGGCCGGTGCCGATGCTGCCGTTCCGGTGGTCCCCGTGGTCGACACCGTGTGCGATTCCCACGGCGACCCGGTGGATCGCGAGGACCTCCGAGCCGTGCAAACCCCTCAGGGGTTTGAGGGAATCGCTCTCCGCCGGGTCCACGCCGCACGCCCCGAGGCAACCGACGACGCATCGTTGGTGGTCAGCGGAGGTGGCAGGCTGCGCCTCGTGCATGGTGAGCGCTGGAACCTCAAGATCACGGAACCGTCAGACCTTGTGGTGGCAGAAGCCATTTTGGCGGCGGGGTCCTGATGCAGGTCCGGGTTGGGCAGGGGTTCGACGTGCACCCGTTCATTGCCGACGCGTCACGGCCGCTCGTGTTGGGTGGCGTCACGTTCCCAAGCGAGCGGGCGCTCAAGGGCCATAGCGATGCCGACGTCATTGCCCATGCCTGCACCGATGCGTTGCTTGGGGCCGCGGGGCTCGGCGACATTGGTGAGCTCTTCCCAGACACGGATCCTGCGTGGGCCGGTGCCGACAGCTTGGAGCTGTTGGCCGAAGCCACCCGGCGCGTGCGTGAGGCAGGCTGGGAACCCGGAAATGTGGATGCCTCGGTGGTCACCGATCACCCCAAGCTGGCGCCCATGCGAGACGAAATGCAGAGCCGATTGTCGGCCGCCGTTGGCGCGCCGGTCACGGTAAAAGGTCGCCGACCAGAAGGCCTCGGCGCCCTTGGTCGAGGAGAGGGCGTGGCCTGTTGGGCCGTCGCCGTAGTCACGAGCAGTTGATGGAGATCGAAATGCAGCAGGTACGCAGCCAGGCAAGTAGCACGGTCGAGGTCACCCGATGAGCCCCGCTGGTGGTGGCCGCAGTGGGTCAGGGCGCGGCAAGGGTCCGGCCGCGGGCCGCGGCTCGGGCGGTCCCAAGGGTGCGCCAAAGGGCGGCACCAAGGGGCGCGCTTCGGCCGCCCCGTCGGGAGGCAAGGGTCGCGGCGCGGCTGGCAAAGAGGTGCGGGGGAGCGCCGCGCCTACGGGTCGCAAGCGTCCACCACGCCCGGGCGGCAATGCTCGCAACGCGCTCAACCCCATGGGCCCGCAGTCCAACAAGCCCCGTCAGTCGGCCAAGTCCGGCCTCGGCGGCGAGCAGGTAGAAGGTCGGCAGGCAGTCCGCGAGCTGCTGTTGGCCAACCGGCGCGACACCCGTGAGATCTGGATGGCCGACGATCTCGACCCGGCCCCGGTGCTGGACGACATCCGCGAACTGGCGGGCGAAGCGCGCGTTCTGCTCAAGCTGGTGGGCCGAGGAAAGCTGGACGCCGCGGCGCGCACCGATGCCCCCCAAGGCGTGCTCGCCTTTGCCCGGCCCCTGCCGGATGTGCCGCTGGACGAGCTCTTGCGGACCCGCGCCGGCATGCCCGCACCGTTCATTCTGCTGAGCGATGGCATCACGGACCCGGGCAACTTGGGCGCACTGTTACGTTCCGCCGAATGCGCGGGCGTCACCGGTGTGGTGCTGCCCCAGCACCGTGCCGTGCACATCACCCCCGCGGTGACCAAGGCGGCGGCGGGCTCGATCGAACACATCCCCATGGCCATCGTCGGCGGGCTGCCCAACGCCATCCGAGAGCTGCGCGCGCAAGGCGTGTGGGTGATCGGCCTGGACGAGCGGGCCGAGAAGCCCCTGTGGGACCTCAATCTCGGCAGCCGGGCCGTTGCTTTGGTGCTGGGGGCGGAGGGTCCTGGCGTCAGCCGCCTCGTGCGGGAGCGCTGCGACGAACTGGTCCAGATCCCCATGCGAGGCCGTCTGGCCAGCCTCAACGTCGGCACCGCTGGCGCACTGGCCTGCTTCGAGGTTGCTCGCGGTCGCGTCTGATGGCCACCGTTCACGCCCGGGATCTTTCGTTTTCCTTCGGCTCGGTACCGGTCTTGGCCGGGATTGACCTGTCCGTCTCGCCGGGCCAGCGGGTGGGGGTGGTTGGGCCCAACGGGACCGGAAAATCCACGCTGCTGCGTGTGTTGGCCGGCCAACTCGTCCCAGAATCCGGCTCGGTTGTCACCGCCCCCAAGGCGGCAACGGTGGGCTTGCTCCCACAGGAGCCGGACCGCCGGACCGACGAATCCGTGGTGGAGTTCATCGCCCGTCGGACCGGTGTGGCCGCGGCCACGACCGAAATGGATGCCGCCACGCAGGGGCTAGCCGACGGCATCCCCGGCGCCGATGATCGATACTCCGACGCGTTGGAACGGTGGCTGGCCCTGGGCGGACCGGACCTGGATTCGCGCATCGGCGCAACCATGGCGGACCTCGGGCTGGACGCTGCGGCGGCCAGCCAACCCACGGCAACCCTTTCCGGCGGGCAGGCCGCCCGGGTATCGCTGGCGGCCACCCTGCTGTCTCGCTTCGACATTTTCCTGCTCGACGAGCCGACCAACGATCTTGATTTCGCCGGCCTGGCCCGCCTCGAGGGGTTTCTCGTCGGGCTCGACGCCGCTGCCGTGGTGGTGAGCCACGATCGGGCGTTCCTCGAACGGGTGGTCACGCACGTCTTCGACCTAGACGAGCACGCCCACACGGGGTCGCTCTATGCCGGTGGGTGGATGGCCTACCTGGCGGACCGCGGTACCAACCGCCGCCACGCGGAAGAGGCGTATGGGACCTACCAAGCCAAACGTTCTGAGCTCACCGATCGAGCCAAGACCCAACGGGAATGGTCCGTCCAAGGGGTCAAGAAGTCTAAGAAATCGGGCGAGACCGACAAGAACATCAAGTTCAAGAATACTGCGGACTCCGAGAAGGTGGCCCACAAAGCCAAGGCCACCGAACGAGCGATGGAACGGCTGGAGAAGGTCGACAAGCCGTGGGAGAGCTGGGAGCTGCGCTTCGAGATCGGCATGGCCGAACGCTCGGGCGACGTGGTGGCCACCCTGTCCGGCGCCCAGGTCCAGCGAGGCCCGTTCACGCTCGGGCCCATCGATCTGGAAATTGGGTGGGCCGAGCGGGTGGCCATCCTCGGAGAAAACGGCGCCGGAAAGTCCACCCTGTTGGATGCCCTGCTCGGGCGGTCAACGCTCAGCGCCGGTGAGTCCTATCTGGGCCCGGGCGTGGTGATTGGTGAGCTCAGCCAGCGTCGGGACCGGTTCGCCACTGCCACCCCGTTGCTCGACGTGGTCCTCCAGGCCACCGGCCAACCGCTCAACGAGGTCCGGTCGTTGCTGGCCAAGTTTGGGTTGGGGGCAGACCATGTGGCCCGGCCGTCAGAGCGGTTGTCGCCCGGCGAACGGACCCGAGCCAACCTGGCCCTGTTCATGGCCGAGGGGGTCAACTGCCTGGTGCTGGACGAGCCCACGAACCACCTTGACCTGGCGGCGATCGAGCAACTGGAACAGGCGCTGAGTCGATTCGTCGGCACCGTCTTGTTGGTCACCCACGACCGTCAGTTCCTGGACAACGTCACCATTACCCGCCGTCTCGAACTGTCCCAAGGTCGCCTTACCCAACTCGACTAGGTAGCAGCCGGCTCGGTGTAGAGGTTTAGGCGGCCGGGGCGGGCGAAGCCGGCTAGGGCTATGCCGGCTCGGCGGGCCGCTTCTATGGCTAGCGACGACGGGGCGCTTACCGCGACGATGGTTCCGAAGCCGGCCGCCCACGCCTTTTGGACAATCTCGAAACTGGTGCGGCCGCTCACGAAGAGCCCCAGTTGGCTGGCCGGGAGGGTGGCGTCGAGCTTGAGGCGGCCCACCACCTTGTCGACCGCGTTGTGGCGGCCAATGTCCTCCCGGACGAGCAGGATGTCTCCGGCCAGGTCGAACGCGGCCGCGGCGTGGACTCCGCCGGTGGCCGCGAACAATTCTTGGTGGGGGTGGGCGCGGTCCGGGATAGCCATCAAGATCTCGGGGTCGAACGATGCTCGGTCAGCGAGCGGCGTGAGCCGGTCCGTCACGGCGTCTATCTCGTCGGTCCCGCACCAGCCGCACGACGACGTGGTGGTGGTCAGCCGGGGGGTGGGTGCGGGAGCTTGGCCGCCCGTATCGACGGTGACGACGTTGAACTTGGTGTCGACCGCTGAGCCCGTAGCGCAGTAGCGGACCTGCAGCACGGGCGCGCCGGCCAGCAGCCCGTCGGTGAGGCAGAAGCCGACGGCCAGCTCGTAGTCGTTGCCCGGCGTCCGCATGGTGGTGGCCACCCGCTGACCATCTAGGCGGATCTCCAGCGGCTCTTCGACGATCACGTGGTCCGGGCTGCGACCGCGGTCGCCATCGGCGAACTTTCGCACCAGTTGCGACGATGTCCGTCCGCGAGCACCCATACCCGCCAACCTAACGAGGCGGCTGGCCAGTGTGGCCAGCCATGGCGACTAGGCCACCGTCAGCGGGACGAGCTTGGCCGGTGAGAAGGGGTAGGCGGGGTCTGCGGTGATGACGTGGAGGGCGGCATCTCGGTCCAGCGCCTCTGCTACTGAGCAGTCCGCGTCCAGGATCACGAAGCGGTCGAAGCCGCGAAGGAACCAGCGGTCGTGGGTGACAGCCAGGACGGTGCCGACGAAGTCGTCCAGCGCCGCCTCCAAGGCCTCGGCCGAGGCCAGGTCGAGGTTGTCGGTGGGCTCGTCCAGCAGGAGAAGGTTGACGCCGGATAGTTCCAGGTTCAGGACCTGAAGCCGGGCTCGTTGGCCGCCGGACATGGTTTCGACTTCCCGCCGGGCGCAGTCGGCCAAGCCGTAGCGGCCGAGGGCGGCGAGCGCGGGCTGCTCGGCCAGGTCGTGGTCTCCCATGATGGCCAGCGGAGTGCGGCCGGTGAAGGCGGGGACGTCGTCGGTCTGGTGGAACAGGCCGACTTGGACCCGGGCGCCGAGGCGGAAGGCACCCTCGTGCTCGACCGACGCGTCTCCTCCGAGAAGGCGCAGCAGGTGCGACTTGCCGGTGCCGTTGGGGCCGAGGATGGCGACGCGGTCCCCGAGGTGGACCTCAAGATCGAACGCGTCGGTGAGACCCGATAGCTCGAGACCCTCGCAGCGCAGAGCGATCTTGCCGCTCTCGGCCCCGTCGAGTTTCATGCGCACGGTCCGAGCCTTGGGCGGAGGCGGTGGGGGACCGACGGCCACGTAGCGCTCCCACCGGCTCTCTGCGGCGTTGGCCTTGGCCGCGTTTCCGTCGCTGATGGAGGCTCGCTGCTTGAGTTCTTTGAAGTAGCGGAAGAGGCGGCGCTCTTCGTCTTTCCATCGAGCCAGCGCGTCCCCGAGGGCAGCGTTGCGGGCTTGGCGGGCATCGTCGTAGGTGGCCCAGCTACCGGGGTGGGTCCAGGCGCCGGTTCCTTCGATGGTGACCACGGTGTCGGCCGCGGCGGCCAGGAGTTCTCGGTCGTGGCTGACGAGCAAGATGGTTTTGGGCGTGTGCTTCAGGCGTTCTTCCAGCCAGCGCTTGCCAGGAATGTCGAGGAAGTTGTCGGGCTCGTCCAGTAGCAGGATCTCTGCGTCGGAGGCCAGCAGCGATTCCAGCACGAGGCGTTTGCGTTCACCGCCGGACAGGCGCGAGACTGGGCGGTCGGCCACCTCCGCCAGCAGCTTGCCGAGCACCCGGGCGCAGCAGGCATCCCAGCGGCTCTCCTGGTCGTAGCCGCCGACCTCTGACCAGTCGATGACCGCGGTGGCCAACGCCATCCCGCTTTGGTCCGTGGGTGCGGCGGCGTTGGCGGCCTCTGCCGTGGCCAGCGCTTGGCCTGCGTCTCGGATTTGGGTGGGGGCGAAGCGGACGAGGAGTTCTCGCACGGTGGTGTCGGCGTCGGCCCCGGTGCCGATGGATTGGGGCATGAGGGCCATGACGCCGTCGGCGTTGACGGAGCCCGCGAGCAGTGGGTACTCGCCGAGTACGCACCGCAGCAGCGTGCTCTTGCCCACCCCGTTGGCGCCCACGAGGGCGGCGTGCTGGCCGGAGCGGACGCGAAACGACACGTCTTCGAATAGGGTGGACCCACCCGGGTGGGCGTAGGCCGCGCCGGAGACGTTGACGACGGCCATGGTCTGCCATCTTCGTCGACCAGCCGCCCGTCGGGCCAGCGAGTTCTTGGTGGTTTGGGGCTGGGGGCGGGTAGAACGGTCGCTGTGCCATCGCCTCCCCCTGCCGACGACGCCGACGACCACGACGAGGCCCACCTGCGGGTGGGCCGGCCCAAGCACTCGGCCGCCGGCATCCCCGCCTTCGTGGCCACGCTCCGCCATGCGCGAGCGCAGCTTGGACCGGTTCGCGCCGTCAAGACACTGCTGAAGATCAATCAGCCGCACGGTTTCGACTGCCCCGGGTGTGCGTGGCCGGACCCGGGCCCAACGTCTCCGTTTGAGTTTTGCGAGAACGGGGCCAAGGCGGTGGCCGAGGAGGCAACGGTTCGCCGGGTCACGCCCGGGTTTTTTGCGGGGCACCCGGTGGCGGAGTTGGCCACCCGTACCGACTATTGGTTGGGCCAGCAGGGTCGGTTGACCCACCCGATGTACCGGCCGGCGGGGGAGCAGCACTATCGGCCGGTGGCGTGGGACGACGCGTTTGAGATCGTGGCCGACGCTCTGTCGGCCTCTGGCGACCCGGATCGTGCCGTGTTCTATACGTCGGGCCGGACCAGCAATGAGGCGGCGTTTCTCTACCAACTGTTCGTCCGCAAGCTCGGCACCAACAACCTGCCGGATTGCTCGAATATGTGTCACGAATCCAGCAGTGTGGCCCTCGGGCAGACCATTGGCATTGGCAAGGGCAGCGTGACGCTGGACGACATGTATGACGCTGACCTGATCATCGTCATGGGCCAGAACCCCGGCACCAACCACCCGCGGATGCTCACCGCCTTGGAGAAGACCAAGGAACGGGGCGGGACCATCGTGGCCATCAACCCGCTACGCGAGGCGGGCCTGCTGCGCTTCAAGAACCCGCAACGGCCAAGCGGGGTGGTGGGCCGGGGCACAGAGCTGGCCGACGAGTACCTGCAGATCAAGTTGGGGGCGGACCTTGCGCTGTTCCAGTATGTGAACCGTCGGCTGGTGGAACTGGATCGCCAGCGCGGTGGGGTGCTCGACCACGAGTTCCTGGACCGCTCGGTGGCCGGGTTCGACGAGTTGGTCACGCACCTGGACACCCTTGATCTGGACGAGCTGCTGGCGGCCACCGGGCTGGACCGCAGCGCGGCCGAGCGGCTGGTGGATCTGGTGGCCAGCAACGATCGGATCATCGTCTGTTGGGCCATGGGCATCACCCAACATCGCCAGGCCGTGGCCACCATTCGCGAGGTGGTCAACACCGTGTTGTTGCGGGGGAGTATTGGCAAGGCGGGTGCGGGCGTGTGCCCTGTTCGTGGCCACAGCAACGTGCAGGGCGACCGGACTATGGGCATCTTCGAGCGGATGCCGGAGTCCTTCCTCCAGGCCCTCGGCGATGAGTTTGGTTTCGAGCCACCTCGCGAGCACGGCTTCGACACGGTGAAGGCCATCCACGCGATGCAGCGCGGTGAGGTCGACGTGTTCTTTGCGATGGGCGGCAACTTTTTGATGGCCGCGCCGGACACGCAGGCCACCGCCAAGGCCATCACCAGCTGCAAACTGACCGTGCAGGTGAGTACCAAGCTCAACCGTTCGCATGTGGTCGGTGGGCAAGCATCGCTGATTCTGCCCACGTTCGGCCGCACTGATCGTGACGTCACCGGCGGCCGGGAGCAGCGGGTGACGGTGGAAGATTCCATGACCATGGTCCACGCCTCGGTTGGCGGCCTGGAGCCGCCCTCAACCGAGCTGCGTAGCGAGGTGGACATTGTCTGCGGGCTGGCCCAACGGGTGCTGCCCGATGGAGGCGGCGGTATCGACTGGGCCTCGTTCGCCGAGGACTACGACCGGATCCGTGACCGCATCGAGGCGGTGATCCCGGGCTTCACCGATTTCAACCGGCGCATCGACACCCCCGGTGGGTTTGCCCTGCCGCACCCACCGCGGGACCACGGCACGTTTCCGACGCCGTCCGGTCGGGCTCACCTCACCTGCAACACGTTCGACCCAACGGTGGTGCCGGAGGGCCGGCTCCTGCTGCAGAGCCTGCGGTCGCACGACCAGTACAACACCACGATCTATGGGCTCGACGACCGCTACCGCGGCATCCACGATGGGCGTCGGGTGGTGTTCGCCTGCCGCAAGGATCTGGCCCGGTTGGGGTTCGCCGACGGGGACTACGTAGATGTGGTGAGCGAGTGGACCGATGGCGTGGAGCGTCGGGCCCCGCAGTTTCGGCTGGTGGCCTACGACGTTGCTCCCGGTACCTGCGCCGCGTATTTCCCGGAGGCCAACGTGCTCGTGCCCCTGGGGTCTGTGGCCGACGAGAGCAACACGCCCACGTCCAAGGGTGTGGTCGTTCGTTTTGAGCAGGCGGGGAGCGTGCCCGTCGCGGCCATCGCGACGAGCTAGAGCAGGGCCGGGGTGGGTCGGCCGGGTTTGATCCGCTGGCCGGCGGTGGGGGTGAGCACGGCCGTGGTGGCGGCGAGTTCGGTTGCGGTGGGGCAATCGGTGCCGTCGCTGAAGAGGGTGAAGGCCCCCCAGGCCAGGCCGTACCACGTGTTGTAGCCACGGACGGCGGGGTAGGAGACCTGGACGCCGAGGGCGCAGGCCTTGAGCGGGCCTGGGTCTACCGGGCCGTTGGCCCCGGCCACCTGCTTCTCGAAGTGCAGGTGGTTGGCCGACGAGGAGCCGGTGGAGCCGACTTTGCCGATCTCGGTGTTCTGGTCCACCCACATCCCTTGGGCCGGGACCTCGACCTTGGAGAGGTGGGCGTAGAGCGAGGTCACGCCCATGCCGTGATCGATTGTGATCACGTTGCCGTAGCCGGACGACCCGCCTTGGCCGGTGGCGTTGGCGGCGAAGCCTTTGCCTGCGGCGTAGACGGGCGTGCCCGCGTCGGCGATGAGATCGAGAGCCCAGCGGCTGTGGTGGCCACGGCACTCGTAACCGAACTGCGAGCCGTGGGAGTTGTAGGTGCAGCCCACCTTGACCTCGGCGCCGTTGACATTGCGGCGGAGCGGCAGCCACTCCGGCGCGCTGTACTGGCCGGGACCTGGGCTGATGACCACGACGGGTACGGCGGGCACGGCCTCGGTGAACGCACGGGCGGACGTGGGATCGACCGGTTTGGAGGTGGCCGGGCTGGCACCCACGAAGGCGGCGCCGATGAGCAAGGTGGTGGCCAGCGCCGCGAGAGCAGAGCGCGTTGGCAGAAACTGGTTGGGCATGAGCGGTGGTCTCCTCGACCGCCGTCAAGTATTCGACGAACACTTTACATGACAAACGCGTGACAAACTACTCGCGGCCTTGTGTCAGAGGGGATGTCAGCTTGGCGTTCCGTCCGCTCAGCGGCGGTCCGGGAGGATGAGGCGGAAGGTTGTGGGTGCGGTCTCGGCCACCACCAAGCGTCCGCCTTCGGCTTCGGCCAAGGAGCGAGCGAGGGCGAGCCCGAGACCATGTCGTTCGGTGCCGGGTGGGCGGCGTAGGAACAAGGTGGTGGGGTCTGCGGTCAGCTCGCCGTGGTCGGCGACCGTGACGACGAGATGTTCGGTGTCGATCGTCTCGAAGGTAACGGTGACGGGGCCGGTGCCGTGGCGGTCGGCGTTGTCGATCAGCACGTCGAGGATCTCGTCGAGCACCTGGGTGCTGATGCGAATCTTGGGCTGGTCTTGGCCGGTCACCGAGAGCGTGGTGTGGTGGCGAGCGAGGACCGGTTCCCAACGGGTTCGGATGCTGGCCATCACCGTGTGGACGTCGACCGGTTCGTATTCGCGAGGGAGGTCACGGGCCACGGCCAGCAATGTCGTGATGGTGGACTCCAGTCGGTCGAGGTCTGCGAGCACGTCGTGGAGGACCTCCTGATGGTCGTCGCGGGGGACAGCCAGCTCCGACTCCACGGCCAGCCGCATGCTGGTGACCGGCGTACGCAACTGGTGCGACGCGTTGGCGGAGAACGTGCGCTCGCGTTGGAGCACGGCGTCGAGGCGGCTCGCGGTGTCGGCCAATGCATGGGAGGTTTCGTCGATCTCAGCGACACCGCTGTAGCGGGCCGCTATGGCGAAATCGCCGTACCCAAGACTGACGGCATCGTCGCGGACATCGCGGAGTGGGCGGGTCAGTCGGCCGGCGACGACTGCGCCGACGGCGGCCGCAATGGTCACGGCGAGAACGTCCACCCCGAACAGCACGAGGAGATCCCGCCGGATGTGTTTGGTGGTCTCCGACAAAGGTTCCGCCACCCGAATAGTGGCGACCCGCTTGTCATCAATGGTGACTGGTTGGGCCAGCACCCGATCCGGCCCGACGACTCCGTCGACGGTGGCGAACCCGGGTTGGCTGGTGATGGCGTCGGCATGGGCCGGGCCCTTGCCCGCTATGCGCCGACCACTGGTGTCGTAGATGGCCACGGCGAGGCCATCTGGTTGGGGGTCAAGCTGCACCTCGGCCCCGGGCTGGCCGATGTTGGCGTCGAGCGCCGCCGCGGTTCGTTCCGCGGCCCGGTCCAGTTCCAATACGGCCTCGGCCTGCTTGCGCTTCACCACGATGACCCCGAGGGGCAGGGTCAGGACGGCCGTGGCCAACACCACCACGCCGATGATGGCGGTGAGAATGCGCCGCCTCACCCGGCGGGCTCCCAGCGGTAGCCAACACCGCGCAGCGACGTGATTCGGCTGGGGTCGCCCGGTTGCTCGCCGAGGCGCCGACGAAGAGATGCCATGTGCACGTCGAGGGTCTTGGTGGAGCCGAACCAGTGCTCGTCCCAGACGTTCGACATGAGCGATTCTCGAGTCAGTGCTTGACCCTTGTGGCTCAGGAGTTCCGTGAGCAGATCGAATTCCTTGGCCCGGAGTTGGAGTTCGGTCCCGGCCAGAACGGCTCTGCGGGCGTCGAGGTCTACGGTGAGGTCCCCATCGGTGAGGGTTCGTGCGTTCGTCGTTGAGTCTGGCCGGCGGAGGTGAGCGCGCACCCGGGCCAGAAGTTCGGCGAGACGGAACGGCTTGGTGATGTAGTCGGCGGCGCCCGTATCGAGGCCGATGACCACGTCCATCTCCTCGGTTCGCGCCGTCAGCATGAGGATCGGTAGGCCGGGCCAGCGGGCCAGGTACTCGCGGGCGACCTCGAGGCCATCGCCATCGGGCAAGCCGAGGTCGAGCAGCACGAGATCCGGCGGCTCGGTCACGGCGCGGGCGGTGGCCGCGGTGTCGACCCAGCTCACGTCGTAGCCGGCGTTGCCCAGGGCTCGTTCGAGGTTGGCGCCGATGCCCGCGTCATCTTCCACTACCAACAGGCGTGACCGGTCCATGCCCTCAACGTAGGCGGGCCGGTCGTCTGGGTGCGGCAGGGTCACCTTTAGGCCGACTCCGGGCGGGGACTGGCCAGCGGAAGGGCGAGCAACGCAACGCTGACCGCGAGGAACCATCCGGCCACAACATCGGTTGGGTGATGGAAGCCGAGCGTCACTCGTGACATGCCAACCAACATAACGAAGCCAAGGCCCGCGAGTGCCAACTCGGTCCAGCGGCGGCCACTCGGACGCACGAGCGTAAGTGCCGCGAGCAACGCCATGGTGTTGGAGGCGTGGCCACTGGGAAACGAATCTGATCCGACGCTCACCGGCACGGTGGCCATTCCACGCTGCAGGAGCACGACGCCCAAGTAAAGGGGAACCAGCCAAAGCGCCGCCTTGGCTGACCGGCGGCCGATAACCCACGCGGCAACAGCAATCATGGCTACAACGATCACTAGGCGAGTCGACCCGGCGAGGGCGTAGGCCCGCTCCGGGTCCGGCAGGCGCTGACGCCCAACCAATGCCTTGGCGAAGCGATCGATGAGATGTACCGCCGCGACCACGAAGACCACATAGCCGGCATCACGCCACCGTTGCGTAGTCGCCAGCCCTGCCAGGGCCGCGGTGAGAATGGCGGCTCGAACCGGCGCCGAGCCGAGGGTCGAGAACAGGCCCGACAACCGAAGTACCAGCGTGCTATCGACTGGCCCCTTGGCCAGCCACCTATCGAGGTTGTCCGGGTTGGTGGACACCGCCGTCCAGGTCAGCGCGACGAGGCCTACGAGGGACCCGACCAACACCACGCGAGCGCTGGTGGTGGTCGGATGCCGCATCGTCTGAATGTATATACGACCAGGTAAGACCCGACCCCCTCCTCGGTGAACGGACGGCAAGACGCGCCCCAGTGGCAGCTATGGTCGAGGGCACCCCCTGCCAGCTCATCGGACTCGGACGCAGATGCTCATCCTCGCTGGCTCAGCTTTGCTGTACGGCCTTCGCCACGGGATCGATTGGGACCATCTCGCAGCGATCACTGACCTCACCAGTGCCCAGGATTCGCCTCGGCGTGGCCTCAAAGTGGCTTCGGCGTACGCCATCGGCCACGGGGTTGTGGTGTTGGTACTTGGCAGCGCGGCGATCTTGGGCAGCAGGCTGATCCCACCGGC
The DNA here is from genome assembly GCA_025353965.1 of Aquihabitans sp. Classification (GTDB taxonomy): domain Bacteria; phylum Actinomycetota; class Acidimicrobiia; order Acidimicrobiales; family Iamiaceae; genus Aquihabitans. The sequence goes on from JANXNS010000003.1 coordinate 38,192, forward strand.
CATCGACGACGTCATGGGCCGGGTTGTCGGCGTGACGTTGATCGCTCTCGCGTTGAGCGTTGTGGTGGGACTGATCCGAGATCACCGAGGGTTCCGGTACCGGAGCCGCTGGATGCTGATCGGATCAGGGTTGTCGCAGGCCAAGACCTGGGCGCGGCGCCGCTTCGTGGAGATCCGCCATGACCATCCCCATGACCATCCCCATGACCATCCCCACGGTGATGCTCATGGCGATGATGCCCACTGCCTCCCTGAGTTGATTGCTGATCCTGACTCTGAGCGGGGCCTTCACTTGGCCGACCGTGCGCAGATCACCATGGCTGTCCAGCATGGCCATGGCCATCGCCACATCCTGCCCGTACCGCTGGACCCGTTCGCCGTACCGGGGGTGTCCACGGCCGCGGCCATCGGGATGTTGCACGGGATCGGCGCCGAGACCCCTACCCAGGTCATTGTCTTTCTCACGGCGGCGCACGTGGCCGGTCCCGCTGCTGGTTTGGCGCTGCTCGTGTGTTTCATCGTCGGGATCTTCGTCTCCAACACCGTTGTGGCGACAGCCTCCAGTTACGGCTATCTGAACGCGAGCCGAAGCTTCCCGCTCTACGCCGCGATCGGTATCGCCAACGCGGTCGCCAGCCTCGTTGTCGGCACCATCCTCCTGTCGGGCGGAACGCTCCCAACGCTCCTGGCCTCGCGCGATCAACGTGAGGTATAACGCTTGCGGTGGACCGGGACCTGGCGTGGGACGGATGCAGAAATGTGCGGGATCTTGGCGGCATGCCAATGGACGACGGGGGCACGACCCCGTTCGGTCGTGTCATTCGGGCGGACAACCCGTCGCGCCTGACTGCGGTTGGCTGGGAGGCGCTGCGGACCGCTGGTGTCCGCACCGTCATCACGTTGCGCACGCTCGGCACCACCGACGAGGATCCCGATCCGGCGATGGTGCCCGATGGGATCGTCATCGAGCGGGTGGACCTTGAAGACGCGACTGACCCCGAGTTCCAGCGGCGCTGCATGGACACCGGCATCTGGATGACGCCACTGGAGTGGTCCGAGATGCTCCAGTACTGGCCAGAGCGGTGCGCCGCTGCGGTTGCCGCCGTCGCCCATGCGAGAGGCGGCGTCGTGGTCATCTCGTGTGGGATTGGTCGGGACCGCACCGGACTCGTCGCGTTCCTCCTGCAGGCCGTCGTCGGTGTTACTGCTGAGGCGATCGCCCAGGACTGGTCGCACAGCACCGGTCGACTCGCGGGCGATCCGCTCGCCGGTGAGATGCCTGTGTCACACATTCTGGAGCGAGAGGGGTCCAAGGTGGAACTCGCCGTCCTGGCCGCCATGGACATGGGTGTGGAATCTCGGTTGCGCGAAGGAGGGCTGAGCGCAGCGGACCTGGCCACGGTGCGCAATCGCCTCTTGGGGTGAGGTCGCGGCCGAGCCGCGAGGGCGGGGGACTGCGGGAGCGGCCCGGATCCGCCTAGGGCGAGGCCAGCGCAGCTCCGGGTGGTTGACCTACCGCCGTCCTCGGTCAGATCGGTGGTCACTTTGACCCTGTTCTTGCCCAGCACGAGCCAAGTGGTGATTCATCTGGTCGGGATGTCGAAGTCGTCTTCGGCGGTGTACCGGTGAAGCTCTATCGACCGTCGGGCGCGGCGGCTGTCTTACTCCTCGGTCATGGAGGAGGCCACAGCAAGGACTCGCCCAGGTTCGAACGGCTTGCAAGGCGCTATGCAGACGAGACGGGCCTGGCCGTTGCTTGCATCGACGCCGTTGATCACGGGGAACGACAGGACCTCGCGACCGGCGAAGGCATCCCGTCAGGCTGGCACTCACGGGCCATCGACCGAATGGTCGAAGACTGGCAGGCGACCGCCGCCGCCCTCGAGGCGATCGGGCCAGCCATCGCTTACGTCGGGTTCTCTATGGGTGCCATCTTCGGGTTTCCGACCACCGCAGCGATGGCAACGATCCAGGCGGCCGTGTTCGTCGCTGGAGGCATACCGAACGGCGGCGGCATCGACGATCCTCGACTCGGACCACTCATCCTTGACGCCGCATCGTCGCTCGACCACTGCCAGGTGCTCATGTTGAACAAGACCGACGATGACATCTTCCCCATCGACGGGGTGCACGCTGTCTTCGATGCCGTACCTGGAACCACGAAGGAGCTGTTGTTCTGGGAGGGAGATCACAACGATTGGCCCCCGGACCTCATCGCCTGCTCGATCGCCTTCCTCCGGCAGCACCTCGAACAAGCTGACCGCGTGTGTCGAAACGCTGGCGGCGGAACCATGCCGGAGCAGCGGTAGCGGACAGAAGCCTGGCCAGCGAGGAGCAGAGGGCCCATCAGCGGACGACACCGCTACGTTCGTCTCACGCTTGCCTCAGTCCTACCTTGCGTCGACGTCGGCATGCTTGCATAATGAAAGCATGCCAAACATCCTCGTACGGGACCTGCCCGACGACGTCCACGGTGCACTTCAGCAGCGGGCTGAGAAGCAGGGTCAGTCCTTGCAGCAGTACCTGACGAACGAACTCACCCGCCTGGTCGAACGCCCGACTCCGGAAGAGCTCTTCGCCCGCGTCGCACGCCGCCGCGGCGGCAATGTCGGCCTGGCGCGAGCGGTGGCTGATCTCCAGAGCGAGCGCCCTGTCTCGTGATCGTCGTCGATGCCTCCATCCTTGCCAACGCCTTGGCGGACGACGGCGCCGACGGCGCTACAGCTCGCCACCGCCTCACCGGCGCCTCACCGCTCGCCGCGCCGGACCTGATCGACGTGGAGACTGTTGCGGTCCTCCGGAAGCGCTGGATCGCTGGCGATCTCACCGACCAGCGCTTCTCTGACGCGATCGAGGACCTCGAGGACCTCGATCTAACCCGCTATCGGATGCTCCCGCTGATGCGCCGAGCATTCGAGCTACGTGCCAACGTGACGGTTTACGATGCCACCTACGTCGCCCTGGCCGAACGACTCGACTGCACTCTGCTGACTGCGGACCAACGACTTGCTACCGCGCCGACGATCGCGTGCTCGGTGGAAGTCCTGCATCCCTGAACGTCGGTTGGACAGAGGGAAGTGTCCCGACCAAGGCAGGGCCGAGACCGCCGACGACGACCAGAATGGCAGTGGCCCTCAACACCAGCAGCGCCTTGCGTCCAATTGACGGCCGCTTCCCCTGCGTTTCCATCGGATTCCATCGGTCTAAAGACTGCGGTCCCTCGGCCGAATGATCGGCTATGAACCTGACGAGCGGGCGGCCGATCCTTCGCTCGGCCAACGGATGTTGGACCTGATCCTCTCCGTCGGCGACGAGACGATCCAGGCCGACCTGGACGCGACGGTCGCCGCTCTCGAGATCCCCGCCGACGAGCCTCTCGGAGTAATCGGTTTCTATCTCGGGGCGCGAGCCGTGTTCCGAACGCTCATGCGGTTCCCGACACAGTTTGTCGTTGGTTCGATGTTGCACCCGTCGTTCCTCGTCGACGAAACATCCGAGTCGCCTCACCTCACCGCTCCTTCGCTCGCGCAGCCGCTCTACATCGGTATCGGGACCGCCGACAAGATGCAATCGATTGCCATGCACCAAAGGTTCTTCGACGCGGTGGAGCCGTTACCGGGTGAGGAGGTTGAGATCTTCGAGGGAGCCGACCACGGCTACACGTGGCCGGGCTGGTCGACGTATCACCAGGCCGCATCGGACGGATCGTTCGCCAAGACCAAAGCCCTTTTTGCCCAACGCCTCGGCGCTCCGCTGTAAACGGCGACCGAAGTCTCTGATCTAAGGCCCCGGCTTCTGACACGAGAGCGTTGCAAAACTGAACGGCTCCTGTGTCAGAAGCGTTCAGGGCCAGCCCCTCAGGAACCCCAGACGCTGCTGTGGTGAGGGTTCACCGGGCGAGCAGGTCTGCGGCTCTCGCCCAGGCTTCCGCCCGCTTGAGGTCGCCGTCGGCGCCTCGGAAGCCGCTCCACCAACCACGGTCGCCAGCCCAAAGCCCGGAGGCGACGCTGCGGGCGGTGCACCACGACGCGATCCTGGCGGCGTCAAGGCCAGTTGCCTCAGCGACGAGTCGGGTGCGGGCCGCCAGGTCTGCCGCACTCGGTACGACGGTGAGCCAATCGCCAACCTGGGTCAGCAAGGGCCACGGATCCCATGCCAGGTCGCCGTGGACGGGCTTCGGGTCAATGGCGAGCCACTCGGTGGGCGCGTCGGCAGCGGTGGATGGGGAGTGCGTTTGGCGGAGGATGTTGCCGGGGTTGAGGTCGCCGTGGGCCAGGCCGCAACGCTCGGCGCTCCTGGGGAGCGTGCGGAGCAGGTCTACGGCGGGCTCAGCGCCTGACGTCGACGAGGGACTGGCCTTGGTTCGCGCTCGCCTCGCCGAACACCCCGGCGCGCACGTTGTTGGGGCCAGACGGTGGCGGCGGCCGATACTGGTGGCTGCGGCAAGCCTTGTCCTTGTGGGGGCTGCCGCCGCGGTCATCGGTCGAAATGACGGGTCCACGATCGTCAGCACCGGCGGCGGGAATACCACGGCCTCGCTGTCGGACCCGGTGACGTTTGAGGTGTTGCGGATGGCCTCCTCGGACGGTCAGCCCATGGGCACCCTCCGCGCCGCGACCTATCAGAATGCGTTGGACCGTCTCTGGGCCGACACCGGGACGAAAGGCCCTCCCCCGACCGTCGACCTCGCCAAGCAGGTGGTCGTCAGCATCACCATCCCCGACGATGCCTGCCCGCCCAAGCTGGATGGCTTCGACAGACGCGGTACCGCCCTCGAACCACGCTTCGTCGAGCCCACGACTGTTTGCGAAAAACCCCTCACTCAAAGAACCTTCGTGGTCGCTATGGACTGGGCGTCCACCGGTCCCAGCTTCCGCCTGTTCTTGCCCGGCCAGCCCGTTTACGATTTTGGCGACACCTCTCTGGTCGTGACTCGCCCCGTCACGTCGCCCGCGCTCGAGGATCCAGGGGCCACCGCGCCCTCGACCACTACCCCCGATCCCACGGACTGCCATGGCCCGTCTGGCTCAGCGACGGACCTCAAAGGGCAACCAAACTGGAAGGGCTTTGCCGCTCGCCATTGGACGGACCGCTCGGGGTGTCTGGTGCGCGTCGATGTCTTGGTGGATATGCCCGGACCCGCGCACTGCGGCTATGAGGATGCTGACGTCCTATCGATGGCTGGCAATTTGGGTGATCGGTATGGAACGGCTGGCGAGCCGGGGATCGCGTACGTCCGGGATCCGGCGGGGGTGTTCGGACTACCCGCTGTCACCGCTGCGTTCGAGCCCGACGCCAAGCTCCCCGAGTCGGCGGTCGACACCGGTTACCGCCGTGACGGCATCCGGCTTCATATCGACCCAGCCGACGCGAGCGCCGTCTGGCTCGCCTATCCCGACGGCCACGTCGAGCTCTGGCCACTCGCCGACCTGCCACTCTGCATGTGATCACTGATGTGCTGAGCGACGTCCGGCATCACCTGATCGAGCAGAGCCACGCAATCCTGATAACCGGCGAGCCCAAGTTCGTAGGGGTCCGGAATGCCGCCGTGGTCCGCGTTGGCGACCAGCACGCTCGCCGTGCCAGCGCCCAAGGCGGAACGGATCTCGTCGGCCTCGTCGTGGCCAACGCAAACGATCCATTGGTACTGGTTTAGATCCAGTTCGCCGATCCAGCGGCTGCGATGGCCGCTCAGATCGACGCCCCGTTCGTGCATGCACGCGACCGAACGAGCATTGGCGGGACGGCCCGCCAACTCCTTGCTCATGCCAGCGCTTTCGACCAGGAAGGCGGTACCGAGGTGCTGCTGGAGCACCGACTGCATTATCGGGCTACGGCTGATGTTGCCAACGCAGACGCAGAGAACCCGTTCCATCCGGCCGACGCTAGGCCTCGCCGGTTGGTTCAACCGGGTGCGCTTTGGGACGATCCGCTGGAGACGCCCAGGACCACCGCCCCGGCCCGTTGATAGGCGCCAAGGTCGAAGTCAGGGTCCTTGACATCTTCAACGGTGAGCCAGCCGACTCCAGCAGCCCAATAGCCAATGACCGTGGTTCCGTCCCCCGGTGGATACACGGGCAGCGGCCGGACCTCTGCTTCGCGGGAGTTGAGCAGCGCCGCGTCTACCCGCCCGTACTCGCAGTTGGCTCCGCCGCCGACGAGGACCTGATCAGTTTTGTTCTCGGCGGTCGTGGGTGGCGCAGGGAGCTTGTCCTGGCTGCAGTTCTTCACTGCAGCTGCCTGCCGCTCCTGGAGTTTCTTCACCAGCGCAGCGTCGACACTGTTGTCTTTCTGGGCGGGAACCTCAGTCCCAGCCCCACGTCCGGTGGCGACATCTGTTGTATCCGCAGGGTGATTGCGAAGTGCGGCTAATCCACCTGCGGTCGCAAGGGCGAGCACGATGCCTGCTGCAGCAAGTGCCCACGGGCCACGGGTGCGGCGCTGCGTTGGTCCGGGTGCTGGTGTGAGGATGTCGTCCAGCCGTGGAGCAGCGCCAGCTTCGTCAGCAAGGGCGTGGAATCCATCTCGAAGTCGGGAATCGAGATCGTCCGTCATTGGAGCTCCGTTCGTAGGTTGGCGCGTGCTCGAGCGAGGTGCTTGCGAACTGTTCCTTCGGCGATGCCGAGTTCGTCGGCGACGCCCGCCGGAGTCAGATCGGACCAATAGGTGAGGAACGTGACTGCTCGTTGCTGCATGGGAAGGGCAGCGAGCGCCGCAAGGAGCTCGGGAACTGGGTCAGGGTCATGAGCGACGGTGCGGCTGGCGGCGAAGCGTCGCTCTCGCGCCTCCCGACGCATAGCGGAGCGATAGGAAGCCTTCGCTTCGTTGACGACGGCGCGCGTGAGGTAGGCGCCGTGATTCTGGACCTGGCTCCACCCGTGGCTGTTCATCGCTCGAAGGACAGCATCGGCAACCACGTCCTCCGCGTTTGATGGGCCGACGAGCGCCGCTGCGAGCGCCATAAGTCGCGACGCGTGCGCCTCGTACGTCGAGGCCGCGAGCGCCTTCGCCTCGGGCGGGTCCTGGGTCATCACGACCAGTAGACGACGCCGAGGCCCCCTCCGGGTGTCACCGCACGGAGAAAAGTGTCGGTTCAGTCAGACTGGGCAACTCTTCCACCGCGTGTCAGCCTCTGGGGGTGGACGAGGACGTGGAGGAACTGCACGGGGGTGTTGCGAACGCGGGCGCAGTGATCCGCGAGGGCGCCTTCGTGCTCAGGCCGGGGAACGAGCACTCAACATCCATCCTGCAGTTCCTGTTCGAACTCGAGGTGGCGGGCTTCGCGGCGGCTCCCATCCCGGTAGGGCTCGAGCCAGATGGTCGCGAACGTCTCCGCTTCATCCCCGGCGATGTGGCCATCCCGCCGTACCCGGACTGGGTGCAGGCCGACGATGCGCTGACCTCGGTCGCCGTCCTGCTGCGGTCGATGCACGACGCGTCAGAACGGATCGACACGAAAGCGATGACCTGGGGCTCCGATATGGCGGACTCGGCGGGCGGCGCTGTGGTCTGCCACAACGACGTTTGCCTGGAGAACGTCGTCTTTCGTGATGGCCGTGCGGTCGCGCTCCTCGATTTCGACTTTGCAGCTCCCGGTCGGCGCACCTTTGACCTTGCCGCATTCGCCCGCATGTGCGTCCCGGTCGACGACGACGTCAGCTCGGCCAACCTGGGATGGCTTCCATCCGATCGCCCGCGCCGGCTGCGCCTGCTGTGCGATGCCTACGGGCTCGTCCCCGAGGAACGGGCGGAGGTCCTTCGCTGTCTGGACGAGTCGATCGAGCGCGGCGGCGAGTTCGTCCGGCGACGGGCGATGGTGGGCGGCCAACCGAACGTCATTCGACGCGGCGCTCCGGTAGGCCGCTCGTGCCAGTGCCGTTGATCGCCACCCCGCCGAACGCCGTCAGGTGCGCGGCGTTGCGAGGGCTCGGGCCAGGGCGAAAGCGATCTCGCCGGCAGGGACCCCGAGGCGGCGGGCGTCGGTCACCTAGGCGTCGGCCACTGCCTTGAGCTGGCGCGTGGAGGCGGCTCCCGCGTCGACGGGCTTGCTCTCCCGGACGAAGGTTCCTTTTCGGCCCCGGGTCTCGATGGCGCCGTCGGCCTCTAGCTCCCGATAGGCGCGTGCGACCGTGTTTGTTGCCAGGTCGAGGTCGGCGGCGAGCTGGCGGATCGTCGGCAGTCGGGTGGAGGGGAGCAGGGTGCTGGCGGCGATGGCAGCCAGCACCTGGATCCGGATCTGCTGGTACGGCGGCTCACGGTCGGCGGGATCGACGGCGATGATCATGCCGGCACTGCCACTGACTGCTGCAGGTAGCGCCGCCGGTACCCCCAGGTCTCCTGGCGCACAATGAGGGCCAGCACGCCGATCGAGGCCCACTGGAGGACGAGCATCCAGGGGACCAGCAGCCAAGCCCAGGCCCCCGTCTCCGCTGGGACCGACGCCGCCGCCGCCACCCCAGCGGCGACCATCGCGGCGAGCAGCTCGGCCCCGACCGTCATGGAGACGGCGGCGGCCTTCAGCCCTTCGTCAGCGGCGAGAAGGTCGGGGTCGGTCTCTCGCTGGGGCCGCTCGACGATTCGCCGAGCAGCGATCTTGGCCAGTACCGACACCGTGAGTACGAGCGCCAGCGTGAGCGGGAGGCTGTAAGTGAGCCGCCGAGCATCGTCGACCACAGTGACCCGTATCACCACACATGCCACGGCGATCGCGAACAGACTGAGCGACAGCGTGCGCACCCAGTTGGGTCGGTAGTCGCGGACCAGCCGGGGGACGAGCGCCGCGTGGCGCACCCCGTCGGGCCGGGTCAGCGGTCCGGTCAGCTCGGCGAGCAGCCCACCGCAGATGTAGGCGGCGAAGGCGATGGCTGGCGTGGCCAGGGCCGGGGGGAAGTCGGCGTCGACGACCCGGATGAAGGCGAGCCACCAGAACGGCAGCGACGCCACCGACCGGTAGCGGCGGACGCGGGCTAGGTGCGATCGGATTTGTTCCTCGTTGGCCGGTGTGATGGTGACGTCACACGCTTTGCCCCAGCGATTGACCTGACGCCGGTTCGGCGACCAAAAGGCCAGGATCGTGAACAGTGCCGGCACCACGATGCCTGGCACTACGAACCAGAAGACGCTCGCCATGTCCGTATCCATCCCGCTCCGGCCTTTGTAGCAACTGTTGTGCTACAAAATACACGAAGCTGTCGGGTCTCCGCTCAGTTCGAATGGTTCGCGTATCGGACCATCGTCCAAGACGTTCCGTGCTTCTTGATCGTCACGAAGCCGGAGGACTCGTACAGTCGACGCGCCGGATTGGCCTCGCGGACGCTGAGACTTATCGCTGGGTATCCCTGGGCAAGGCTGGCATCGAGGAGGCCGACGAGGAGCCGTCGTCCTATTCCTTGGCCGCGACGGGAAGCGATGACGGCGATCGCCAGCTCGGGGACGTCCTCTGCGACGAAGCCATAGCCATGGCTCGCCTCGGTGAATGTGCGATACCAGGCCGCCCCCAACGATCCGTCTTGCTCGGCTATCAGCCCGTGGTCGCCTGGCCTCGGCCAACCGGCGAGGTACATCGCGTAGCGCGGATCTGCCATCACCTCGTCTCCGGATGGCGTCGGCTTGTCCGGGCGCCACACGGCGGATTCACCCAGCATCGTGGCAACGAAGGGAACATCCTCGACATTGGCCGGACGGATGCGAAGGTCTCCCACACCGCCCAGTCCAGCACCTCCGGCGAGGTATTGTCGGTGGGATGCGACGGCAGGTGTGGGTGGTGACGTGCGCGGTCACGGCGTTGATCTTCGGACTGATGACCGTATGGGTTGTCGGGCTGAACTTGAACGACGTCGGACGCCGCCCCTTCGTTCTCCTGCCCATGGCGGCGTACGGATGGGCCTGCTTCATGTCGGTCCGTGAGCTCCGTCGTGGGATTCGTGCTCAGCGCTCCCCACATCAGGCCCCGGCGGTGAGCGTCTCCTAACGCCGGGTTGCTGCTAGCCGTGGCGGTGGGGGGAGGCTGCTCAGGCGTTTGGACTCGATGCGATCGGTCAGGGCGAGCACCGCTGCTGCGCCCATGCATGCGGTTCCGGGGGCGATGAAGATCCCGATGGTCAGCATGGCCGCCATGGTTGCCAAGCCGCTGATCCCGATGACCAGCGCGCCTCCCAAGAAACCCCCGAAGCGGATCAACACGATGGCGACTGCGGCCACGATCAACGTTGCTAGAAGCACGCGCCCTGCCATAGCGGGGTTGTTCTTCAGCGCGGAGGCGGTTCGGTGGGTCTCGCTGATCATGGCGCCGTCCGGGCCCACCGCGCGGGTTGAGATCTCGCCCCACCCCACCGATACCAGGAATGTGGCTGCCGCCAGCCATAGGACCGCGCCGAGCATGGAGAGCCAAAGGCTCCACCCTCTTAGGCTCATGAGGGAGTCCTTGCTGCTAGCAGCAGGAATAGGAACTGGCCGGCAACGGATTGGTGGTCTGCTCCGGGTGATGGCTCGGGATCGAGCGCCGCCGACACGACCACCCCCTGTACGACCGCCACAATCAGTGACGCCATGGCAAAGGGTTCGACCCACGACGCCAGCTGTCCTGCAACAACTTGGCCTTCGATGTCTCTGGCCAGCCGGCCCCGCACATCATCCACCAGGTCCGCTAGACGAGTGCGTACTGCCGGATTGTGTGGCGCCATCGCCAATGCGGCCATGAGCGCTGGAACCCGCTGTTGGACAGTGGTGAACAAATCGTTGAGTAGCGCCACCGCATCGGTGGCACGACTGGCCGGCTCCTGCTCCGACCCCAATGCCGCCAGAACCGGTTGCACCAGATCCTCAACCTCGGCCACCAGCGCCTGGGCCAGGAGTTCGTCCTTTGAACCGAAGTGATAGCCAATCGAGGCCAGATTCGCATGTGCCCGGCCCGTCACCTCCCGCGCCGTTGCACTAGCCAAGCCCCGTTCGAGGATGACCTCACGGCTGGCCGCCAACAGATCGCTGCGAGTGTCGGGTTTCTGCGTCACATCCAAATCATACATACGTATGACCGAATACTCGAATCGGCCCTGCATCGGTGGACTTTGAGGTTGAGGGTGGTCGAGAGCCCGCGGTCGGAATCGAACCGACGACCTGCCGCTTACAAGTTCAAGCGAGCCGATTCGCTCACCAGCGCCGAATCGCATGTGCCCAGGTCAGCGGGTACGGCGGTCGACCGTGATGGTCCGCCGCACACCCCAACAGCCCGCTCGATGTCGCGCGGTTGTCGCGCAGACCGCTGGGATTATCACCGTCTCCTACCGGCACACATCAGGGATACTGCCCTGCCCCAGCGACCGACCGCTCCGAACTCTGTGCTACCTCGGTAACCGGCGGCGGTGTTGGGTACGCAACAATCGACTCATGCGAGATCGGCGGGGTCACAAAGGGGGTTCAGGGTTGAGTCGGTGGGACCGACGCAACCAGCGGAAGATGGACCGTGCCAACGAGTCCTTCGTTGAGGGGATGGCCATTAGCCGCATCGAACAGATTTCCGTCACGGCGGCCGACGGCACGGAGGTTCACGTTGAGGTTCTGCCGTCGTGGATGCCTCTTGGGCATTGGGATGAGTTGTTCCTAGTCGTCGGCCCTTGCAGCTGGCTCAGGGGACGGCTTCGCGGGTTCAACGGCTTCCAAGCGGTCGCCTGGCGCTACCGGCGAGGACTCGGCGTGCTCCCGCACGTGCTGGAACGTCAGCGATGCATCAGCCGCGACGAAGCACGTCAGGTCGCGGCCCAACTCGCGCACAGGCTCGGCGTGGAATCCCAGTAGCCAGCCGAAGCAACTGCCCCATACCGCCGGCTCGGGGTCACCGACCAGCACATCTGGGATAGCTCGTCGCAGCTCAGCGCACTCGCTATACGCCGTCGCGGCGGCAAGCCATCTATGTTGATGTCTGACGAGGAGTAGCGCATGGGACATGAGGCGGAAGACGCACCGCGGATCGCAGAGTCGGACCTTGAGCAGGCCGAGGTGCTCGAATCGGCTGGCATGCAGAACTCACTTGTTGTTGCAGGTCCCAGCGCCTTGTTGATGATCCCTGTGGCTTGGGTGCTCACGTCCGTTGGGCGGGTGGTTCGCCTGCTTTGGAACCGCTAGGTCCACTTGCCCCAGCACGCCCGACAGGGGCGCAGCTCCTCCCCGGCTCAGGCTGAGCCAGGGGCGCCGCCGCGGGCTGGGCTCTGAGCCCTCCTGCTCGATTCGCCATCGGCTTCTGGCTGAGCGGATCGCGTTGTCATCGCTCGCCCCGCCTCCGTACCAGCCGCTACGTCCCACCCCGCACCAGTGAGAGAACTCCGACGCATCCCGAACTGTTCGTGAGACCGTTCGCGCCTCCGGGCGATCGGGAGCATCCTGGTGGAGTTCCAGGTCGAAGCCCTGGCCCGCGAACCAGGCGACGATGTCCTCGATCGGTTCCTGCTCGGGCAGAGGCATCGCGAGACCCTGACATGTGTCCTCGCCAAGGGCGCCCCCAAACGCCGGGTCGTGGGCATGGTCGCCACAGCGCTCAGGAAGGGACAGTCAGGCGAGGCGGCATCAGGCATCGTCGGACACGATGAGGGGGCGATTGGTTCGCCGGGTCCAGGGACCACGGCGGCGCACCAACACCTCTACGCCGGAACGAACATCGTGCTGGGCGCAAATGTCGTCGAGCAAACGGCTCCGGTCGGCGCAATCGGTCGCTACGACCTCCTGCACCACCGCTCCGGTGTCCGCGGCCAGCACGGTGATGCTCCAGCCGGATTCCAGGAGTTCGGCAAGTGCCGCGTTGCCTGTCTGTACCAGCGCAATCCCCAAAACGCCGATGACGCGTCTACGGGATGGCGGGATCTCTACCACGAGGAGGTCGACGGGATCACCCATGGCAGCGCCTCCTCCTCCATCTCGATGCGAAATAGGCTGAGAGGCCTGACCCGCCAACCATTGCACGTCTGCCCGAGATCTTAACGCCCGAAGTCCCGGCTCAGGTGCCCTACAACGCCGGCTCAGGGCGCAGGGATCGACCCAGACGCCTTCTCCTCAAGCTCGCTCGACAGGTTGTGTGGACGGCTTCCTGCGGCGAGCGCCGATCAAGAGGGAACCGATGGCTACCGCTGCCGGCGCAGACCGGAGGACGACATCGCGCGCGACGATTGTCTCCGACGAGTAGCAGGTCTGGTTCTCGTCGTAGCTGTCGACGAAGCAGCGGCGGTCCTCGCCAGGGTGACGGGCGCCGAAGCTCACCATGAGGACTGCGAGGAGAAGCCAACCCAGCACGATCCAGGGAGCTGAACGGTGGCGCTCCTTCGCCAGCACCACGAGGCTCGCAAGTAGAGCGGCGGCGATGCCGACTACCACGATGCCGATGTACAGAGTCGGGCCGTTGGGAAAGTCGGCGCCGTTGTCGCTGCTGTACTCCACGCCGAACATCCTGGGCTTCGAGCCCCAGGCAATGCTTCGGAGGCCGTAGTAGGCGAGGGCCAGGGCGTACGGGCTTGCCGTCACCAGGGCGATCGCCGTCGACGTACGAACGTGGCCGCCGCCGGCGTTGTCAATCTGCTGTTCCGCCATCGTCGTACCGTAGCTGCGCGCCGAAACGCCGCGGGTGCCCCCAAACGCCGGGATGCGGCCACGGCCACCTGGCACTTCGGGGATGGTCCGATCGACATGGAGGTCGTAGCGTCCGTGGATGGCCGCCTTGGAGCATCCGGGTTCTGCGGTCGGCAGTCAGTCCGACAAGGCTGAGTCCGGCGGTGAGAGAGGACCGGTCACGTTGTCCGACGGAGCAGTCGTGCTCAGACCCTGGAAGTCCTCCGACGCCGCTTTCATGGTTGAAGCCTCGAGGGAACCGGCAATAGAGCGTTACAACGGCACGGCGCCAGCCTCGGAGGCTGACGCCGTTGCCGTCATCGAGCGCATCCAGGAGAGCTGGCGTGCCTTCGAGGTCGAGGGTCATCCGACGGGGACCGCCTTCGTGATCGTGGATGCTGCCCTGGACGAACCTGTCGGAATGTGTGGCGTCGACCACTGGTCGAGCACCGACGTAGCCCAGTTCGGTTACTGGCTGGCGGCCGGTGCAAGAGGGCGAGGGATTGCGACTCGCGCCGCAACGCTGATGACGGGTTGGTTGTTCGAGCTCGGAGCGGCCCGGGTCTTCCTGACGATTGAGACCGACAACGCACCATCGGTTGCGGTCGCCCGTCGGGTCGGGTTCACCTGCGAGGGCACGCTTCGTGCCTTCGGCGTCTGGCAGGGGCAACGTCGAGACGTGGACGTTTTCGCCGTCCTTCCCGATGAGTGGCCTCTGGGCGGGGACCACTGACTGCCCCGCAACGCCGGGTAGAGGCCGCGACCGACGGCACATCGGTGGCACCCTCGGGTGACGTCCAGGCCCGCGGCCACCGAGTGCATGATGTGGACAATGCGGATTGCGATTGCGGTTGTGTTGGTACTCGCTGCGGTGGGGTGCGGGAACATCGTCTCGGACTCCGACGCGTTAGCGGTTCGGTTCAAGAACGACCTGGGCAAGCCCGTGCGGCTTGCACTCTGCAACAGCGACCACAGCGAGAAGTGCGAGAATCCGGCCTACTCCGACCCGGTCCCTGCTGGCGGGTCGATCGAGGAGAACATCGCTCCGACCGTGCAGACGGAATGGGCTGTGCTGGACGACCGGGATCGTCCCATGCGCTGCGTTGTCCTCTACTGGCAACATGATCCGCTCGACGAGCCAGTCATTCGGTTGTCCTCCTCGCCACGATGGGCGAACCCTTGCCCCCGTCGGTCCAACACGTAAGTCGAGTCGAGGACCCCGGGTCGCTGGCGGGTGTCCCACAACGCCGGGTCGAGGCGTGCCAGACCGGCACCTTCGGGATACTCATCATCTTCGCCAGAACTGGCTTTCCTTGGACTTCGTCGTCAACCCAGCTTTCGGTCGTAGCGGCGAGCCACCGCGGCGAGTAGGGCCAGAACCACACTCAGGGCCACCACCAGGCCCGCAGCTGCGTATGGCCACGAGCGATCGAAGCCGGTCGACGACGACCCAAGGTAGGAGCCGTCGATCGCGGTGGTGCCAGCGCCGGTACCGCAGTCGCCGTGAAAGTCGTAGGCGATCTGGGAGCTGACCCCATCCCCGCCAGACTGGTTGTTCCACCCCTTCACCCGATAGGACTCCCTCGGCATGAGCTCGCCGGGCGACCCGTCGTAGCGAACCACAACGGTTCCGCCCGGTTCCGGAATCTGACCCGCCCCGAACGGGTTGTCCTGTCGCACCCTGTCCACGCGATAGGTGATACGGGGGCCGTCCATGGAGACGATCGTGCCGTCGAAGCTGAACCTCATCGCCCCCATCGAGCATGCATCCGCTCGCACCGGTTCACCGAGTGCGCCGAACGTAGCAGCGGCTACAAGCACGACCGCAGCCACCGACCACCGCCCCGCCCGCCAGACATCCCTCGCCATCGCGGCATTCTGCCACAAAGTGCCCGGACGCGCACCCGGCTCCGCGACCCCATTGAGGTGCCCCACAACGCCGGTTCCCGGCGAGGGTTGTGCTCACTTGGCAGCCGAGGTCACCTGCCATGGCGGTCCGGCGTGTCGTTGAGCCAGAGGTCCGCATCCGGTCGGCGTCTGCGCTTCCACCACATCGCCGCCCGGAACCGTCGCGGGATCCTGCGCGGTTCTTCGATCCTGAGCTGGCCGATGACGTTGCCGTCGACATCGAGGACCTCCGTGCTGCGTGCGGATGCGCGGTCAACCGTCACGACCCAGCCATGCGCGGGAACGTCTCGCGTCCGACCGTCCCTCCGCATCCGGGTTGCCTCCGAGACCAGGAGCCAGAGCCCGACGCAGTCTCCGGTGCGGACGTCGCCCTGCGTCGCGCCCTCCGAACACCCGTTGTGTCCCGACGTTGATCGAGGCGGAAGCACTGGCTCGCTGAAGTCCGATGAAGGACCGATCTGATCCCACACCCACGCCCCCTCTTCGCGACGGAAGCGGTGCGCTTCGATTACGAGCCCTGTGCGCTTGCCTCGACGTGCCACGGCCACGGCGGCGAGGTCCCCTCGAACATCGAGGCCCAGGAGGCGCCACCGTTGCCGACGGCTCATCTCCTTGGGGGAGCCGAGTCCATCGGCGTCGAGTGCCGCGGCCGCGCCCGCCACAATTTCCGCCCGTTGGGCGAGGACTCGTTCCAGGTCTGCGCGTCGCACAGCGCCAACGATTGCACCTGCGCCATCAAGAGACGGCGCGAGTTCACACAGCAGCGAGTGCCCCACAACGCCTAATACATGGGTGATCCATCGGGTCTCTCGGTGTAGCTCGCTGGTGGCGGGGAGCATGCGGGGATGAGCGACTTCCCATGTCTGGTCCGATCCTCGGGCGCTGGCGGGGAGGTGCGGTTCGCGCTGGGTGATCCGCTGGTCGACTCGTATCTGGCGTTCGTGGCTGGGAGGGCTCGGCCGAACACGCTGCATGCGGTCGCACGCGATCTGAAGACCTTCTTCACTGTCGTGGCCGAGGGGCCGGCCGAGGTGAGGTCTGCGGACGTGTTCGAGTTCCTGGCGCATCAGCGCGGCGACCGGACGGTGGTGCGCATCTCCGATCGCGAGTCGGGGTTGTCGGCGCGGACGATCGCCCGGCGGCTCTCGACGGTGTCGGGGTTCTACGCGTACCTGGTCGCGCGCGGCGACGCCGGCGTAGACGCGAACCCGGTTCCTCGGGGTCTGGCCACACGTCGACGTGGCGGACGCACCCAGACGGTCCCGTTGGTCCGGGCTTGGTGGCTGGCAGCCGCCTTCTCTTGGGCCATGTAAACCATGGGGCGTCCGCAGGCGTATCTGAGGTGTGGAAGTGATCGGCGAGCGCGCTTTTGACGGAGAGTTCCCCGACCTGCTCCGTGTTGCGTACCGAGCAGCCTTCCGGATCACCGGAGACGCGGCCGCTGCAGAGGACGCCGCTGCGGAGGCACTGGCGAGGGCGTCGCTGCGTTGGGAACGCATCTCCGAACGGGCCACGCCCTGGGTCGTCCGGGTCGCGTCGAACCTTGCCGTCGACCACCTCCGCCGGGCTGCTCGCCGGAACCGGTTCGCACGGGACCGCTCCGATGCCAGCCCGGGCGAACACCGCTGCACCATCGACCTCCACCGGGCTCTCCAGACCCTGCCCAGACGACAACGTGAGGTCGTCGTCCTCCGGTATTTCGGTGACCTGAGCGAAGCCGAGATCGCAGCCGAGCTCGGCGTCGCCGCCGGAACCGTGAAGAGCCACGCCAGCCGCGGCCTCGCCGCCCTCCGCCTGCTCCTCGAAGACCGTCCTGTTCCTGCCGCCCTGCAACGAGAGGCAAGCTAATGACCGAGAACCAGTCCCTCGGGCACCCTGCACAAGAGCCCGACACCGCCACCGAAGCCCGAGTCCGGGCGCGAGTCACTGCGACCGTCCGCCTACGACGGGCCCGCCGGCGTGCCATGACCGCCCTTCCCGTCATCGCCGTGATCGCTCTCGTAGCCGTAGCCGTCGCCAACACGCGGGACAACAGCACGGGCCAGGACCGCCAAGTCGTCACCGCCGGGCACGGCGACGTCGAGCTGGCGTTCGAACCGGACGTCGAATGGGACGACGCCGTCTTGTCCGCCGACGGCAAGACCCTGACGGTGACCGCCAGCCGCGTCCTGCACAACTCGAGGAGCTGCCAGCTCGACGTCCTCCACGACGTCGTCGAAACCGATGATGCGGTGACCATCGGCCTCAAGGACGCCACCGCACCCGAGGACACAACTCCGATGGCATGCAAGGCGGTGCTCGTACCCGCCGTCGTCAAGATTCCACTCAATGAACCTCTGGGGGACCGGGCCGTCTTTGACGGTGTGCGACCCAAGGCGCGCACTGTCCTCCGGCTCGCCGAGCTCGTCCAGGTCACCTACGTCCCCGCCGGGTTCACGACCAACCCCGACGACATCCCGTCCAAAGACACGAACGTGCAGCAGACCTACAATGCCGACGGGGCCGACTGGTACTTCGCTGTCAACGAAACCAAGGCTGCGACGCCGACCGACCTCCCGGGCGCCACGTCGACACCGATCTTGGTCAACGACATCGAAGGTGTGCGGATCACCGGTCAGATGAACAACACCATGGAGTCCATCCGCTTCCCCCTTGGCGGCCGGACGGTCACCGTGTGGGGCGAGATGCAAGGACCGCCGACGTTCACCCACGCCGACGAGCTCCAAAAGATCGCCGAGGGCATCCGACTCCTCGAAGCGGGAGCCAAGGATCTTCCGGCGGTCACAACTTCAGCCCCAACGGATTCCGGCCACAGCACCGGAGCCCCCAAAGGGACACCCCAGCAGCCCACCCCTCAGACCGATAGCTTCGAAATCGAAGTGTCCCCCGAGTCCCCATACGCAATCGGGATTCGAAAGGCTCTCGACTTAGGCCCAACTCCCGTCACACGGGTCACACGGGTCAACGTTGACAACAAATCGTTCGTGCACGACAGCGTCAACACGCAAGCCGATCAAGGTCTCAGCGCAACGATCTACCACGATTGCGCCCTCTTCCTGACAGAGAGGGGCGAACCCGACGCCGCCTCCTCAGGTGCCAATGTCTGGATCGGCGTCGTGAACGACGAGCTCGTGACGCTCGGCTTCTACAACCCCGAAACGGGAGTGGCACTCTCGGTGAGCTACACAAGCGCTGACCACCGGCCCGTCACCACCGCCAGCCTGACTGCAACCGCAGCACGCTTGTCCGCCGTGCCGGCCGTGGTGGAAGAAGTCGGAGGTGGCTGTGAGTAGGTGTGACCGGGCCCTGCCCCCTGCCGCCGGGGCTGGACCAGCCCGGACCGCCATCTTGTTCGTGGCCAGCGCCTATTGCCATCCGGCCCAGTACCCCGGCCAGGCCCGGCGCGTCTACTGCGTTGCGGCTGTCGTCCCGCTGGCGGGCTGAGCAGGCTCGACCGCTTCAGTCAGCGGTGATCGAGACCTCCACCGTGTGAAGCCCCTGGGCCGATTCTGTGACCTGGGGATTACGCGAAGTCCCTGCTCAGAGGGTCCGCTTGGGCACCCCGAATTCACTCCCGTACCCCTCAGTCCATCCCGTCCGCGGGTTTCCGCGGGTTTTCTGGCCGCCGGTCAGGCTGGCCCCGGCGCTCCAAGCGGAAGCGAGAAGCCAGGGCTGAACGCTCTCGGGTATGACGCTGGGAGCGACCTTCGCCCGTCGCTAGCAGACCCGGAAAGTGTGATCGGTGTCGGCGGGGGCGTCCCTCGGTCGTTGATGTAAGTTTTGATCGATGGCTGGCCTTCGGTTCGATCAGGTGAACATCGTGGTGCCTGACGTTCTCGGTGCAGCTCACTTTCTGCGTGCACTCGGAGCGGAGGTTGACGCGGTTGCGGATGAGTGGACCGAGTGGGCACCTCACCATATTGGGCTTCATGCCGTCGCCGAGGGGTTCCACGCCGACGTTGACAGTCCCGCCTTTGCGTCCCATTGGGGCGGGTTGCCCGAGGACTTTGCAGGCGTCGTCGTCAACCTTCGAGCGGACGACCGCGGCGCGGTCGATGCCGCATTCGAACGCGCGCTGGCGTTCGGAGCAGAGGTCTTGCAAGCCCCGTACGACGCCTTCTGGGGAGCCCGGTATGCCGTCGTGCGAGGCCCCGGTCCAATCGTCGTCGGGATCATGAGTCTGGCGGATCCGACGGCCCGGACAGCGGGACCGAAGCTGTCCGACTTCACCTGAACGTTCCCACCGAGTGGCTGAGGAGTCCCTCGCTTGCCTCCAACGCCCCTTGGTCGATCCCAGGCTTCGTTTCGTCTGGTTCGAGATGTTGGCGAAGGGAGGCTTCAAGAGTGTGGAAGCTGGCCCCAAGGTTCGCGAGAGAAGCTCGGCGAGGGCGAGGTTGGGGTGAAGTGAACGCAATCGCGTAGCAACCGTGTCTGCGAGGAAGCGGCAACGTTCGAGTTCAGCATTGCCAGGGTTGCGATTCGGACAGTTCCGTCACGGCCGCCTGCAGAGCTTCCACTCCGACCAATTCCTGAATGGGTTTGACTCGTTCACCCCATGTCGCCATCGCCGCCCCGTGTTGTTGACCTTGAGATCATTCCTTCTACTGCTGCCTGCTTAGCAGGGGATCACCGCGGATCGGGGAAGGTGTCCCACGCTCGCTGCCTGAGAGAGCCTGTCCTTCCGAGGTTGCGGGAGCAGGGGTTCCCCACAACACCCATCCCTTTGTACGACACCTACAGAGCCTCTATCTGCTGTCCGCAACCTGTTCCTGGAAGGTGATGGCTTCGGTGCTGCGCCCCGCTGAGTGGTAGCTCGCTGCCAGGTTGCCGCGGGCGTTGAGCGTGTCGGGGTGTTCGGGTCCGGAGAGGCGGTCGGTCCGTTCGAGGGTGCGGGTGGTCACGTCCACGCCGCCGGTTGCCGGCCGGTCCTCGCTGGCTAAAACGACGCCCACTTCGAACGGGCCACGAAACCAGACACTACGGCCCCGCAACGCCACAACCGCCGCCAACAAGGCCCACCACCACAACAACCACCCAAGCGTCCCCCGTGGTTCACCCTCTCGGGTCCCTGGCCTCGGAGTCGGGACTCTACCGGTCGACGTCAGAACAGCCCGTGCAGCACTGTGATCGCCCCGATGAGGATGGCGAAGGGCCCCGCCAGGGACACGACGAGCGCGTCCCGTTCCTCGCCGGTAGGGAACGGTCGACGAGAGTGCCGAAGGCGATTGAGGAAGGCGATTGAGGAAGGCTTCGCCATATCGCACAAGTGCGACTCCGCCGGCGATTTCCATAAGCCCAAGGACGACCTACGAAGGTCTCACCCTCCGAGTATCCCCTATCACCGGCAATACGGGTCCGTGGGTCACCCGTAGAACAGCGACTCTAGGAGCCCCCAGCAGCGCTCTGGTGTCGGAGCGATCACGGTGCCATCCAGGGGCGTTACGGGATAGAACTGACGGCATGGGCAACCAAGTGCGGGCGGACGTGACGGAACCGACCGAGAAGGAGCAAACGGTCGGATTCATAGCCGGCTCCCTCTGGGCGGTGACTACTCTTGCTGGCGGCGCATCGCTCGCCTGGCTAAATGACCCGGGCCGGACCATCGCAGGCGTAGTGATCGGTGTGCCCTGGCTCCTTTTCGGCGTTTGGTGGCTGATGCTGTTTCTGCGTCGCACCGGCCGGTCCTACCGGGCCGGTTCCTCCGGGTCCGAATAGACGCCGGAGTCGCAACTCTCTGGCCGCCACCTAACCCCGATTATGTGTGGGCCTGGTGCCGAGGACCTCGGCGGTCCGTCGAAGTCAGCGCTGGGGCGGGCTGCGGTGGCCGAAGGCCGGCTCGGGCGGGCGGTTCCGCCAGGACCGGGCGAATTGCGCCGCTAATCCCGAAGTCCGGCTTTGAGCCGAACGCCGCCCCGTCGGCGGGTGATCCGCCCTCGGTCGATACAGGTTGTCGGGCGTGCGGATGCCGTCGGCGGGGGCTGGCGCCGCAGGTCGCTGGCAGGCCGGATCTGACAGCGACCGCTCGGATCTCGCCACGGCACCACCGCCTCGGGCGGCGAGCGAAGCCTGAATCGAACTTTCCTGCGGATCTTCGAGACTTCTGGGCGGTCTCACTGCATAGGGGGATGTGAACGACGATTTTGGACAGACGAGTGCATTGTGTCCCGGTGGGTGGTCCCGGTGATGCGGGTGACGACGCTGAAGACGTCGGCCGGTGGCCTTGCTGGGTTGATCGGCTACTACGCCGGTCTGGCCGAGGACCGCACCCGTCAGGGCGCCGGGCGTGGCCCGGTGGATTACTACGTGGACCCGGACGAGCCGGCCGGCGTGTGGTGGGGATCGGGGCTCGGCGCCCTCGGCCTACGCGGCGAGGTCCAGGGTGAGGACCTGCGTTCGTTGCTGGCGGGGGAGGACCCGGCGACAGGCTGGCCGTTGGGTCGGTCGTTCGGCGAGCGCTCGGCCCGCGGGTTTGATGCGACGTTCTCGGCGCCGAAGTCCGTCTCTGCGCTGTGGGCGCTGACGCCGGATCGGTGGGTTCGGGCCGAGGTCCTGGCCGCGCATGATGCTGCCGTGACGGCGGCCCTCGGGTGGTTCGAGGAGCACGGGGCGGTGACGCGCCGTGGCCGCGATGGTGTCGATCAGGTCGACTCGCTTGGGGTGACGGCGGCGTTGTTTCGTCAGCACACGTCGCGGTCGATGGACCCGCAGTTACACACCCACGCGGTGATCTCGTCGAAGGTCCAAGACGCCACGGGGAAGTGGTTGGCGCTCGATGCCCGGTTCTTGAAGTTTCAGCAACGCAGCATCGGCTGGATCTACGACGCCGCCCTCCGCTCCGAGCTCACAACCCGCCTCGGCGTCACCTGGGATGCCGTCACAGCTGGACCGGTCGACCTGGCCTGCGTTCCCGCTGAGGTGCGAGGCGTGTTGTCGAAACGGACCGGACAGATCGACGAGAAGCTCGGCGAGCTGCTCGAGCGGTGGATGAACGAACACGACGGCGACGACCCAGACCCGGAGACGATCGCCGCGCTGGAACGCAAAGCCGTCCTCGCCTCCCGGCCAGCCAAGACGCACGGCGTCGACGCTGGCGGGCTGCACCAGGAATGGGCGGCAGAGGCCGAGTCGGTGGGATTCGACCCGGACTCGCTGACAGCCGGTGGCATCCGGCGGCACGAGTCGCCATCGCGAGTCGACGACCTGGCGTTGATCGAGGCTGCGATCGCTGGGGTGTCGGAGGAGTCCTCGACGTGGCTCGAAGCGGACTTGGCTCGGCACCTGGCCACGATGCTCCCGGCCGACACCGGCCGCTCTGCGCAGGGTCTGGTCGTACTGATCGACAGCCTCGCTGCGTCGGCGGTGTCGTACTGCCGGGACATCTCCCCGGTCCCGTCTTGGGGGCCGTGTCGCAAGGACGGCCGTCCGATCGGTGAGCACGTCACGGACCACCGACTCAGCACCGATGACATCCTCGACCAAGAGCAGGACCTGCAGGACTGGGCCCAAGCCTCCACCACCCCGCCGCCGGCCACCGATGACCCACAAGCAACCGCGGCCGGCGCCATCGCCGGGACCGACGGGCTGGTGGTGATCGTGGGCCCGGCGGGGACCGGCAAGACCACCACCATCGCCCGATCCGTCACCACCCTCCGCCACCAGCGACGGCCAGTCGTGGGCCTGGCGCCGTCGGGTAAGGCCGCCGACGTGCTCGCCACCGAGGCCGGCTGCGACAGCCTCACCCTCGCCTCGTTCCTCCAACGCCACACCGACCAGAGCCGACCGTCCGCGTGGCCGGCGGGGACGACGGTGGTGCTCGATGAGGCCGCGATGACCCGCACCGACGACCTCCACCGCCTCGTCACCCTCACCCGCCAACACCAATGGCGCCTCGTCGCCGTCGGCGACCCGGCACAACTCGGGGCCGTCGGACGCGGCGGAGTGTTCGCCCACTGGACCGCGACCGTCGCACACCACGAACTGGTAACCCCCCGGCGCTTCACCGAGCCCTGGGAAGCCGCCGCCAGCATCGCCCTGCGCGCCGGTGCCCCCGACGTCGCCGAGATCTATGCGTCGCATCACCGGCTCCACACCACCCACCCCGCCCTCCTGGCCGCCCGCATCGCTCGTGAGGCTGCCGCTGACCTGGCGGCTGGGCTCGACATCGCCATCACCACCAAGACCGCCGACACCGCACGGGCCATTAACCGAGCCATCCAGAACGCCCGACCCTCGGACCCCGAGCTGCACGTCGAGCTGGCGGATGGCACTTCGGCCCACGATGGTGACCGAGTTGCCACTCGTCGCAATCGACCCGACCTCGTCACTACCGAGGGCGAGCCGGTTCGCAACCGGCACACCTGGACCGTCCGGGCTGTCGGCACCGATGGCGCGCTCACCGTCGACCACCCCAAGCGAGGCAGCGTCGTGCTGCCCGCCGACTACGTGGCCACGCAGGTCGAGCTCGGTTGGGCCGTCACTGGCTATGGGAACCAGGGCGACACCGTCGACATCGCTTACGCCATCCTCGAAGCCGGCACTGACCGCTCCGATGCCTATGTCGCGCTCACGCGCGGCCGTCACGCCAACCACGCCTTCATCCCCGACCCCACCGGCACCCTCGACGCCGCCGAACAACTGGCCCAGACCATCAGCCACACCCCCGAACACGACTCGGCTCTCGCCTCCCACCGGGCGCTCGTCCGCACCCACCTCAGCCACCAGAAACACGAACCGGCAGGCCCTGAGCCGATGACGGAGCCGCCCGCAAGCTCTGCCCCGTCCCACCACGAACCGCCCGGACTGTCACTCTGAGGCCCAGCGGGTCTCGGCCGGATCTTTGGGGTGAGTTACTCGACAAACCCGCCGATGAGCCAAGCGTTTCTCGAACCGCGAACCCGCGCCGCCATCCTGCTCACGCCTTGCGTCGCCGTCGCCGCCGGTCCACCGTCAGCAGGGCGGCAACGGCAACCACCGGCACGACGGCGACTGCGGCCTGACGTCGAGCGCCGCTAGGGCAGCGCGGCACACCGTTCTGGTTGCTTTCGCCGTCCCGGTAACTAGGCGACAACAGGATCAGTGCAGTCGGATCGTCGCACTTGCTCGGCTCCGCGCTCGGCGGGATCGCCAACAATGCAACCAGGAACAGCACCGCCACCGCCATCGCGCCCCACCTGGCTGCCATGGCCTAGGCCTAGCAGCGGCGGACCGTCTTGTCCTGTCGGGCACTGGGCCTCAAGTCACACTTCTCCAGGTTTCTGGATCGGATTTGAGAGATTTGGGGTGTCTCACGGCATAGGGGGGTGACCAACCCCTACTGGAGGCTCACCTATGACCACCCTGGACACCTCGCATGACGGGTCCCTCATGGACCTGCCTGCCGTTGCTGAACGGCTCGGCGTCAACGAACGACACATCCGACGCCTCGTTGCCGAACGACGCATCCCCTATCTCAAGTGGGGCCACCTGCTCCGCTTCGACCCCACCGACATCGACACCTGGCTCGACCAGGCCCGCCACACCCCACGCACCGCCTGAACACCCGTACCCTGGAGCTGCACGCGTCGTCGGGGTCGCTCAACCCCCTCCTCCCACCCTGCAATCGGGAGGTCGTTCAATGACGCGCCGATCCTTCGGAGCCCTACGCAAGCTCCCCTCCGGACGCTGGCAAGCCAGCTACACCGACGAACGCACCGGCGAGCGAACCATCGCCCCGGCCACCTTCACCACCAAGACCGACGCCAACCTCTGGCTCTCCAGCATCTCCCTCGACCGCTCACGCGGCCGGCTCCTCGACCAAAAGCTCAGCCAACGACCCTTCCAGGACTGGGCAGCCGAGTGGATGGGCGGGCTCCACGTAAAGCCCAAGACCGAGGTGAGCTACGAGTCGTCACTGCGCAACCACGTCCTGCCCGTCTTCGAGGGGCGAGCGGTCGGATCGATCACGTATCGCGACGCCAAGCAGTTCGTCGCCGATCTCGCCAACAAGGGGCTGGCCCCCGGCACAATCGACGAGGCCCGCAAGATCCTTCGGATGGTGCTCCAGGAGGCACTCCGGGCCGACGCCATCAGCCGCAACCCCGCCGACGGGCTCCGGGTCCCCCGAGGCGAGCGGCAGGAGATGGTGTTCTTGACCGCCGAGCAGGTCTTCGCCCTCGCTGACGAAGTCGCTCACCCTCCACGCCCCCAGCGCCACCCGCAGCTGGAGTTTCCGAACTACGGACTGCTGGTGCGGTTCGCGGCGTTCACCGGTCTCCGAGCGGGTGAGATCGGCGCCCTCCGCATCGGACGCATGGCTCCGGACGGTCGCTGGGTCGAGGTCGCCGAATCAGCAGAAGAGGTTCACGGCGAACTCGTCTACGGCCCTCCCAAGACCTACGCCCGGCGCCGAGTCGAAATTCCGACCGCTCTGGCGGTCGAGCTCCAAGAGCACCTGGCGACGCGGCCGGCTGCGCACGACGCGTTCGTGTTCACCGCCCCGGACGGCGGGGCCCTCCGTCACTCGAACTTCTACCGACGCCACTACAAGCCGGCGGTGGCCCGTTCGGACCTCGACCCCCGGACCCGGTTCCACGATCTCCGCCACACCGCCGCCGCGATGATGATCGGTCAGGGCGCCCACCTGCTCGTGGTCAAGGAGCGCCTCGGGCACTCCAGCATCACGGTCACCGCCGACCGGTACGGGCACCTCTACCCATCCCTATCGGCTGCGCTGACCGCCCAGCTCGAGGACGTCTACACCGCGGCCGCGGGCACCGGCAGCGCCCGCAACCGGCCGTGAGCAACCACGAGGCTCCTGCACGCTGTTGCACGTATGTTGCACGCCGGGCCTTCGAGCGCTCTCAGCCGCCCGGATTTTGGCCTCCGGTAACGCCGTGACCTGGGGTTTCCTGAGAGCCCGCGGTCGGAATCGAACCGACGACCTGCCGCTTACAAGGCGGCTGCTCTGGCCAACTGAGCTACACGGGCGGGGCCGGAATCGTACGTGGGAGGAAACCCCTCCAACGTTGGCTTCCGGTTGAAGGACTAATCTAGGCGAGGGCTGTTCGGCGCCCGGGAGCCGGTTCGAGGCGCGTTCTGTTCGGTCGGAGCGGTTCAGCGGGAGGGTGGGCGCGCTCAAGCCGGCGCGAGCCTGGTGCTCAAGCCGCTCAGGCCGCTTGGGTGAGCGGTGGGTCGCTGCTGCGCTGCGCGTGTCGGTGCAGCGCGAGGGAGTTGACCATCAGTGCGTGGGTCAACTGGTTCAGCAGCTGCCGCTTGTGGCCGATCGAGTGCGCTCGGCGGAGCCAGAGCGTGTCGTCGAGGGCCCGGTTGATGGATTCGGCGTCGTTGCGTCGCCGGTAGAGCGCCTTGAAGTCCGGGTCCGTGGGTGGGATGGGTCGGATGTTCTCGGTGCGGTTGAACCGGCGCTTCTGGTCCTCGGCGTTGCCGCGGAGCCGCATGGAGAGGGTGCCGCCGCCGAGGTGGTCGGGTAGCCGGTAGTCGTTGGACCAGCGGTATCCGACCTTGCTGGTGTGTCGGTGGGTTCGGACCCGGGCGAGCTCGGTGAACGCCATCTCGCCGGTGTCAGTCAGCGTGGCGATGCCGAGCGCGCCGCCGCGGGCAAAGAGTGAGATTGTCTGGCTGGTTCCGGCGGGCAGTGTGATGGTGCGGTCTTCGACGTGGGTGGACTTCTCGGTGCGTTCGCCGCTCTTGCGTCGCGGCTTGGCGACGCGGGCCTTGGCCGCGATGACCTTGCTGACCGGCCGCCATCCGAGGTCTCGCAGGAGCGTCTGGTGGTGGACGCCTCGCAAGGCGGTGTCGTAGATGACTCCCTGTGCGCCAGGGCACTGGGGTGCGAGCTGAGCGAAGGATTCCATGGCCTTAGCCGCTTCGCCTCCCGGGTTTGGGACCCAGTCCACGTCGAGGATCACCCGTCCATGGATGTCGGTGGTGCGCACGGCGACGATCACGAACTTGGTGCCCCACACCATCTCGCCCGTGCCCTCGACGTGCAGCCCTGTATCGGCTTCGGCTCGCAGGTGCCTGATCTCTCCGGTCTCCTTGTTGACCTTCGTATCGCCGGGCCGGGCGCGGAACAGCGGCGTGACGACCTTTCCGTTGGCGTACAGCATCCGGCTCAGGTGGG
Organism: Aquihabitans sp.; assembly: GCA_025353965.1. Taxonomy (GTDB): domain Bacteria; phylum Actinomycetota; class Acidimicrobiia; order Acidimicrobiales; family Iamiaceae; genus Aquihabitans. The sequence goes on from JANXNS010000003.1 coordinate 65,811, forward strand.
GTGGGTCCACGATCCGGGACCGTCGGGGTCGAGCAGCCCGAACGAGCGTCGTGCACGACTGGCGACGACGGCACCCCGAGTTCCCCGCTCCAATCGCGAAGTTGGCCATGGGCCTGTTGTGGGCCTGGCCTGACGTGGGACGATGGGCCCGGACGACCGGTCGGCTCACCTAGCGGTCCGCACCTCGCAGCTCAGGTGCTGGAGACCGGCGCAGATGAGCCCAGCACCGCGGCATGTTCTGCGGCGCCCGCCGAGAATGCTGCACAGCCCTGTGCTCGGGCCTGCACTGCCTTCCGGCTTCGTGAGTCCTGCTGCGACCCCCTGGTCGGACGGTGCCCGGTTGGACAGGGCCCGTCAGTCGTACCAGTGCAGGGTGGCTCGCATGGCGGCGTCGAAGTCCTCGAAGGACATGGCCTTCTTGGCCGCAGCAATGAGCTCGCCGTCTTGGCCGACGATGGTGCGGAAAGGGGTCGCCGGGTCCACCGCGGCACGTGCGATGGCGTCGGCCACGAGCTGAGGATCCTGCGTATCGAGGGCAGTCAGCGCTTTGCGCAGTGTGAGTGCTCGGGCCTGGTCGGCTGAGCCTTCCCAGGCCACGGGGCGGACGATGTTGCCGTGGAAACCGGTGGCCGAGAATCGGCCTGGCTCGATGAGGTGGATCCGGATTCCGGTCCCCGAGGTCTCGAAGTGCAGCGATTCGCTCATCCCCTCGAGCGCCCACTTCGAGGCGGCGTATGCCCCGCCCCACGGCATCGCGGCGATGCCCACGACGCTGCTGACGTTGATGATGGCGCCGCTCCGGCGGGCGCGCCACGCCGGCAGGACGGCCCGGACGGTGCGCAGGGGTCCGAGCACGTTGGTGTCGAGCTGCCGTTGCATCAGCTGATCGTCGACCATCTCGATCGCGCCTTGGACCTCGAATCCGGCGTTGTTGACGATTGCGTCGATTGCGTCGGCGTCGGCGAGCGCCTCGGAGACGGACTCGGGATCACAAACGTCGAATTGACGGACCTCGATGTCGAACCCCTCAGCCCGACACTCGTCGATCAGGCTCTGGGCCTTCGATCTGTCGCGCATCGTGGCGATGACATGGTGCCCTTGGCGGGCCAGCGTGATCGTCGCCAACCGGCCGAAGCCGCTGCTGGTGCCGGTGATGAGGATGCGAGTCATACGTGCGATCCTCGCGGTTCGGGCAGGGCGTTCGCGGCGGCGACCTCGGCGAGCCAGTGGGCGCTGGGCTTGAGGGTCCGGGCGAAGGTGGTGCGGTCGACCTGGACCAGCCCGAAGCGAGGTGCATAGCCGAACGTCCACTCGAAGTTGTCGAGCAACGACCAGCAGGTGTAGCCCCGCACGTCGACCCCGTCCGCGATCGCCCGTAGGACTCCCTCGAGCGCGGTGTGCAGGTAACGGATGCGCTGGGCGTCGTCGTCGGTGCCGATGCCGTTCTCGGTCACGAGAAGGGGTGTGCTGCCGCCTGTGTACTGCCAGGCTCGGCGCAGTGTGGCCTCGAGGGACTGGGGCCAGTACTCGTAGCCCATGATCAGGGTCTCCACGCCCTCCTCGCCGCCCACAGCACCGCTCGTGCCTACCCGGTTCCGGCTGTAGGTCTGGACCCCGATGAAGTCGTCGCCGCCGGTGGCATCGAGGAACACGTCTTCAGAGATGCGGCGCTCCTCGGCCATACGCTCATCGCCACCATCGATGGCCACCCACTCGGCCATGGAGAGGGTGAGGCCGACGGGCGTGTCCGGGGAGTTGGTGCGGATGACGTCAACTGCGGCTCGGTGGGCGTCGACGAAGGTGGCGTTGATCTGCGCGAGTTCGCTCATGCCAAGTTGCTTGCCGGGCGGGAAGAATCCCATGACGTATCCAGTGAACGACACGACGTTTGGCTCGTTGATGGTGCAGGCCCTCGCCATCAGGCCGTCGAGGCGTGCAGGCGCTTGATCGACAAACGCGGCGAACCGCTCGACGATCGCGGCGTCCTCCCAACCCCCTTTCGCCGCCAGCCATTGTGGGGTGGTGAAGTGGTGGAAGGTAACTACGGGGTCGATGCCTCGCGAGCGAAGCCGCTCGCAGATCCGGGCGTAGTGGTCGAGTGCTGCCTGGGAGAACTCGCCTTCGGCGGGCTCAATGCGGCTCCACTCGAGTGAGAAGCGGTAGGTGTCGAGTCCCAACCCGGCGACGATGTCGATGTCTTCGCGCCATCGGTGATAGCTGTCGGTGGCATCGCCGCTGGACTCGACGGCGGGACTGGCCGGGTCGTGTTCGAAGGCCCACCAGTCGTTGTTGGTGTTGCCGCCCTCGATCTGGTGGGCGGCGGTCGCCGTTCCCCACGTGAACCCGTCAGGGAATCGGCTGGCGGTGGTGTCGGACATGGCTCAGTTTCCGTTCTGGTGGAGCAGCAGTTCATCTCGGATGGCGTTCAGGGCGGACTTCGGCCGGTAGGAGCGGTCGAAGGGGAGCGGCGCTCGGCCCGGCCCGAGGAAGTCGTCGATCCAGGTGTAGCGGTCGGTGAATCCCCAGGTCGTGACCTCTCGGCATGAGGCGTCGAGGCACTCGGCAAGGACCTGGCCGTAGACGGTGGCCTGCGCGTCGAGTGGCCGGGCGTCGCTGGATGTCGGGATGTCGAGTTCGGTGATCGCCACGGCGACGCCGAGCGACCGGAGCTCGTCGAACAGTGTCCGGAGGACGCCCGGTTCGACCGATCCGGAGATCAGGTGGCCCTGGACGCCGACGCCGTCGATCGGGGTGCCCTCGTCCACCAGTCGCTTCACCAGTGCGATCAGTGCTCCGGCCTTCGCCGGCTGGTACTCGACGGCGGCCTCGTTCAGGAACAGGTGTGCCTCAGGGTCAGCCTCATGGGCGATCCGGAACATCTCGGCCACGTAGTCATCGCCGAGCACGTGCCGGAAGTGGTTGTCGTAGAGGCCCGATCCGACCGTGTCGAGTGGTTCATTCACCACGTCCCACCGATCAACCTTGCCTCTATAGCGATGCATGACCGTCGTGATGTGATCGCGGATCACACGTCGGAGTTCGGCCGGGTCGTCGATCCGAAGGACCCAGTCAGGGGTGGAGCCGATGACCTTCTGGTCCCAGATGAGGTTGTGGCCCTTGACCTGGAGATCGTTCGCTTGGGCGAAATCGACGATCTGGTCGGCGGGTCCGAAGTTCCACGTGTCGGGCGTCGGGTGGATCGAGGACCACTTCAGCTCGTTCTCCGGCGTGATGCTGTTGAAGGTCTCAAGCAGCGTGCGGCGATAGTCCGCCTGATCCAGGTGGCTTGCGGCCACCGCCGTCCCCAGCGTCACCCCTGCCGCGTCGGCGGCCTGCCGCGTGGTGCAGGCATCGGGGCGGTGGGTACACGACGCCCGGGTGGTCGTCGTCTGGGACGCGGGAGGAGCGACCCTCCCGGTCTCAGCGGCACCACTGCACGCCGCAAGCGACGCCGCGGCGAGTCCGACCACTGCGGCCAGGGCGGACGCGATCGCAACGAAACGCCGCGGTCTCACGCCCGCCTCAGCAGCTTCCAGGGCAGCAGTTCGCACATCACGCCACCTTTCGAACCGCCGCGGTCGAAGAAGCGCATCTACGCGCTGATGAGCGGGGTTTCGCAGGTGACGAGTCGGTCCGTGGTCCCCGCACCTTGCGCGGCGCCGTTCCCGGGTTCACCGGTGGAAGTGACGGTCACGTTGTCGTAGGTCCAGGTCGATGTGGTCCCGGCGCGGCCGACGGAGGCATCGCCCCGGACCGCGTTGAGCGCGTACCTCACTGCATCTGAGTGTCGCGCGCTTAATACCTGTCCCCCTGTGACATTGTCCCTGAAATAACCAACTGGTTATAAAGCCTGGCACAGCGGTGCTGGGTTGTCGACCGCGATCGTCGTTCGTCTGGTCAGGCGTCTGAGGCGGCGGGCGGAAGCATCGACTGGACCATCTCCGCAAACCGACCGCCGCTCATGTATAGCGTGTCCTCGACGCGTCGGGTGATCACCCAGCGGTCGCCGAGGCGGGTGTACTCGTCCCGGTAGATCGCCCCCACGTCCATGATCTCCGCCTCGCCCTCCCAGTCAACCCCGTTCCGGTTGAAGACGTGGACCCGGCCCGTGGCCTGGTCGGCGCCGGCGAAGCGGATCTCGTGCGTGGAGATCGAGTGCTGGCAGAACGTGAAGACCCACAGCGCGCCGGGCATCCACTGCGCCACCTCAGCTGGCGTGCCTGCGATTCCTCCAGCTGCCCGGTAGTCGACGAACCCGCCCGGCTCGAAGAGCGCCTCCCACCTGGCCCAGTCGCGGCCATCGACGGCGTATGCGTAGGCGACGGCAAGGTCTTGGATGGCGGCGATGTCGCAGAGGCGGGATGAATCAGGAATCTTCCCATCGGTGATGGTGGGCGTGGCCTCGCTCATGGGGTGCTCCAGTTCTGATTGGGGGGCACGCTCAGCCGATGGCGTCGAGCGTGTCGAGGTCCAGGACGGCGGCCACGGTGCGCTCAATGTTGGCGATGGTGATCTCGGGTCCGTAGTTCTCCGGCGGACAGATGAGCCACCCGATCACCAGACCCCACAACGCGGCTCGCCGGTGCTGATCGAACGCGGCATCGAGGGTCGGTGCATCAGGTACGCCGCGGTCCGCGAGCTTTCCCAGGTACTCGTCGAGCAACGTGCGCTGGTGGGTCCGACGAACCTCGGGATCCAGGGCGGTCACCAGGAAGTAGGTGACGTCGTGGGCCCAGCTACCCCGCATCATGAGCTGCCAATCCAACAGGCCCCCGTTGCTGCCGGGCAGCAGGTAGGTGTTGCCCACGTGCGTGTCGCCGTGCAGCAGCGTGGTCGGGGCAACCGCATGGTCTCGCTGGACGATCCAGAGCAGGTCCCAGAGCTCCCCGAGGCTCCGGCCCAACGGTGCGAGGAGCTCGGACTTGAACGGGTGCCGGGCGACCTGGTCGGCGATGAGGTCGAACCCGATCAGGTCGAACACCTCGAACATCCCGCCGCTCGTCGGGGTGGCCAGCCAGTCCAGGTCGGTATCGAAGCGAGGGCTGTTCCAGAAGGTGGCGTGGAGGGTGGCGAGGTGGTCCAGGATGGACCGCACCTCGTGCAGGGTGACGTGATCGAGCGCGGAAGGGAATCGGGCTCCGCGGTGGCTGAGGTCCTCCAGCAGGAGGCCGAACCTGCCGGTGTCGGGGTCGTAACTCGTTGCTGCTGCGAGTGGTGCTTCGATGTGCAGCCCGTCGCGCAGTTCCGTGTAGAAGCGGACCTCGTTCTCGTACATCGCGGCCGGCGCGCGCGGCGACGCCATCATCGTCTTCAGCACCAAGTGTTCGGGGAGGCCGGTTCCGGTGCCGGGTCGGTAGGTGACGTCGAGCATCACCCGGTCGGCGGTCGAGGCGACCCCTTCTCCGCATCGCTTCGTGGCCGAGACGCTCACGGTCTCCACCACCACGCCCTCCCACCGTTCCCGAAGCGCACGCTCCAGGAGTGCCGGTGTGAGGTCCGCGGGGTCACGCGGGAAGGCCGGGCTCGAGGTGGATGAAGTGGTTCTCATGTCAGCTGCCGCCGTTCGCCAGGTCGCCGAAGCGGTCTCGGAACGCGTCGATCGTCGTGGCGAACGTGTCCTCGTCCGACAGGGTCGAGAACTGGGCCAGGCCGATGGCGAAGACGATCCAGAACCATGTGGCGGCGTCGTCCCCGGCCGTGTCGGCGGTGGTTCCGGCGAGCCGGCGGATCACATCGAACACACCGAACCGGGGACCTTGGGTGAACACCACCTCCAACTCCGGATGACGGCGGACCTCCACGTACATCGAGGCCAGGAAGTCAACGTAGGTGTGGTCGTTCGCCCGCAGCACCCCGATGGCGTCGAGCAGGGCGCCCGGAAGAAGTGGGCCGTTGCGCGGTGTCGACTCGGCGCGTTCGAGCTCGGCGATCAACAGGTCCTGGGCCTCGGCGAACACCGCGGTGAACAGACCGGCTTTCGAGCTGAAGTGGTTGTAGATCGCGGTGTGGGTCAGGCCGGCCGCTTCCGCGATCGACCGGTTCGAGGTGCCGGCGTAGCCGTGGGCGGCGAACTCTTGGCGTGCCGCGGCCACGATTGCGGCGGCGGTCTGGTCGCTCGGGGTGTTGGGGGGGCGGCCTCGTCGCCTCGGCCGTGGTGCGGTGTCGGCGGCTGGTGCCCGGTGTCTCTGTGCTCGCTCTGCCATCGATCCGGCTTAGAAATAGACAACTGTTACTTTCTGCGCCCACGCTAGCCCCAGACCTGCCCATCGGGCCCGGAGCGTGTCAGTCGCTGCGGAATGCCACGGCGGCCTGGTGTTCCAAGTCGGCGAACGACGTTGCCCCAGCCGCTTCCACCACCAGTAGTTCCAGGTCGCCGCTGAACGGGACGGTTGGGTCGTAGCCGTCGTACACCGGCAGGGGTCGGCCGACGCCGACCAAAAGGGTCGCTGACGAGTTCGGGGTCCAGAGCCCGGGCCAGGAGTGGGGGAGGACACCCGCTCCGACCGGCGCTCCGTCGGCCTCGCATCGCATCGCCATGGTGTCGCCGTCGCGCTCGCCAATCAGGCAGATCGTCTGCGCACCAATCGGTGCGGCCACGGCCAGGCGGGTCAGGTGCTCGGACACGTAGCTGCAGACGAAGACCAGGTCTCCGCTGGCAGCGTCGAGGTGCCAGACCCAGCCGCCGTTGTAGTCGCCCTGTTCGGCGATGACGCCTCGGTCGCTCGGGGCGAGAGGCGACCCGAGGTGGGCGGTGATCGCGAAACCCTGGGCGAGGCCGGGGACGTTGTCCTCGAACACCCGCTCGCCTGGGCGCACCTCCACCCGCCGGTTCCCAGACGGCCAGGGAAGCAAGAGGTGCGCAATGCGGTCGAGCACGCCGTCGCTCAGCGGGAGTACGCCGTTGCGCTCGGCCTCCTCGTACCAGCGAGCAACCAGACGGTCCCGCAGGTCTGGAAGCTCGTCGCCGAGGTCGTGGTTCTCGGCGATGTCGGCCCGTGTGTCGAACAGCGCCCAACGGTCCAGCTCGAAGTCGCTGCTGCCGGCCAGGAGCTCCCGCTCCGCGTGGGTGAGCTGGTTGACGTGATCGGTGACCACCTTCCACCCGTCTTCGTACATGGCCCGACTTCCCCAGCACTCGTAGTACTGGCTGGTGCGGGGATCGTCAGCGTTGGGGTCGTGGAGCATCGGCCCCAACGAGACCCCGTCGAGGCTCATCTGATCGACACCCCGGACCGTCTCGGGCACCTCGACGCCGGCCATCTCGAGGAGCGTCGGATACAGGTCGACCGCGTGGGCGTACTGATGGCGGATCTCACCGGCGGCGTCCAGGCCCCCGGGCCACGAGATGATCATGGGGTCGCGCACCCCGCCCTCGAACGTGTAGCGCTTGAACCGGCGCACCGGCGTATTGCCCGCCTCCGCCCAGCCCCACGGGTAGTGGTTGTACGCCCGCTGGCCCCCGAGCTCGTCGATCCGGGCAAGGTTCAAGTCAAAGCTCTCGTCGCGACCCTGGGCGAACCGGTACTCCGAGATCGACCCATGCGGACCCCCCTCTCCCGACGCACCGTTGTCGGACAGTAGGACCACGATCGTGTCGTCGAGCTGCCCGAGCGCCTCGATCTCGGCGATCACCCGGCCGATCTGGTCGTCGGCGTGCGACAGGAAGCCCGCGTAGACCTCCATCATCCGGGCGTACAAGCGCCGGTGGTCATCATCGAGGTCTTCCCATCGCGGCACGTGAGGCGACGGGTCGGGGAGCGCGGTGCCCGGAGGAACGATCCCGTTCTGCACCTGCCGTTCCAGCGCCCGGCGGCGCCACTCCTCCCATCCGTCGTCGAACTGGCCGCGGTAGCGATCGGACCACTCGGGTGTGACGTGGTGCGGTGCGTGGCTGGCGCCGAGTGCCAGCCAGAGCAGGAACGGCCGGTCGGCCTGGTTGCGTCGGAGTTCTCGTAGCCGGGCGATCGACTCGTCGGCCAGGTCTTCGCTGAGGTGGTAGCCCTCGTCGGGGGTGTGGGGCGGGTCCACGTAGGTGTTGTCCCGGACGAGCTCGGGCGCCCAATGGTTGGCATCCCCGCCGAGGAATCCATAGAAGCGCTCGAACCCTCGCCCGAGCGGCCAGTTCTCGAATGGCCCTGACGGGGAGCGTTCGTCGCGTGGCGTGAGGTGCCACTTGCCGACGGCGAAGGTCGCGTAGCCGTCTGCTCGCAGCACCTCCGCCAGGGTCGCGGCCTCGGATGGGATGCGCGCCGTGTAGCCCGGGAACCGCATCGGCAGGTCTGGAAGCATGCCGAACCCCACCCGATGGTGGTTGCGGCCCGTCAGCAGGCACGCTCGAGTCGGCGAGCACACCGCCGTGGTGTGGAAGTTGGTCAGTCGGACGCCGCGGTCGGCCAAGGCGTCGATGTTGGGGGTAGCAATGTCCGAGCCGTAGCAGCCGAGCTGGGCGAACCCCGTGTCATCGAGGACCACGACGACGATGTTGGGCGCGCTGGGTCGGAACGGCTGCGCGGTCGGAGCTGACGTGCTGCTGGAGGTGGTCAGCCCGATGACCGCACCGGTGCTCTGCTCAGACACAGCTGCGTGACCCGACCAGAGAAATCACCAGTTGGTACATTCGGGCGATGGTATCTCGATCGACGGTGCGAAGCGCAAGGCCCGCTCGTCTCGCAACGCCGAGCTTCACGGTGCCTACGCCCGTCAGCTTCACCCGCTCGGCTCCGGCCCCTACGGCGAGGTGCACAGCGAGTTCTACGAGCGGGCGTCCAAGCTCATCGGCGGGTTCGAGCCCGAGGACGAGCTCATCGCCGAGTTAGCTAAGCGTGCCGCTGACGCGCTGATGAAGATGGCAAGGCTCGACTCCTTCGAGGCGGAGATGTCCCTGGTGACCGGCATCCCCGATGCCGACGTGAAGATGTTCTGCGGAGACCTCCAAGCCGCCGAGTTCGTCGAGATGGACATGGAGTGCCTCAAGCAGATCGCCATGGCTGACATGCCGGGCATGGAGTCCGACGACGGGTTCCTCGAGGAGCTGGAGTGGGAGTCGATCGCCAAGCTGGTCCGACGCCTGCTCACTAAAGAGTGCACCCTCCCAGGCCTCTGGGACGACGACCACGAACCCACCACCGGCGAGGACTGGGAACTGGCTGCCCGGACGATCCTCGAAGGCGCCCTGCCCGAGCGTCAGCACCGCTGGGTCTGGGCCAACGGCCTCCACGCCAACGCGTACGCCCAGCGCAGCCTCATCGAGCACAAGACCAAGGCGTTCATCGCCACCAGGCTGATCAACGGCCCCCTTGCTTCGATCGAGCGGCCCCGCAACCACCTCTGGCGTGAGTTCAGCCAGGCCGTCGGCCAAATCCGGCAGATCCGCAAGATGCGCGAGGGCTGAGTACGCCCGAAGCGGTGATCCGCGAAACGAACTCATTTCGCATCGTGGCCCACTTGGCGCCATGCACCTTGACAACCGAATAACGGCCCGGCGCAGCTCACGGCCCTGAGGCGTCCCCGATCGGCGAAAAGCGTCCCCGAGGCCTCCGCCCGCACCTCGCCCGCCTGGTCAGGAAGGGTTTCCTACCGGCCCTACACGGGCGGGGCCGGAATCGTACGTGGGAGGAAACCCCTCCAACGTTGGCTTCCGGTTGAAGGCACGATGTTAGGCGCTGCCTAATAGCGGCCGATCTCGTCGCGCAGAGCGGAGAGGACTTCCACCTCGATCAGGTCCTTGGGGCGGCCCGCCGCTCGCTTCATCGTGATGAGATCGTTCAGGGTGCATACGTTCGCCACGACGTCACCAAGGTCGATGCGCACCGAGGACCGTGCCAGCTCCTCGTACCCGTTGACTCCTGTCGGCATCGCCAGGATGTCGATGTCGCCTACATCGGTGACGAAGGTGAAGTTCCCACCTGCGCCGAGTGTCCTGGCATCGAGGAGGAACGGCACGTCCCCGTCCACACCACGCAACCTGGCGTGAAGTTTCTGCAGCACGCCGCTGAGCCGCTCGAGGTTCGCCTCGTCTCGGGCATGGCAGACGTCAACGTCGCTGGTGAGCGTCGGCGAACCGTAGATGCGGGCGGCGACGCCGCCGATCAGGACGTACTCCACTCCAGCTTCCGACAACGCTCGGAGGGCGGCGATCGGGTCGAAATCGCCGCTCACCGGCCCAGCGCCCGATCAAGCTTTGCGAGGCCCGCCGCGTCTCTGCGAAGCGACTCGAGTCGCTGTTGCGGTGAGAGCTTGAGCAGCTCTCGCATCTGGGTGCGGTCTACCCCGTAGCCGGGCACGTGGTCGACCGATAGGGACGCCCCGCAGCCCGCCAGCAGCCGGTCCAGGGTGCCAACCCGCGGGTCGACAAGTCCTCGCTCAATGCGTGCGATGGTGGGCTGCGCCACGCCAGTCCGGCGCGCCAGTTCACGCTGCGTAATCCCAGCTCGGCGTCGAGCCTCCTGGAGCGTGTGAGCGCACTTCATCTGCCAATGATAACGGAAACGCTATCGAGGGGCTAGCTGTCGGTCTTGGGGACCTTGTACCTGGGGTCGACCGCTATGAGGCCGCTGTTGACCCGGTCGCCGTAGGGCTGACCGTTGAACACCATGAACACCAGCGGGGACTTGCGGGGAACCTCGAACTGCAGCGGGATTGAGCGGGTCTCACCGGAGGCAAGGGGCTTAGTGATGGTGGAGCCGTCCGCCGGGGCGGCGGATTGGCCCGAGGCGACATAGGCCAAGAACGTTGCTGCGGTGAGGGTGAGCGGCTCCAGCGAACCGTTGGTGACCTCGGTGGTGATGGTCACTTTCCGGTTCTCAGACCCGCCCTTCTTGCTTTGGGTGTCGGAGACTTTGGCCACGCGGATCTTCACGTTGCCCAGCGCAACAAGGTCTCCCTTGAGGAACGGGATCGGGTTGAGGGACGAGGGCAGCGGTGGCTTGAAGTACGTCGAGCCAGCCACAGGTTTGGTGGTTGTGGTGGCGTCGGCCTTCTTGGAATCGCTGCATCCGGCTGCGCCGACGAGAAGGGTTGCGGCCAGGGCCAGGGGCAGAATCGCCTGGCGGAAACGGTGGGTTGGGGTCATGGTGCTGGTGTCTTCCTGCGGTCGAGGTAGGAGCCGAGGGCGGGGATGCCGAACATCCCGGCTAGTGCGGTGAGTGCGATGAGGACGTAGAGCATCATGGGAATCGTGTCCCCCTTCCCGCCCGCCTCCACGGGCTGAGCGATGGCGCCGGGGCCACCGCTCAGGCCCCCGCTGAGGGGGTCAGTGGCGGCGGCGAGCTCGTTGTTCGCCGCCGCCTCCGTTCCCCCGGCGGGGGCTGTGGTTGGGGCGGTCCCGTCGCCCGCCTTGGTGCCAGCCCCGGTACCTGCCGGATTGGTGGTGCCGCCCCCGTTCGTGCCCCCAGGCCTGTTGCTCGTGCCGCCACTTTGTTGTTGTGAGTTCGGTTTGGCGGGGCTGGCCTTGTCCGTGTCATCAGGCGGCGGGGCCTCGCCCGTAATGAAGCGGCCGGTGATGGTGGGGTTCGAGCAGGTGTTGATCGCAGGAGGTTTGGGTGCGCCCGGGATTTTTGCGGTGACGTCGAAGGCCACTTGCACAAGGTTTTTGGGTAGCGGCGAATAGCCGAGCTGCTCGGCCTTCTGTTGGCCAGCGCAAAGAAAGTAGAGAATGAACTTGCCGAGTTGGCCGCCGTCGTCCTTGCTGAACGGGGCCACCTCTGTGGTGGGCACGATCATGTAGCTGTAGCTCGACACGGGGTAGCTACGCGGGTCCGCGAACTCATAGACGCCCCGCAAACTCGAGGTACCGTCGGCTTTTAGGCGGGCACCCTGCAGGGCAATGGACACGGCCTGGGCGTTGGGCTGGGCGTAGTAGCCCGCTTTGTTGGCAATGGATGCAACTGGGTAACCGCGCTGCTTCGCGTAGCCGTACTCCACGTAGGTGATGGAGCCGTTGTTGTAGGGCGCAGCCACAAAGTTCGCCGTGCCATCGCTGAACTGTTGGGCCGCAAAGTTGGAGCCGGGCGGGTTGGGGTAGAGCGAAGTGGCCCCACAGTTGGTGCCCAGCCCGGCCTTTTGGCAGAACGACTTCCAAATGGTTGGGGTCTGGTCCGCCATGTAGGCGGTGAACTGGGCTGACGTGCCGGAACCGTCGGACCGGATCACCACCTTGATGGGCAATGAGGGGAACACCTTGCCCTTGTTCTCCGTGGAAATCTGCGGGTCGTTCCAGTTTTTGATGACACCGGTAAAGATCTTGGACAAGGTGGGCGGGGTCAGGCGAAGGTCAGTGAATCGTTGGCCGCCGATGTTGAGGTGATACATGAAGCTGGTGCCGCCAGCCACGATCGGTAGGTACGCGTACGGTCGGCGCTGGGCAGCCTGGATCTCGTTCACGCCGCCTTGGCTGCCGTCTTGGAACGGGATCTCCGACACTGCGAAGTCCACCTGGCCTTGGTAGTAGGCCACTCGCCCGGCCGAGGAGCCGACGCCTTGGTAGTTGATGGTGATGCCTTGGCGGGCAACGTCGGCCCGCCATTGGTCCACGGCGATCTGGCTCCAGGTGGAGCCAGCCCCGTCCACGGTGGCCGCCGCGGCTGCGGGGTGGCCGGGGCCGAACGTGACGGCCAGGACGAGAATGGCGGTGAGTGCCGCTGTGGCGCGGTGAAGGAACGGTCGAGTTTTGGCCACGATGGCTCCTTTGGTGGTCATCCGAACCGCCCCTGCACGTAGTCCGATGTGCGGGGATCGTCCGGGTTGTTGAAGATGCGTTCGGTGGTCCCCGACTCAACGATGTGACCGGGTTCGCCGTAGGCGGCGAGGAAGAACGCGCATCGCTGGCTGACCCGTTGGGCCTGCTGCATGTTGTGGGTGACGATCACGATGGTGATCGTTTCCTGCAGCGTGGCGATGGTCTCCTCGATGCGTCGGGTGGAGGTGGGATCCAGCGCCGAGCACGGCTCATCCATCAGCAGGACCTGCGGCTCCACCGCGAGCGCCCGAGCGATGCACAGGCGTTGCTGTTGGCCGCCGGAGAGTGCCCGGCCGGGGTCGCCGAGGCGCTTCTCGACCTCCTGCCACAGCCCGGCCCGCCGTAGGCAATGCTCGACCAGGTCTTGGCGTTCGGACCGGGTGACCTTGACGCCCGCCAACTTCAGGCCCGACACCACGTTCTCCGCCACGGTCATGGCGGGGAACGGGTTCGGTTTTTGGAACACCATGCCGACGCGACGCCGCGTCTCTGTCACGGGCAGACGGGACCGGTAGATGTCCTCCCCGCCTAGGGTGATCGTCCCCGCCAGCGAGGCGCTCGGCACCAGCTCGTGCATGCGGTTGAGGGTGCGCAGGAACGTGGACTTGCCGCAGCCTGACGGGCCGATCAGGGCGGTGACCTCGCCGGCTGGCATCTGGAGGTTGACGTCGGCGAGGACCTTGTTGTCGCCGAACCAGCAGGCAACGTTTCGGGCCTCCATCTCGACGCGCGAACGGTCAATGGTCGATGGCACAACGAACTCGGTGGTGTTGTCCAGCAGGGTCATGCCAGGCCTTCCTTCTTGAGGCGACGGCGCCGAAGCCGACCAATGTGGTCGGGACCTCGACCGCCAATAATCCGGGCGATCACGAACAGCACGAGGACCAGCATCAACAGCACGAGTGCGCCGGTCCAGGCCCGATCGATCTGCGATTCCTGAGGGAAGCGGACCAACCGGAACACGAAGTAGGGGAGGGAGTCCTGCTTGCCAGAGAACGGGTTCGCGTTGACCACGAAGGCGCCGCCAATGGTGAGAATCAACGGCGCCGTCTCGCCGATCACGCGGGCCATGCCCAAGATGACGGCGGTGGCGAGGCCGGACCGGGCGGTCGGCAGCACCACCCGGCTGGTGGTGCGCCAATCGCCTCCGCCCAGAGCCAACGACGCCTCGCGGAGGCCGCCCGGAACCAACCGGAGAACGACTTCCGACGTACGGGTGACGGTCGGAAGGAACAGAACTGACAAAGCCAGCGAGCCGGCAAACCCGGTCTGGCTTTGACCGAAGCTGAGGATCCAGATGGCGTAGATGAACAGGCCAGCAACGATTGACGGGACGGCGCTCATGGCATCGGTCGCCGTCCGCAAGGGTCTGGCCAAACGCCCTTTGACCTCGCTGAGGTACACGGCCGACATCACGCCGAGCGGGACCGAGATGACCAGCGCGAGCCCAACCTGCTGCAGCGTCCCGATGATGGCGTGCGCGCCGCCTCCTTCGGTGGACTTTGAGAGGGCGCCGACGTAGCGCTGGTCCTCGACGAAGAAGGAAGGACGCAACGCGTGGTAGCCGCGGCTGATCGTGTAGCCGACCACCAGCAGCAGCGGCGCGATCACCGCCATCCCTCCGCTCCAGATGATCACGCGGGCCAACTGATCCCGGGCGTGGATGGCATCACTCAATTGCCTCGTCACGGCCCAGACGGCCGTCACAAAGATGATGTACCAGCACACCCAAAAACCAAGGCCGCCGGTGAGCGGGACCAGTCGGCCATAGATCAGCCACGTCAGCGCCAGCGAGGCCAACGCGCTGCCGCCCACCGCGGTGGCATCGTCGGGATCGAGCGTGCGGATACGAATGCGCTCCGGCTCAGTAGCAGGGGCCAATTCAGTGTCGAGCTCGGTGTCGGTCATATCTCGGTCGCCTCACCCGATCGGGACTTGGACACGATGAACGAGGCCATGGAATTGATCAACAGGGTGATCACAAACAGCGTGAGTCCGGCGGCCATGAGGGCACTGATGCCCAGCTCGTTCGACTCGGAGAACTTGAGCGCGATCAGCGCAGCAATCGAGTTCGAGCCCTGGCTGAGAATGTCCAGCTTGGGCGTGAAGACCGGCGAGATGATGAGCGTTACCGCGATGGTTTCGCCGAGCGCCCGACCCAGGCTGAGCATGGCCCCCCCGATGATGCCGCCCCGACCGAACGGAAGGATGACGTCTCGGATGACGCCCCATCGGGTCCCGCCCAACGCCAGGGCACCCTCCTTCTCGTTCGTTGGGGCCTGGCCAAACACCTCTCGCATGACGGCAGTACAAATAGGGATGAGCATCAGCGAGACAATGATCCCGGCGATGAATGTGGACGAAGGGAACAAGCTCAACGTCTTTGGCCCCTCGGCCCTCACCCGGAAGATCGGTATGAACCCGAGATGATCGGCCATCCACTTGGAAAGCTTCACGAGCCGGGGCTGCAAGGAAAACAGGCCCCACAGGCCGTAGATCAAGCTGGGTACGGCGGCGAGGAGATCCACGATCGACGTGAGTATCCGTCGAGCTCGCCGCGGCGCGTATTCCGTGATGAACAGCGCGGCCAGGATCGACACTGGTACCGCAATGGTCAGGGCAACCAGTGCGATGGCAATGGTGTAAGGGAGGACAGCGCCGACACCGAACTTGCCCCCCAGGTCCGGCTGCCAGGCGAATTCTGTGAAGAACGAGAAGCCGCTCTTGCGGAAGGCACCGGTGCCGCGCACCAGCAAGAACGTTCCGATCAAGCCCATGAGCACGAAGGTGGTCGCCCCCGCGGCGGTGGCGGCCGCCCGATAGACGCGGTCGGCCGTGCTGCGTCGAACCTGAATGTCGATGCGTTCCTCGACGATTTCAACGTCGGGTTCGATGGTGATGGTCACGTTGCTCCGGCAGCACAAAGGTTGACGGCGGTCATCTGAACGCAGCCAGGTGTCGGGCTGTGGGGCACAACATGAACGACTGGCAAACGGCTTGCGAACAGTCGCTCCGACCCCTTAAGGCCGGGGCCGGGCCGTGTTAGTTAGACGGTGACCCAAGGAGAATTCGTGCCCACGATTACCATGCGCGGCGCTCGATCGCGCCTGTTTGCCGGCCTGATAGGCCTCTCGATGGTGGCCAGCGCCGGGCTGCTGGTGCTCACCCCGACGGCCGCGCCTGCGGCGGCACGCGTCCTCACGGTCACACCGGCGACGGACCTTGCTGGCCAGGTCGTTCGCGTCTCCTGGGCGGGTTTCACGCCCACCGATTTCTCCGGCGGCAACTCCGTCATCGTCCTTCAGTGCAAGCAGGACCCGACCTCCTTGGCCGACTGCTTCACCGGTGATCCGTTCCCGGCCGTGGCCGAGGGCACTCGTCAGATCGGGCGCACCGCCGGCGATGGCACGGGCGCGGTGTTGTTCGAAGTCCGTCCGGCGGCCAAGTTGCCGGAACTCGCCTGTAGCGCTTCTTCGCCATGCTCAGTCCTCGCCTATGAGAACGATGGCGTGTCGTTCCCGACGGGCTCCCTCCCCACCTCCGCGGTGACCGCATCACTCGAGTTCGCTCCCAGTCAGGCGGACTGCCCCCCGGTAAGCACCTTCGACCTCCGCGCCGACGGCGAAGCCTCAGCGGCACCGCTCTTTTACCGCTGGGCCGCGGCCCGCTGTACCGGCGACAAGCCGCTGATCTTGGACTTCACCGAAACGTCGGCCAACCTCGGGCGAGACAACGCGCTGTCGAAGTTGGTGGACATCGGGATCACCAGCGAGTCGGCCCGGCCCGAGGAACGTGCCGCCCACCCGAACGCTGGCACCTTTACCTACGCGCCGACGGACCTCACCGCAGTCACGATCGTCATCAACATGAAGGACCCGTTTACCGGGAATCGGCTCGAGGACGTGGTGATTACCCCTCGGCTGGTGGCCCGATTGATAACCGACTCAGACGTGGCCGGGTTCTTGAGCGACCCAGAGCTACGGACGTTGAACCCGGGGGTTCGGTTTCCGACGGTGGCGGCGAGCCAACCGTTGCTTCGGGCCGAACGAAACGCGGACACGCGGTTGCTGACGACCTGGGTTTCGAAGGACCCCGCCGCCAAACGTTTCCTGGCCAATCAGGACGACTGGGGTGCTGGCCTCAACCCCGCCTACAACGGATACAGCTACCCGCAAGACCTGTTCGAGAACGTGGGTCAGAGCGGCCAGTTCCTCCCCCGAACTGGACAGGAACAAGTGGCGTTGCGGATGTTCTATGCCGTGCAGCCCAACGGCACGCAGTCCGACCGCACCGATGAAATTGGTTTTGTCGGGATTGTGGACTTGCCGACGGCCAATCGGTTTGGTCTCCCTACTGCCAAGATCGTGAACGCCTCTGGCACGGCGGTTGCGCCTACCGAGTCGTCGATCCTGGCGGGTTACCGAGCCATGATCAAGGCGGCCAACGGCACCCTGGTAACGGCCACGCAACCATCTGACCCAGACGCATATCCGCTGGTAAAAGTGGATTACGCGATGGTCCCGGATGCCTTGGCCCCTGAGGCGAAGCGGGCCAAGATGAGCAGCTTTCTCGGCTATGTAGCCGGTGCCGGTCAAGCATCCTTGCCGCCCGGTTATGTGGCCCTGCCCGATGACCTCCGGGATCAGACCAAGGCCGTTGCCAAGCGGTTTGAACCCGTTGCCACCCCGGCAACCACCACTACGACCACCACCGCACCGACCAACACCGACGGTTCGGGCGATTACTCCGGGACCGGTAGTGGCTACCTAGGTGGCGACGGCAGCGCTTCGGGCGGCGATGGCTCGGGTGGGTTCGTTGATGGCGGAGATCTGGGCGGGAGTGATGCCGGGGGAGTCGGGGGCAAGGGGACGAAAACGACGGCGGGTACGAAGACGGTGAAGGGTGGTATCGCCGCTGACGCGGAGGCCCGCGCCTTGCCGATGCTGCCCATCAGCCGGGCCACCGCGATTGCCCCCGTGATGTTGGTGTTGGCCGGGGTTGCCCTCTTGTGGTGGGCCCTCGGTGGCCTGGGGTCCTCCCTGCGTCGTCGTGGTGCGTCCGCGTGACGGCCACCCGCGCTCGCCGTTCGTTCGTGGTTTTCGCCTGGCTCGTGGTTGGGTTTGCCGCCTGGTGTGTGTTGTTTTCGGCGTTACCGACCGCCGGGCAGCAGCAGGGCCTCGACCGTCGGCTGCGGTCCGAGCTGTCTCAGGGGCTCACTCCGGTGAATCAACCAATCGCGCCCGGGGCACCGATCGCCCGCATCCAAGCGCGCGCTATCGGGCTGGATACGACGGTGGTAGAGGGGTCCGAAGCTCGTCAGCTGGTGTCTGGCCCTGGCCACCTTCGGACGTCGGTGCTCCCCGGTCAGAGCGGGGTGAGCGTTGTGCTCGGGCGCCGGGTCACGCAAGGGGCACCGTTCCGACACGTGGACGAACTGCACCGAGGTGACCGCATTTGGGTCACCAACGGCCAGGGTCGTTGGAAATATCGAGTGGTTGGCACGCGGACGCTGGCGGCCAATGACGCGTCGGCGTTCAGCGCCCAGGGCGACACCCTTCTGTTCGTCACCGCGGAACGCACCCTGGTCGGGCCGGGTCGGATCGTGGTGACCGCAAAGGCCGACGGTGCCCTGGCCCAGGCCGGAACCAGAACGCAGCGCGGGCCGGCCACCGCGTCGGAGCTTGGCCTGCAGGGGGATTCCACCGCGGCCACAGGGCTGCTCGTGTGGTTGCAGGTGTTGGTCTTGGCTGGCGCCGGGGCGATCGTGTTGCAGCGCCGCTGGGGTGGGTGGCCAGCCTGGCTGCTGGCCGCGCCGGTCCTAGCGGCCTCACTCTGGGCCTTCTACGAGCACCTAGCGCTGCTGCTTCCCGCATCTCTCTGACCGACACCAAGTCGACGCCCGATGTTCTTCTGCCGTGAACTCGCCTGCGAGATCGCTGTCATCTTCAACTCGTACAAATCAGCTATCCCCATCATTTGGTGGGTACGAGATGGAGGATGTCGCTTTGTATCAGAAGTTCTGGAAGCTCGCCCTAGTGGGCACCCTGGTGGGAAGCACGCTGCTGACCGCCGCCCCCGCATCGGCGGGTAATGACGGCACCAAGCGGGTCCTGGCTACTGCGGGCTCCGACACCACATCACCGGTGGTCGAGGCCCTGGCCAAGGCCTACAACGTCTCCACCGCCAACGCCGACAACGACCAGGTGGTAAATATCCCGCCGCTCCACACCGTCAGCGCCGACCTTCGGTCGTCTGAAGGAGCGCTACCGCTCAAGGCATGGCTCGAGCAGTCCCGGCTCGGTTGGCCCGCAGGCCAGGTTGTTCCCGGCGATGCCGATTGCACCGCAGAGCGGGTGTTCGGTGGCGAAGGCTCGCAGGACATCAACAACGACGGTGATGTAACCGACCTCAGTGGCGGTACCCCTGACTTGCCCTACCAGACGGCGAACATCGACGTCGACGGTGACGGGACCCCCGGCGAGGCCAACGTGCCTGGCGAGCGGGTCCAGTTCGGTGCCGTTGCGCCGAACGGCTCAGGCGCCGGACGGGCTTACGCCCGGGACTTCGCCAACAACCCGCTCGGCTGCGTGGACTTGGTGCGTTCATCCAGCGCGCCGAGCGCGTCCGATCAGGTCAACCTGGACACCTGGGGCTTCGCCCTCGACGCGATCGGGTGGAATTACTTCCCCGGAAACTCGCACGGGGTGACAGCGCTCACCAAGACCCAGCTCGGCAAGGTGTACACCTGCGCCACCACCAACGTGGACGGCAATACCGATGGCGACTTCACCGATGTCGGTGATACCGCTGTGGGCGCACCGAGCTACCGGTATTGGGGCGACCTCAGCGGCAACACCGCCGATACTGCGCCGATCAAGGCGTACCGCATCCAGAACGGTTCAGGTACCGGCAAAGATGTTGCCGTCTCCCTCCTTGGCCTGGCTGACAACCCCAACATTGGCGACAACTGCACCCCGAGCCCGTCCAAGGACTCCGGTTTCCCGACCACGCAGGAGCATGATTGCCAGGCTGTCGCCGACCTGGACAAGCCCAACGCCATCTGCTTCTACGGCTACTCCCGTTGGCGTCTGCAGGCCCGTGGCCTTGAGGCTGACAAGCGCAATGGCGCCATCTTCGGTGCGTTCGCCGCCGGTGCTGGTACCCCGCTCAAGCCCACGGCCACCACGATCAAAGAAGACACCGGTCGCTACGACGGCACCCGGATCGTCTTCAACTTGGTCACCAAGCAGACAGCAGCTGGTGCGCAGCCGTTGCTCCCCGGGTTCCGTGACGCCATCGACTTCGTCGGTGTGCGTTCGTCGTCCGGTGTCGACGTGAACAATGACGGCGACACCGTCGACGCCAGCGACATCCCGTCGGCTGCTTCGGCTACCCCCGGTTGGGTCTGCAGCAACCTTTCGGCCCAGAAGATCCTGCGGGTCTATGGCCTGGTGCCGTTCAAGCTCGGCACCACTGATGCCACCGACGCCAACTACGGCAGCTCGTACTGCCGCCACAACAAGTTCGCCCTCTAAGCGAGATCGGAGCCATCCACGTGACACGAATGAAACTTCCAACGTCCCTGTTGGCGCTCGGCCTCTTGGCCACGAGTGCCACCCTTATCGGAACCTCAAACCCCGCCTCGGCACAGATCAATGCCACCGGCACTCGGTTGGTCCTCGGCGTCGCCAGCGCCGAGCCCAACGGAGAAATCTACGAGGCCAGCACTACCCCGGACCGGCATTACCTGGTCTTCACGTCCGATGCCAGCAACTTGGTGACTGACGATACGAACGGCGTCCCCGACGTCTTCGTGAAGGACCTGGTGGCCGGCACGGTTTCTCGGGTCAGTCAGCTTCCCGGCGGCGGCGACGCCGACGCTGCTAGCTATGAGCCGTCGATCTCTGACAACGGCCGGTACGTGTCTTTCACCACGGACTCCGACCTGTTCGATGAGAACAACGACTTCAACTTTGAACCCGACGTGTACACCGTGGACCGTGACGCTGATACCGACGGTATCTTCGACGAGTTCACGGTCGACGGAGCGGTGAACACCCAACGGTCCAGCGTGGGCACTGGCGGCCTTGAGGCCGACTTTGGTGCCCGCTCCGGGAAGATCAGCGGGAACGGTGCGTGGGTGGCCTTCTCCACTGACGACAGCCTGGCCGTGGCCGACACGAACTCGTCCTCCGACGTGTACGTGCGGTCCACCACCAGCGACAACACCGTGCTCATCAGCAAGGGCGCCAACGCTGGTGGGGGTGGCGGCGATCTGCCCAGCATCAACGCCAGCGGCCGCTATGTGACCTACTC
>JANXNS010000012.1 GCA_025353965.1 Aquihabitans sp.
AACCGATCAAACCCGAGTGGGCGGATCAACGCCTGGAAGCCCATACTGAACGCCCTGACCATCCACTACGGCGACCGCATCCAGGCCGCCAACTAACCATGACCATCACGGCCGGTTACACAAAGAATCTGACAGTCCCTCCGCATCAGGCGCGGCAGTCCCAACCGGTCGTGCGGTGGAGTGCGCGATATGGCGCTCTTGATCACGCGCGCACGGTTTGTACCTTGTCGGTTGCGGCAGGTGCCTACCTGCAGTTGTTGGTAAGTCCACGAATGGAGCAGGTATGGAACACGAGATCGGTCAGTTGAGGCGGGCTAGCAAGGCGCGCGTCGTCCTCGCGGTGGCGATGGTCACCTTCATGTCCATGTTGGGGGGTCTGATGGCGTCGGCTCAGCCTGCTTCGGCTTGGGCATGGGACAGCCACGTACTCCTCAATGGTCGTGCAGCGTGTGGGGCGGGGTTGCAGATCAAGTCGCTCTACATCCAGGGTGCCAATGGGGAGGCCGGTTATGCCTCGCTCGGGACAGGCACCTACACGCGGGCTTACAGCTTTCAGTTCAACCGGGTGCCCACCTCGACGATGAACGTGACGGCGACTGCGAACTGCTCGGGGACCACCTACCGGACCAGCTTTGGTCTTAACAGGCCATCGACTGGGACAACTGCGACCCGCAATCTTTGCTTTGCCTGGTCTGGCCTCTGTCTGATCTGACGGTAGCGGCCATCGGGAATCCTCACCCGGCGGCGGGACGTGTCTGCCGCAGCCGAAGCTGCGGCAGACACTCTCAGATCAGCTGGAGACTAGGTGAATCGCACCGGGGCACATCAGAGCCTCCACAAAACCCAGTGCGATTCAGCCTGTTAGCGGCTTCATGGGCGGGTGAGCTGGTTTCGTGCTTGGTGGCTACCCTCAGGCCATGGCCGATGCCACTACCGAACCCATCGCCAAGGCCTGTGTCGCTTGTGGTCGAACCATGCGGTGGCGCAAGAAGTGGGAGCGTTCGTGGGATGAGGTGCGGTACTGCTCTGCTGCATGTCGCCGCCGCGGGGTGCGGCAGGTCGATCGGGAGCTCGAAGCAGCCATCGTGCGCCTGCTCGGTTGCCGGGCCCGAAGTGCGACCATCTGTCCCGACGAGGCGGCGAAGTCGGTGGGTGACGCGGGGTGGCGGCTGCTGAGGGAGCCCGCTCGCGCCGCAGCCCGTCGGTTGCAGGCCGAGGGTCGTGTCGTGATCACTCAAGACGGCCGGACGGTCGATCCGTCGACGGCGAAGGGGCCGATCCGGGTCCGGCGGGCATGACGGACACGATGTTGCCGTTGCCCGAGCCGGGCGACGAGGTTCGGTGGGTGGGGACGCATCTGGGATAGGTCTGTGACGACGAGCCACGGCGTTCGGGCCGCTTCGTAGGCACCCAGGCAGCTGCGGACGTGGCACTCGCCTCCTTCGACCTCGTCGGCTACGCCCGCCGCCGCAATGAGGTGCTGCCGCGATCGCGCCGCGGCGCGTCGGCCCTCTCACCGTGGATACGCCACGGCCAACTCACCCTCCCGGAGGTTTGGGCGGCAGTCGACGGATCCGGCGCAGATCGCGCGAAGTTCCGCGACGAGCTTCGCTGGCAGGAGTATGCGCGCCACCTCTACGCACGGATCGGGGAGGGCAACAGCGAGCCTCTGCGACGGTCCCTCGCCTTGAACGCCCGTGCAGAGATCGAACCTTGGGATCGCTCGATGCGCTGCGTGGAGCTGAACCTCGATGAGCTCGAAGGTGACGGGTGGATGGTTAACCAGGCCCGCATGTGGCTCGCCTCGCAGTGGTCGGTGCGTCACGGCGCAGATTGGCGGACCCGGGAGGATCACTTCTTCACGCACCTGCTCGACGGCTCTCGTGCGGCGAACCGCCTTGGGTGGCAATGGACGACCGGGTCGGGCACCGCCAAGGCCTACGGGTTCTCGCAGCGGCAGGTCCTTCGCCGGGCTCCAGGCCTCTGTGATACGTGCCAGCACCAGCACGCGTGTCCGATTCGGGAGTGGCCCGACGACCCGCCCCTCGCCCCGGTTGACATGGATCCGCGTCTCCAAAGTGATCCCGATGTTGGGCGGACCGCCGGGCCCGAGCAGGCGGAGCTCTATTCGACGCCGGACGCGGTCTGGTTGACCGCAGAGTCGTTGGGTGACGGTGACCCGGCGCTGGCGGCGCATCCTCGGCTGCCAGCGGTGTTCGTCTTCGACCTGGCATTGCTCAGCAGGCTGCGTCTCTCGTCGAAGCGACTCGTGTTCATGGTGGACCGCCTGGCCGAGCTGGGGACGTTGCGCAACCTCGAGGTGTATCTGGGTGACCCGGTACGAGTGCTCGCTGAGCGGTCGCTCGCCGCCACGTTCGCGCCAGTGCCCGGGTGGCGGCGACGAGCGCGTTTGCTGAAGCTGGCCGAGGTGCACCCGTGGCCCTGGTTGGAGCGCCCGAGGTCTGGATCGCTGGCTAGCTTCAGCGCCTGGTCCAAGGGACGTTGAAGCCGTAGGCAGCGTGAGGCCCGACGGCTGGGGATCCTTCAGGTGCGCGCCTGCTCTACCAATCGTTCGCGCAGCAGCAACTGCGCGTGGTGGCCCAACGCGAGTGGCCAGGTGAACAGTGAACGGACCGACGCGGAGGCGTAGCACAACGCTTGTACTCCGCCCACCTCGAAGAGGCTTTTCAGGTCGATGGCCTCGTGGAGGAGCGGGGGAATTAGGTCGGCACCTGGTGCGGTCAGATTGATCGTGCCGACTTGGGCGAGGCCGCGACGTCCACTGAGGTCGAGCACCCAACCGATCTGGCGGAGGTCGACGGTTTCCACGGGTTCACCCCGTACTGCTCGGGCCGCGTTGCGCCCTGCTCCGGTACCCGCCTGGACGGCGACCTGGGCAGACATGGGTAGGGGATCACCGGCGCTGTTGCGATGGTCGGCGATATCACCAGCGGCGAACGTGCGGTTGCTGTTGAGCACGCGCAGCGCATCATCCACGAGGACGCGCCCACCCGCAGATGTCGGCATGCCGTACTCCAGGGCCAGCGCCGAGAAGCCACCGGCCCAGACCACCAGACCCTCTAGCAGGCTGCCGTCAACGACGGCACCGTGCGTGGTGATGCGCTCGACATCGAAGCCCAGGTGGACGTGGACGCCGCGGCCCTCGAGGATCCGCCTTGCGCCGGAACTGAACGCTTCTGGCATGCCCTCGAGGAGTCTGGGCTTTGCCTCCACGAGGTGGATAGTGAGTTCCGGGTGCGCCTCGGCGGCTGCGCCGGCGAGTTGGACCCCGGTGGCGCCGCCCCCGATGATTACCACCGATGGCGCGCTGGCAATGGATTCACGCAATTCCACGGCATCTTCGGCGGACCGAAGGGTGTGCGCATGTCCGATGCCATCGATGGGCGGCCGTGACGGAGCGCTCCCTGCGGTGACGACGACAGCGTCAGCGGTGATGGTGCGTCCATCCGACAGAGTGATGGAGCCGTCGCCGATCGTTACGACGGAGTCGATCACGACATTGTCGATGAAGGCCTGAAGCGGTCGGGAGGCATCCTCCTCTGGGGCGGCTCCCCCAGCGACGGCGGCCAGTCGGGTCACGAAATCGTGGCGACCCGTGCGGTCCACCACTGTGACTGGAACATGAGATCGCCGGACGGCATCAGCGGCGTGGAGCCCGGCGTATCCGCCGCCGATGACCAGTACGCCGTCGATGTGGTTGGGGCCCGCATTGGTCCGTTTCACGACGATGCATCCCTGCACGTGCTGCTCGAGCATTGCGAGAGGCGGAGATGCGCCGTGTCTCCCGCCGGTCTCACGACGCTGATGATTCTCGGAGTTGCGTGCGCATCAGCATCCACGATGGACCGCAGCTTATGTTGCCCGCTGCGTGTCTCGGCGGATTGAACCCTGTTCCCGTCGTGCTCTTTCTCGGTTTGTAACTGCATCGGCCGGTGCAGGCTTGCCGTTCACGATGGCAGAGGTCGTCGCCAGCGTGAGGACCGCCAGGAGCATGGCATCTCCGCCTCGATACCCGGTGTCCTTGTCGAACGCGACGTCATCGGTGTGCATCCGACGTTGGCCGCCCAGTAGGTTGAACGGCCGGGGGAGGTTCGGACTGTGTCACCAGAACTAGAGGCGACCGGAGGCGAACACGAGCGGTTGTGCCGAGCCATCGACCTTGCCGTTGAGGCGCGGGCGAGTGCGTACGCCCGCTACTCACGGTTCGCAATGGGCGCCGCGGTGGTCGGCGTCGATGGACGGACGACGAGAGGCGTGCTCGTGGAGAACGTGTCTCTCGGTCTTTCCATGTGCGCCGAGCGTGTTGCATTGTTCAACGCGGTCACCGAGGCAATCGCACCGTTAGTTCTCGCAGTGTGCGCGCCGAGAACTGGTGGCCAACTCACCTTTCCGTGCGGTGCGTGCCTTCAAGTCGGCCTCGAGATCGCCGGGTCCGACCTCCTCGTGGTCGCCGTCGATCCCAACGGTATTCATGAAGAGGCGCAGCTTGCCACGCTGTTGACCCGAGCCCCGAAGCGCCACACGCCGATCACAGGGCCCGGGTCGAGTTGACGCCAACCATCGACCAGCAGCTTCGTGTTTGGAGCAGGTGATCGGGTCATCGCGGCGCTGGCCTTGGTGGGTCGGGCTATGAGGCCACGAGTACCAAGACGATCGCGATCGCACATCGACCCGACCAGCCTATGGTCCGCACCCAATTCGACCGCACCAAGCGACGCAGCGCAACGTCGTCGTATCCGTTGCTTAACTCGGCGTGTCGCGGCACCTGTAGCCAGACGGTGCTCATGTGGATCACGCCGAGGAGTACCAAACCCGCGAGTGGTAGTGCCGCCCCGACGCCCGTTGGCGGGTTCGCCACGAGTAGCACCGCCGTTAAAGCCTCGGCCGCCATTAGAGGCCCCACGACGTACGACGTCCTCCGACGGTGGGCCGTTTCGTACGCCACGAAGCCCTCATGTCCGACTGAGCCAAAAAGCGGGTAGTGCACGATCTGCACGAACCAGATCAACCCGAACATCGATGCACTTGCCGCCAGATGGAACGTAAGCACCGCGTCCGAAGCCGGGAAGACCACAGCGAGCGCTACCGATTCGAGATCCATGCCGTAACTCGCCCTACTTCCTCGACGTTGCTGACCCAGTTCATCTTGACCGACCGGCAGCCCTGGCGAAACAATCATTGTCGCCCCGCGACGGTTGCCTCTGCCCGATGCCTGCCGCGCCATGTCTGCGTTGATGGTTACAGCCAGACTGTTCGCCCCGGCCGTTCGGAACCCGGTGTTGCGGGATTACTCGATGAATTCGTTGGAGGCAATCACGGTGCGGCGTGGGTCGTAGATGGCGTCAGCGATGGCGAGCGCGACCACTGCTGGGTCCAGTCCGCTGGGGAGCCGGGGTGCGGTTCCGTGGAGCGGTCGTCCAGCCAGGCCCGTCTCGGTGTGCGGCGGTCGGACGTCGAGGACCCGGACTCCGACCCGGCGTAGCTCGCGGGTGAGCGCGGCATCCGCCGCGGTCAAGGCCGCCTTGGTGGCCGAGTACGTCGCCATGCCTGGCATTGGCTGCTCGGCCACGACGGCGGAGATCTGCACGATGGTGCCTTTGCTCGCTTGGAGCAGCGGGATGCACCGACGAAGCAGCCAGAGCGGCCCGATCACGTTGGTCAAGAAGAGTTCTTCGATCACGAGGTCGGGAGTGTCGGCGAGGTCGCCAAAGGCGACGATTCCAGCGGCGTTTACGAGGACGTCCAAGCGTCCGAAACTGGTGGTGGCAGCTTCGACGAGCCGGTCACCCGCAGTCGGGTCACGGATGTCCAAACCGACCACTGCGGTCTCGGGCAGTTCGGCCAACAGGTCCTGCTGTGCGGCGGGCTGGCGGGCGCTCAACAGGAGTTGA
>JANXNS010000032.1 GCA_025353965.1 Aquihabitans sp.
CCGAGGGCACCTGACCGTCACCATGGGTGGGTCTCTTCACATTATCGAGAGACCCACCCATTTACCCTAAATACTGCCCTTTGGTCATCCCGGTCATGTTTGACACGATGTTCGGAAAATTGGATAATTATAAATGCAAACGGAGAATTTGCCATATGAACACTCAACAACATATTGAAGTAATAATTCCTTATCATCCAGTCCGACATCAGCAGGTGGATCTCAGCCTGAACGGACCGGTAGCCATGTCGCGCACGGGGTATAACCCCTGGCAGGCCACAAGAAGTGGCAGATATCGTCGTTCGAAGCCCGAGCTTTCCCCCGACGCGATAGCAGACCTCGAAGAGTATTTCACCCACCTTCGCAACTACTACGACATTCCTGATTCACAACCTGTCTTCCCACCAATACCTAAGAGAGATAGAGCTAAACAGCTACCGAAGGAACAATGTATTGCGACTGGAAAGAACCGCAATGATCACCCCTGGAGGACGACATGAAGCGCTCGGTCCTCGCCCAGATCCGTGACATCGCCCCCATCCGACCCCTCACCAGACATGAGTCCATGGTCCTGGCCGAACAGCAAGCCCAGCGCCTCCTCGAACTGCTTGGCATCACCGAGCCTCCCGTACTCGAAGAGGCAATCGCCCAGCTGGCTCGCATCGAGGTCGTCCACAAGAGCCCCTGGCCGGTCTCTGGCGCCACTCAGTGGGTCAAGGGACGGTGGCTCGTAGTGCTCAACGGTTCCGAGCCCACCACCCGCCAACGATTCAGCCTCGCCCACGAACTCAAGCACATCATCGATCACCCCTTCATCGACACCCTGTACCACGGCATCGACTTCACGGATCGTCCCGAGTGGATCGAGCAAGTCTGCGACTACTTCGCCGGATGTCTTCTGATGCCCCGCCCTTGGCTCAACCGGGCATGGACCAACTCCCGCCATGACCAACGCGCCATGGCCGACCTGTTCCATGTCTCCCCGGCTGCCATGACCACCCGGCTACGCCAGACCGGCCTGCTGCAGACCGTCACCCGACCCAGCCGTCACCGCTACGCGCTCGTCCCTCGCGGCAGCCACGGCTACGGCTACGGCAGCCGGTACCAGCGCGCTGCCAGCCCACCCATCCTCATCAACTAACGCCAGGAGGCACCCATGCCACAACCCCCACGCCCCACCGACAAGACCACGGTGGTCGCGCGCGGCATGGAACAACCAGCCACGGCCGAGCGGCTCTACCCCAGCAAGCGAGCCGTCATCTACCTGCGCGTGTCCACCGCCGCTCAGGCGACCACCAGCACCGAAGGCGACGGGTATTCAATCACCGCCCAACGCAACGCCTGCCACCACAAGGCCGAGGCCATGGACGCGATGGTCATCGACGAGTACACCGACGCCGGGGAAAGCGCCCGCAGTAGTGACCGGCCACAACTCCAGGCCATGCTCAGTCGGCTCGTCAACGAACGTGACATCGACTACGTGATTGTCCACAAGGTCGACCGCCTGGCCCGCAACCGGGCAGACGATGTCACCATCAACCTCATGATCACCAAGTCCGGTGCTCAGCTCGTCAGCGTCTCCGAGGCCATCGATGACTCGCCATCAGGGATGTTGCTCCACGGCATCATGAGCTCGATCGCGGAGTTCTACAGCCAGAACCTCGCAGGCGAGATCAAGAAGGGGATGCACCAGAAGGCCAAGGACGGCTGGTACCCCGGATCGGCACCGCTCGGCTACATCAACGTCCGCACGACGCGCAACGGCCAAGAAGTCCGATCCATCGAGATCGACCCCGAGCGCGGTCACCTGGTGCGCTGGGCCTTCGAGGCCTACGCCTCCGGCGAGTACAGCCTCAATCAACTTGCTGAAGCCCTCGCCGCCAAAGGACTCCGAAGCCGATCGACCGCCACCCGGGCAGAGCAGTCGCTATCGGTTTCATCGCTCCAACGACTGCTGCGGAGCCGGAACTACATCGGCTTTCTCAAGTGGGGCGGCGTTGAATACAAGGGGCGCCACGAACCCCTCGTATCCATCGAGACCTTCGCCACCGTCCAAGCCATCATGAGCAGCCGCCTCCAGTCATCCGAGCGCTCACGCACTCACCGCCACTACCTGAAGGGCTCGCTCTACTGCGCACGTTGTGGCTCGCGGATGTCGTTCACACGGGCGAGCGGACGCCACGGCGGCAAGTTCGACTACTTCTACTGCCTCGGCCGACACAAGAACCGCAGCAGCTGCGACCTGCCCTACATGCCAGCAGCCAACCTCGAGGACCTCGTCATCGACCGGTACAGGTTCCTGCAGGTCAACGAGCTCACCGCTGAGCGGATCCGGGGCTACATGCTCGAAGCAATGCGCGCACGAAGCGCAGAGGCCAACAAGCACACCCAACGCGAACGACGACGGATCCAACGACTTGAGGCCGAACGGCGAAAGCTCCTTCAAGCCCACCTCGCTGGGGCGATCCCTGTCGAACTCCTGAAGGAGGAACAGGAGCGCATCATGTCCGAGTTGGCCAACGCCGGTGGGGCGCTCGCGGCCACCGAGATCAACTGGGAGCAGATCGAGAGCAACCTCGACCAGGCGCTGGCCCTGGCTTCGGTGTTCGCCAAGGCCTACGAAGACGCGACTCCGCAAATCCGACGTCGGATCAACCTGGCGGTGTTCACCAGGATCGACGTTGACGAAGACGGGACCGAAGTCACCTTGACGCCAGCCTTCGCCCACCTGCTCGCACAGGACCTCCTGGCCGAACTTTCAGAGAAAACAACGAACCCCGGCGCCGCTGTGCGGGACCGGGGTTCGAATAAGGGCCACTTGGTGGAGCTAAGGGGAATCGAACCCCTGACCTCTTCCATGCCATGGAAGCGCTCTACCAACTGAGCTATAGCCCCGTGGGACTGATTATCCTAGGGGTCGGTGCAAGCCGCGGCCAAGTTCGCTCCGGTCACGCGCCGGCAGTTGCCGCATTGCCAGCATTGGGCTGGTCAACGGGGGCGTCTGGGTCCTGCCAGGCCAGACGGGGCACGTCCGACCAGAGGCGTTCAAGGTCGTAATAGGCCCGGGCTTCGTCCAGGAACACGTGGACCACGAAGTCTCCGTAATCCATGAGTATCCAACGGGCGTCGCTCAGGCCTTCGACCCGGATTGGCTTGCCTCCGCCCGCGTCGCTCACCCGATATTCGATCTCCTCAGCGATGCTCTTGACGAGCCGGGGGTTCGACGCTGAAGCGATGATGAAGTACTCACAAACCGCCAGGACCGGGCCGACCTCGAGCACCACCACATCTACCGCGGACTTGGAGTCAGCGGCGCGTGCCGCTTCGACGGCCCAACGGGCTTCTGGGGTGGGTTGGCTCATCAGGGTCCTCCGGTGGGAATGGTGCTGGTTGTCGTGGCCTGTTGGTCGCCAAGAAGATCTCGGCCCAGCACCACCGTTACATCGACGTTGTCTGGCGCCTGTCGGTCCAGACGGATGGTGCCAGTGCCACCGAGCGCAGTCATGAGTATTTGGGCGTAGGTGCGCTGGACCGGGTTGGCATAAACAATCGTGGTCTTATCCCGCCCAAAGCTCGGGCCGTTGCCGACCACCGTAACGGTGCCCTTGTACGCAACCACTTTCCGAGTGATCTTGGTCGGTATGGGGGCAGCGGCCACGCCGTTGAGTAGCCGTACCGTCGTACGCGAGCCCGGGTAGGCGGCGTCTGGCGCCGGTACGGCTTCCGCTATGAGATCGGTGATGGCCGCGTTGTCTGGCGTGTAGCGCGCCTGGTTGCCGAAGGCCGTGTCGACAGTGAACTTCCCGGGGAGGGTGTTGTAGGTGACATCACCAGCAGCGAGGGTGCGGATGAATCGTCCAAGACCGGTGGACGTCTCGCCCAGCACCGCGTCGGTCCGGCTGGACCCGGCCACCGCCGCCAACCAGGCCCGCAACAGTTCCTGCTGCCGGGGGAACCGGCTGAGGTCGTCCTCGCCATCGCGGGTGGCGGTCAGGTAGGGCCCAACGAGGTCCGCCGCTATTTGAATCTCTCCCGCAGGCATCGCCGTTCCGTTGAGATTAAGTGGGTCCGAGTTGAAAAGGCCGAAGGGAGCGACAGGCGCAACCAGTTGGCTCCAGCCACGGTCGTCGACCTCGAAAACGTCGTCTATACCCACGTTGAGGACGCTGGCCGCTTGGTACGCCACCTGTTGTGCCGACGCAGTGTGGTTACCCCCGGTCATGGTGAACGCTGTTCGGAGGCGGTCAATGCCAAACGCGGGCTTGGGGATTGTGGTGTCGAGGGGGAGGAAAATGACCGACCCACCTTTGTCGCCCGCAAGCGAAAGGAAGGTGAGGTTCACGGGCACCCCCTTTGCGTCGTTCTGGATCAGCAAAGCGGTGGGCGTGGAAATGACGAGTTCCTCGAAGCCAGGATCCGCGGGGGCTGCCCCGGCGTCCCCCTGCTTTCCGTCGGTACTTTGCGACACGAGCCGGTAGCCGGCGTACCCCAGGCCGGGAATGGAAGCCACCAGTGCGATCAGTAGGACGGCAAAGCCCACTCGCCGAAACCACGTTGGCCGAGGGGAGGCGGGCTGGGGCTTCTGCTCCAAAATGACGGCAGGAACCGCGGCCCGTTCAGCCTCCTCGCCAAGATCGGGGATCCGCGACAAAGACTGGCGAAGACTTTCCCGCAGCACGGGCGCCGGCTCGACTTCGGGCTGAATGACTGGTGCCGGGCCACCGAGAGCCTGCTGACGAAAGTTCCGATCAGGTCGATTCCGCCGGGTGGGGGGTGTCGGCGGCTCCGGGGTCATCTGGTCAACGATAGAGCGCACGCTCGGTAATGCAGGTCACCACGGCTGCGGGGGTGAGGTAGTCGATCGATCGGCCGTCGGCCACGCGATGGCGCAACTCAGTGCTGGAAATTTCCAGCGCCGGAATATCGATCCTGGTCCAGCTGAACCCGTCGTCAATCGGCGTAGGTGTTCCGGGGCGGTCGACCACCACCAGCGTGGTCAGTTGCGCTACCTCCTGATGACGGTCCCACGTGGCAAAGCCTGCGGCGGCGTCGTTGCCGAGGATGAGAAACAGTTCACTGTCCGGTTCGTCTTTGCCCACGGTGGCCAACGTGTCGGCGGTGAAGCTGAGCCCGCCACGCCGGATCTCAATGTCGCTGACCTGCAAACCAGCGCAACCAGCAACTGCCGCTTCCACCATGGCTAGGCGGTCGGTAGCGGGGCTCACAGGCCTGTTTCCGACCTTCTGCCACGGCGCATTGGCCACCACGAGCAGCACCACATCAAGTTTCAGCGCGTGGCGAGCATCAAGAGCAGCAACAAGGTGGCCGATATGAGGAGGATCAAAGGTCCCCCCAAAAATTCCAATCCGCCGAGGCGGTCCGCTCCGGATACTCACCGGAGCCCTTTCACCATGTCAGCCACCCAAATGCGCCGAGTGACCCGTGTCACCGGCAAATCGGGAAGAAGGTTGGGGGTAGTCACGGTTTCAAATTACCTGGAAGCAACTTGCTGGTTCGGACTCTTAGCGAGACCGGGTCAACGGGAATGGTCAAAAGCCCCGACGTGTTGAAGAGGTAGTCATGAGTGATTCGGTTGGTCAGTACCTCAACGAAATTGGCGCGGTGGCGTTGCTCACCGCTGAAGAAGAACGCGAGCTCTCCCAAATCATCGAACGGGGCGTAGCGGCCCGGGAGCGGCTGGCGGCAGGAGACGGGTCCCTGGAGGACCGCCGTCTAGACCGCTCGGCAGCTCGGGCCAAGGACCGGTTCATCCGAGCCAACCTGCGCCTCGTCGTGAGCATCGCCCGGCGCTACCCCCTGCCTCCCGGCATGGAACTGCTGGACCTCATCCAGGAAGGCAACCTCGGCCTGGAGCATGCCGTCGACAAGTTCGATTGGCGTAAAGGGTTCAAGTTCTCCACCTACGCAACGTTCTGGATCCGTCAGGCCATCGGCCGGGCGCTTGACCAGAAGGCCAGCTTGGTGCGGTTGCCCGGAGATCGCTCGGCCAGCCTGCGGGCTGCGCTTCGCCAGGTTTCTGGCGACGGAGACGAGCTGGATGACGAGCACGCTCGCCTGCACCGCCTAGCCACTCCCACCTCGCTAGATCGGGTGGTTGGCGATGATGATGGCTCAGAGTTGGTGGATCTCCTCGCCGACGACAACCCCGGCCCAGAAGATCTGGCCCTAGCCAACGAAGAAGACCGCATGGTCACCGGGCTGCTCGATGTGCTCGATGGTCGGGCTCGCTTCGCCGTCGAACAGCGCTTCGGCCTCCACGACGGGCGCAAGAAGTCCTACCGGGAAGTGGGCGAGGAACTCGGTGTCACGGCCGAGGCTGCCCGCCGCATGGTCAAGCGGGCCGTCAACGCAGTCCGCACCGAAGCCGCATCCCGCATAGACGCGGCCTAAACGAGCGCCGGCGCCAGACGACTGCGGAAACCCGCTTTGCGTCTGGCGTGCTCGTAGAGCACCCTTTTCACGTGTCCTCTGCCTCCTCCACTTGGTCGCCTGCTTCTTGGCGCGAAAAAAACGCCGCCCAGCAGCCAGATTGGCCAGACGAGGCGGCACTCGAGGCAGTCCTCACGCAGATGGCCACCATGCCTCCGCTGGTGTTCGCCGGAGAAGCCCGAGCGCTTACGAGCCAGCTCGGTCACGTGGCCAACGGTGAGGCCTTCCTCCTGCAGGCCGGCGACTGCGCGGAGTCGTTCGATGCCTTCGGCGCCGACGCCATCCGGGACAAGCTCAAGGTCATTCTCCAGATGGCGGTGGTACTCACTTACTCCTCCGGTGTGCCCACGGTGAAGGTCGGCCGCATCGCCGGGCAGTTCGCCAAGCCCCGGTCCTCGCCCACCGAACTCATCGATGGCGTCGAGTTCCCCTCATTCCGCGGGCATTTGGTGAACGACATCACGCCGACCGAGGCCGCACGGATGCCGGATCCCAACCGGCTCCTGCAGGCATACCACCAGTCGTCGTCCACCCTGAACCTCCTCCGGGCGTTCACCAAGGGCGGCTACGCTGATCTCCGCCAGGTCCACACGTGGAATCAAGAATTTGTGGCCGCCAGCACCGAGGGCCGCCGCTACGAGCGGGTTGCCGACGAAATCGACCGCGCCCTGCGGTTCATGCAGGCTTGCGGTATCAACACCACTACCCAGCCCAACCTCCACCAAGTGGACTTTTACACCTCCCACGAGGCGCTGGTCTTGGGCTACGAAGAGGCGCTCACTCGGCAAGATTCCATCACCGGCGAGTGGTACGACTGCTCGGCTCACCTGGTCTGGATTGGTGAGCGCACTCGACAGCTTGATGGCGCGCACGTGGAATTTTTCTCGGGGATCAACAACCCGATTGGCTGCAAGCTCGGCCCCACGGCCACGGCGGAAGAAGCCATCGCCCTCTGCGAGCGGCTCAATCCGGAGCGTATTCCCGGCCGCCTCACATTCATCACCCGCATGGGCGCCGACAAGATCGAGGCCGGCCTCCCGCCGCTCCTGGCCGCCGTCCGAGACGCCGGCCACCCGGTGGTGTGGACGTGTGACCCCATGCACGGCAACACGTTCTCTGCCCCCGATGGCCACAAGACCCGCCGCTTCGACGACATTCTGGCCGAGATCGCTGGCTTCTTCGCTGCGCACAACAGCGAAGGAACTTGGCCAGGTGGCGTACATGTGGAGCTCACGGGGGACGACGTGACCGAGTGCCTCGGCGGATCCTTTGAGATTCTCGACACCGATCTCGGGTCCCGCTACGAGACTATGTGCGACCCGCGTCTCAATGGCCGCCAGTCGATCGACCTTGCCTTTGCAGTGGCAGAACTTCTCCGAGTCTGAGTGCTCTGACCAGGCAATCCGCTCAATTGTTGACCTGGGCGCTCAAGATTTGAGAACGTGGAGGGAATTGTTGACTCGCTGGGTCGGTTATAGACCCTCGGAGTTCGCCGCTACCGGAAGGCATCCCCATGCTCCAGCGAGAGATCGATCCAGGCCAAGCCGCCGACATCGAGAAGTTTGAGCGTGTCCTAGCTGGCTACTTGGCCGGCGAGATCGAGGAAGATGTTTTCCGTGTCTTCCGTCTCACCAACGGGATCTACGGCCAGCGTCAAGGCGGCCACAACCAGATGCTGCGGGTGAAGATCCCCTACGGCGGCGTCACGCCCGATCAGATGGACCTCTTCGCCCACCTGGCCGACGAGTACTCACGCGGTTGGGGTCACATCACCACCCGCCAGAACATCCAGGTGCATTTCGTCCCCCTCGAGCGCGTGCCCGACGCCCTGCGGGAACTGGCGTCGGTCGGCCTCACTACCCGTGAAGCCTGCGGCGACACGGTCCGCAACGTCATGGGCTGTCACTTCGCCGGCGCCTGCCCGCACGAACACCTCGACATCACTGCCTGGGCGGAAGCCACCTACCAACATTTCGTACGCAATCCCATCGGCCAACGTCTCCCCCGCAAGTTCAAGATCAACTTCTCCGGCTGTGAGACAGATTGCGGTCAAGCCATGTTCAACGATGTTGGTGTGGTCGCAGCGGTGCGAACACGCGAGGATGGCTCCACGGAATCTGGCTTCCGGGTCTTCGTGGCCGGCGGCCTTGGGGCCAACCCGTTCCCCGCTTTGGCGCTAGAAGATTTCACCGCCCGAGAAGACCTCCTCCCCACCATTGAGTCCGTCCTGCGGGTCTTCAACAGCACCGGCAACCGGGACAACAAACTGCGGGCCCGGATGAAGTGGGTCGTTCAGACCCTGGGCTGGGAAGAAACCCAGCGCCGAATCCTCAAGGAACGCAAGTTCCTGTTGGCCTCGTCATCGTGGCCCGGGGGCATCCCCGACGCCGTAGTCAAAGCGGGCGATTCCCCGGCCGGCGTGGCCGTCGGCATCACGCCCACCGTGCTCGGTCAGGGCACCCAGGTAAAGATCCGGTCCACCGATCCCTATGAGCGCTGGGACGAAGTCAACGTTGTCCGCGGTACAGCCAAGGGCACGGTGTCCGCTCTGGCTTGGGCCAAGTTGGGCGATATCACCTCTGCGCAGTTCCGGGCCTTGGCCTCGATCCAGCGGGAACTGGGCGCACAGGTGCGCCTCACCAACCGTCAGAACCTGGCGTTCCTCGGCCTCACCGAGGAGCAGTTGCCCAAGCTTCACGCCCGGCTCGACGCCATAGGGATGGCCCAGCCCGGGGCAGAACTTTCCCGCGACGTGGTCGCCTGCCCCGGGGCCGACACGTGCAACCTGGCCGTCACCCAATCGCGGGGATTGGCCGACGCCATCAGCGCCCGCCTCGAAGAAGAAGGCCTCGCCGATGTGGGCGGCGTGCGCACCAACATCTCCGGCTGCACCAACTCCTGCGGCCAGCACCATATTGCCGACATTGGGTTCTCCGGTGCGGAGCGTCGCGCTCACGGCTCGTCGGCCCCCGGGTACACCATGCTGCTGGGCGGCTACGTGGGAGATACGCAGGTCCACTTCGGCGAGCGGGCCCTACGGCTGCCCGCCAAGAACGCCCCCGAAGCCGCCGTCCGGGTCATCCGGCGGTTCGCCGACGAGCGTGAAGCCGGCGAATCGTTTCGCGGCTGGATGGACCGCTCCGGTGGGGTCAAGGGCCTGGGCGAATCGCTCAAGGAGCTCGACGAATTCCCTACGCCGGAGCAAGCCCCAGAGTTCTACGTCGACTACGCCGAGACGGGCCCCTACGTGGCCGAGACCGGCGAGTCCGAATGTGCAACGTGAGCGACCGGTGGCCATGACCATTACCGCTCTCCCGCCCACCGAGACGCCGATCCGAGCGCTGACCCGCTCTTCTGGAGCCCGCATGAGCCTGGCCACCCACAAGGTCGACTACACCGATGCCGAGCTCGCTGCGCTCAACGATCAGTTCGAGACGATGTCCGCCACCAAGATCATCCGGTGGGCGGTCGACAACTTCGGTCCCCACCTGGCGATGAGCGCCTCGATGACCGATGCCGTACTCATCGATCTCGCCACCAAGGTTGAACCGGCCATAGAGGTGGTTTTCATCGACACCGGCTACCACTTCCCCGAGACGCTGGCCACGGTAGAAGAAGTGCGCCGCCATTACGGCCTGAACCTGCGCATGATGACCGTCGCCCGCCAGAACGAAGAGCTGTGGCAGGCAGACCCAGAAAACTGCTGCTCAGCGGTAAAGGTCGGGCAGCTCGATCGGGCCCTGGCCGGGAAAGATGCGTGGATGAGCGGCCTGCGCCGCACCGAAGCGGCCACCCGGGAATCCGCCCCCATCGTGTCGCGAGATCTGCGGGGCTTGGTGAAACTGAACCCAATCGCAACCTGGACCGACACCGATGTCGACGCCTATATCGCTGAGCACAACATCATCGTGAACCCGCTCACCAACCAGGGCTACCCGTCCATTGGCTGCATGCCGTGCACCACGCCCATCGCACCGGGAGAAGATCCCCGGGCTGGGCGCTGGCGAGACTCCTCCAAGACAGAGTGCGGGCTTCACGAGCAGTAGTGTCCCCGCCGGTTCCACTCCGGAGGTAGGACATGACTGAGATCCACGGGTATTGCAAAGACGGCTTCGAGGGCTTGCAGGCCCAGTTCGCTGACAACTTCGACAAAGGCCTGGAGCGAGGGGCCAGTGTCGCCGTCACGCTTCACGGCGAGCCCGTGGTGGATCTGTGGGCCGGAGACGCCGACGGCAGCGGTCGGCCCTGGGCAGAAGACACGATCGTCAACGTGTGGTCCACCACCAAGACCATGTCGGCCATCTGTGTGCTCATG
The DNA here is from genome assembly GCA_025353965.1 of Aquihabitans sp. Lineage (GTDB taxonomy): Bacteria > Actinomycetota > Acidimicrobiia > Acidimicrobiales > Iamiaceae > Aquihabitans. The sequence continues at coordinate 10,766 of JANXNS010000032.1, forward strand.
CTCGCGGACCGAGGCGAGCTGGACCTTGACGCCCCCGTCGCCACCTACTGGCCGGAGTTTGGCGCCAACGGCAAAGACGCCATCACCACCGCCCAGATTCTGGGTCATACCGCCGGGCTTTCCGGGTGGGACCCCGCGATTACCCCCGCCGACCTCTACGACTGGGACAAGGCCGTCGGCGTGCTCGCCGCCCAGGCACCGATGTGGGAACCGGGCACGGCCTCGGGCTACCACGCCCTCACCCAGGGCTACCTCGAAGGCGAGATCGTCCGGCGCATCACCGGTAGAACCTTGGGGACCTTCTTCCAAGCGGAAGTGGCTCAGCCACTAGGTGCAGACTTCTTCATCGGTCTACCCGAATCAGAGGAAGCGCGGGTCGGTGAGATGGTGCCCCCCACCACCGGTCTCCGCGGCGGGGACACGGTCGACCTCGCCTCTATCGCCGGCCGCAGCCTGGCCAGCGCCCCCATCACCGGGGCGGAATGCAACACCCGGGAATGGCGTGCCTCGGAGATCCCCGCCGCGGGCGGAACCGGCAACGCCCGCTCCGTGGCCCGGGTTCACGCTGCCCTGGCCAACGGCGGCACGGTAGATGGCGTAACGCTCATGTCCCCGGCCGGCGTAGAACGGATTTTGGTCGAACAGTCCCACAACGAAGACCTCGTCCTGGGCATGAAGATGCGCATGGGTACGGGCTTTGGTCTCATGAATGACCTCATCCCGTTGAGCCCCAATCCACGAGCTTTTTTCTGGGGCGGCTGGGGCGGCTCCATTGCCGTCACCGACCTCGACGCCGGGTTGTCGGTGGCCTACGTCATGAACAAGATGGCCGATGGGCTGGCTGGCGACCTTCGCGGGGCCATGCTCGTCTTTGCGGCCTACGCAGGCCTGGCCAACCAGGGTTGATCAGGCTTGCGCGGGTCAGATCGATCGGCCTGATGCCTCCCAATATTCGTCCTTGAGCAGGCGCTTGTAGAGCTTGCCGGTGGGGTGTCTTGGTAGTTCATCGCGGAAGTCGATGGTTCGCGGGCACTTCACGTCGGCCAAGTGTTCCCGGCAATGGGCAATGAGTTCGGCCGCCAGCTCAGGCCCTGCGGCCGCGGGGTCGACCGGCTGGACCACGGCCTTCACGGCCTCACCAAAGTCGTCGTCGGGCACCCCGAAGACGGCGGCATCGGCCACAGCGGGGTGCATCGCCAAGATGTTTTCCGCCTCCTGCGGGTACACGTTCACCCCGCCGGTGATGATCATGTAGGCCTGTCGATCGGTGAGATACAGGAAGCCGTCTTCATCCACTCGGCCTACGTCTCCGAGCGTGCTCCAGCCTTGGGGGTGGCGGGTCTCGGCCGTCTTCTCGGGATCGTTGTGGTACACGAACTGGGACGCACTTTCGAAGTAGATCGTGCCTGGAACACCCGTGGGAACTTCCTCCCCCTCGTCATCACAAATGTGCATCGGGCCGAGGATGCTTCTGCCCACTGTTCCTGGGTGCGCCAACCAATCCTCACTAGTGCAGTAGACGAACCCGTTGCCTTCTGTGCCGGCGTAGTACTCGTGGACGATCGGGCCGAACCACGCAATGATCTGCTCCTTGGCCGGGATCGGGCACGGCGCGGCGGCGTGCACGATCATCTCCATGGAGCTCACGTCGTAGCGGTCCCGCACCGCCTGCGGAAGCTTGAGCAGCCGGATGAACATGGTCGGAACCCACTGGCTGTGGGTGATCTTGTACTGCTCGATCAGGGCCAGCGCCTGTTCGGGGTCGAACCGTTCCATGACCACCACCGTCCCACCCGCCTGGTGCGCGGACATGGAGAATCGCAGCGGGGCGGCGTGATACATCGGGGCCGGCGACAGATAGCGAATGTGGTCATCGAAACCGAGGAGCCCCATGGCCAGCACCGTGACCGAGGTCGCTGCGTCCAGCGGAGCAGACGCCAGGGCGGTGGCCACGCCTTTTGGCTTGCCGGTCGTACCTGAGCTGTAGAGCATGTCCGTGCCGGCCAGGCGATCCTCGAGGGCCGTCGCGGGCTGGGCGGCAACGGCATCTTCGTAGCGTTCGAACCCCGCAAGGTCACCGTCTAGAACGAAACGGGCCTCCACCTTGGGGGTGGCGGCAGTGATGGCCCCGGCTTGCTCGGCCGTGTAGGCCGAGGCAATGAACACGCGGGCATCGCAGTCATCGACGATGTACGCCAACTCCTCGGCCGTCAGCCGGGTGGAGGCGAAGGTGTAAATCAGCCCGGCATAGTGAGCACCCCACGCCAGTTCGAGAACGCGCGGGTTGTTCTCCACACACATGGCCACATGGTCGCCAGGCTGCAACCCAAGGGAGCGGAACAGGTGGGAGAGGCGGTTGGCCCTTTCGTCGAGCTGGGCGTAGGTGATGGTTTCGCCCGTTCCCCCCATCACGATGGCCGGGCGGTCAGGGGCGGTCGCGGCGTGTAGTCCGGGGTACATCCCCTGACCGTAGCCATCCGCACTTGACCACACCCTGGAGGTCGTCAACGATAGCGGTCGTGCGAGTAACGGCCGTCGAAGTTCCGACCCGGGTGCTCGTGTTCGGCATGGCCCGCCCCGACGGAACCATCGACGGCGGCGAGCTCTACGACGTGGCCGCGGCGTGCGATCAGACCCCTGAACAGATCCGCTCGTGTCTCCGGCGCCTCGTCACCGAAGGCCTGCTCGAGCGAGACGGCAGCGGCCGCACCGCAACGTTTCGGACCACCCCTGCGGGCGACGTCTTGCGGCTCGGCTCCATGCGTCGCCACGAGTTGGCCTACCGCCAGGACCGAAAGGGCCAGGGCTGGGATGGGCATTGGCATCTCGCCGCCTTCGCCATCCCCGAGAACCAACGCGCCTCACGGGATCGCCTCCGGGACCGTCTGCTCGACGCTGGCGCCGCGGCAGTGAACAACGGGTTATACGTCTCACCGCGCCCATGGGAAGACGAGGTCCGCGAGATCGCCGGGAATCTGGAAGTAGGTGACCGGCTCACCCTCGCCAGCACCGACGACCTCGAGGTTGGCGGGGTCCGGTCGTCGCGCCAACTGGCCCGGTCCCTCTGGCCGATCGACGAACTCGCCGGCTCCTACACGCGCTTCGTAGAGGACCACCAGCACATCGTTGCGGTCCTGGACGGGCTACGTCAGCGCCACACACGTATCTCCGACGCCGACTTCCTCCCGGGAGCCCTCCGCATGGTGATCGCCTTTCAGGAGGTATTCCTCCGCGACCCACTTCTCCCGCCCGAATTACTCCCCCGACCCTGGCCCGGACGAGCGGCACGAGATCTGCTTCTCACCAGCCGCCGCAGGGCCCTGCGCCTCCGCGAGGCGCACGAGCGACCAGCCCTCTTCGCCGCCTTCGACGAATTCGTCGCCAAAACGTGACCAACCGCATCGAGGACTACGCCTTACTTTCCGACACCGAATCCGCGGCCTTGGTGGGGCGGGATGGGTCCATCGATTGGCTGACGTTTCCACGCTTCGATTCGGCCGCCTGTTTCGCCGCCTTGTTAGGGACACCAGACCACGGCCGGTGGCTCCTCGCACCGGCCGGTCACATTCGCAACATCGAGCGGCACTACCGGCCCGGCACGCTGGTCCTCGAGACCCGCTTCACTACCGGCGACGGCGTCGTCGACCTCATCGACTGCATGCCGATCCGAGACGACGGTCGCCTGGACATCGTCCGCCTTGTCCGCGGGGTCAGCGGGACCGTAGCGATGCAGCTCCACCTGACCGTGCGCATGGACTACGGCTCGATCGTGCCCTGGGTGCGACGGGTCGACAATGGTCTGCGCATAGTGGCCGGACCAGACGCTCTCACCCTGACCACACCGGTCGACCTCCGCCCTGAGGGTTGGTCGACGGTGGCCGAGTTCGCAGTCGGCGCTGGCGACGAAGTGCCGTTCGCCCTGGCCTGGAACCCGTCGCATCTGGACCCGCCGTCGCCCATGCCGGTAACCGAATCGATCGATCGAACGACGGCCTGGTGGGAGGAGTGGAGCAACCAATGCACCACCTTCGAGCCCTATGAGGAGCCAATTCGTAGCTCACTGACCGTGCTGAAGGGCCTTACCTACGCACCGACCGGCGGGATCGTCGCCGCGCCGACCACCTCACTCCCCGAGATGATCGGAGGGTCCCGCAACTGGGACTACCGATTCTGCTGGCTGCGCGATGCGACCTTCACCCTCACGTCGCTGCTCGATGCCGGCTACACCCAAGAAGCGGCCGCCTGGCGAGAGTGGCTGCTCCGAGCGGTGGCGGGCCGGCCCGAAGACGTACAGATCATGTACGGCCCCGCCGGCGAGCACCGGCTCACCGAAATCGAACTGCCTTGGCTGCCCGGCTTCGAGGAATCACGACCGGTCCGAACGGGCAACGACGCCCACAGCCAATTCCAGCTCGACGTCTACGGCGAAGTTGTCGACGCGTTCTTCGAGGGTGAACGGGTGACGATTGACGACCAGCCCGAACTCTGGAAGGTCGGCCGCACCTTGATCGACGTCGTGGAGCGGAGATGGCACGAACCCGACGACGGCATCTGGGAAGTCCGCGGCGGCCGTCGCCATTTCACTCATTCCAAAGTCATGGCCTGGGTGGCCATGGACCGGGCGGTCCGACTGGCCGGGGTCCTCGGCACCGATGCACCCATCGCCCGGTGGCAGGCAATCCGTGACGAGATCCGGGCCGAGATCTTGACCCGGGGCGTGAGCGACCGAGGGGTCTTCGTGCAGGAGTTGGACGGTCGCACCCTTGATGCCAGCCTGCTTCTCGTCTCCCTTGTGGGCTTTCTCCCCGCTACGGACCCGCGGGTGGCAAACACGGTCAAGGCCATCCAGCAAGAACTGACCCACGATGGCTTCGTGTATCGCTACGACACGTCCACGACCAACGACGGGGTGGGCGGCCGGGAAGGCACGTTCCTGATGTGCACGTTCTGGCTGGCTGACGTGTTACTCCAGCAGGGCAAGGTTGGCGAGGCTCGGGCCATCTTCGAACGACTGGTTGCCCTTCGCAACGATGTCGGCCTGCTGGCCGAAATGTATGACCCCGCGGCAAAACGGATGCTCGGCAACTTCCCCCAGGCGTTCTCCCACACCGCTCTGGTATCCACTGGCATCGCCCTCTCCCGGGCCGACACCGCCACCCCCACCTGGCAACGAGGTTGCTGACCTGGCCCGGGAAAGCTAGGCGAGCTTTTCTACGAACTTTTCTAGTTGGCGGAGGTTGCGGCATTCGTAGGCGCCATCGGTGTAGGCGGCGTAGTCGCCAACGATGGAGTCTCCGGTGTCCCAGTAGCTCTTGGGCTCCGGGTTGAGCCAGTACACGTGCCGGGCCCGGTGCTGCATTTCCTTGACGACCCAACTCTGGGAGGCGTGGTAGTTGTTCCGGGCATCACCGAGAATGATCACCGTGGTTTTGGGCCCGATGTCTTTGCCCCACTTGTTGTGGAACACCTCAAAGGCGTGGCCGTAGTCGGAGTGACCGTCTACCCACACCACGTCTGCCTCGGTGTTCACTCGGTGAACGGCCTCGGTGACATCCTCCACGCCCTCGAAGTACGAGGTGACCTCGTCTATGCCGTCGATGAAGACGAAGGCCCGCACCTTGGAGAACTGGCCGCTGATCGCATAGACGAGCATCAGGGTGAACCGGGCAAACGCCGCCACCGAGCCGGAGATATCGGCGATGACGAAAATCTCGGGCTTGTGTGGGCGCGGGTGGCGGAACTTGGGCTCGGCAGGCACACCGCCATAAGAGAGGGATGCCCGCACCGTCCGACGAAAATCCAGTGGGCCCCGACGGTTGTGGCGGCGCTTGCGGGCCAGGCGCACGGCGAGCCGCCGGGTGAGCGGGATGAGGGCTTTGCGCAGGCCCACCATTTCTTCCCGGCTGGCGTGCATGAAGTCGACGTCTTCTGGCAGGGGCTTACGCAGGGTCTTGGCCATGGCCTCGATACCCCGATCGGCCACCAGCCGACGACGGATCTCCGCCTCGATCTCCTTCTTCAACGCGTCTATGCGGTGTTCGTACTCGTCTTGCTCGAGGCGCTCTTCGAGCTTGGAAAGCTCGTGGCCATCTGCCTCCGCCTGCTCGCGGCGCTGCTCCATCATCTTCTCGAGCAGACCCTCGAGATCCAGATTCCGCAGGGTCCGGTACAGGTAATAGGTGCCGCCCACCGGCCGGCCCGGCTCCATGCCAGCAAAGCGCTTGACCGCTTGGCGGGCAATGGCCTTCATGAGCGACTCATTGCCCTTCATCATTGCTTGGTACAGCAGTTGCTGGAGTTCCTCCGGGGTGAGGCCATCGCCGCCGCCTTGGCCGCTCTGGCCGCTCCCCTCGTCTCCGGCGCCGTCTCGTTCGTCGTCATCGAGAAGGTCAGCTAGGTCCTGCTCTAAGGAGTCATCATCCAGCCCATATTTGGAGCCCCGAAGCGAGAAGTAGACCTCGAACACGGTTTCGAACGAGCGCCAGTGCGCGTTGTTCTTCACCAGCGTTGCCGCCAAGGCGTACTTGAATGCCTCGCGATCCTCCATGGGGATATGGCGAATGGCCGCCATGGCATCAAGGTTCTCGGTGAGGCTCACCGGCAAGCCGGCTTCGCGTAGTTCCCCGATGAACCCGTTGAGGAGGTCTAGTAAGGGCTCGCCGGCAACGCGGAGGTCCCCCAGGTTGTCATCGTCGCCGTTCACCAGGGCCGGGTCGGAGTGGTCGGTCACGATGGCCAGGCCTACTTGGGGCCGGGAGCGAAGGCCTTCATGCCCTGCTTGTCAGCCGCAAACTCACGTACGGCCTTGGCGATATCTGACTGGTACTTGAGCAAGATATTTGCCGTGCTGGAAGCAACCTCGGCATCTACCTGCTCGACGCCGAGCAGCATCAAGGTGTTGGCCCAGTCCAGCGTTTCGGATACCGAGGGGGACTTCTTGAGTTCCAACTGGCGCAAGGACCGCACAATGCGGGCCACCTGGTCGGCCAGGTTTTCGGTGATGTCCGGGACCTTAGTGAGAATGATTTCTTTCTCACGCTCCATATCCGGATAGTCGATGTGGAGGAAGAGGCAGCGGCGCTTGAGGGCCTCCGAGAGCTCACGAGTGTTGTTCGAGGTGAGGAACACCAAGGGGATCTGCTTGGCCTCAATGGTGCCAAGTTCCGGGATGGACACCTGATAGTCCGACAAGATCTCCAACAGGAGTGCCTCGGTCTCTACCTCAACTCGGTCCACCTCGTCGATGAGCAGAACCACCGGTTCTGTGGCCCGGATGGCCTCCAGCAACGGCCGCTCGAGCAGGAACTCGTCCGAGAAGAGATCCTCTTCAACCTCGTCCCACGAGTCATTACCGCGTTGGGCCTGGATGCGCAGAAGCTGCTTCTTGTAGTTCCACTCGTAGAGCGCCTTGGCTTCGTCCAGTCCCTCGTAGCACTGGAGGCGAATGAGCCGGGCACCGATCATCTCGGCCACCGACTTGGCCAGCTGGGTCTTGCCGGTTCCGGCCGGACCCTCAACCAGAATCGGCTTCTTGAGCCGGTCGGCGAGGTAAACGATCCCAGCGATGCCCTCGTCAGAGAGGTAATCGACCTTGCGGAGGCCATCGCGGACCTCAGGGACGGACTCGAAGCGGTACTCGGTCATTCGGGCAGGTTACTGCTCCACTTGACCGCCCGGTCAATCAGAAAACGCCGGGTCAAGCCCGGGTCTGGCCGTCACCCCGGACGAGGTACTTCGCGGTGGTCAGCTCCCGCAGACCCATCGGGCCCCGAGCATGAAGTTTTTGGGTGCTGATGCCAATCTCGGCGCCAAACCCGAACTCCTCACCATCCACAAACCTGGTCGATGCATTCACGACCACCGCAGCGGCATCGACCTCCTGGGTAAAGCGATCGGCCGCCGCCAGCGAACCGGTGATGATCGCCTCGCTATGGCCGGAGCTGTACCGCGCGATGTGGTCCATGGCTTCATCGATGTTTTGAACGACCTTTACGGCGAGCTTGAGGTCCAGGAATTCTTCGGCCCAATCAACCTCTGTCGCCTCCGTCGCTGAAGGCAGCAGGGCCATGGTCTTCGGGTCCGCCACCAAGGCCACGCCCGGAAGCGCCTCGGCCAAGCCCCCCAGGAACGTCTCGGCCACCGCCTGGTGCACCAGCAAGGTCTCAGCGGCATTGCACACCGAAGGCCGCTGCGTTTTGGCGTTGTGGATGATTCGTTCGGCCATCTCTAGATCTGCGGCCGCGTCCACATAGATATGGCAGTTCCCGGCCCCGTCGATCACATAGGGCACGGTCGCGTTGTCCAGAATCGACTGAATCAGCGATGGGCCGCCTCGAGGAATGAGGCAGTCGATCGAGCCACGCTGCTGCATGAATTCGATGGCACCAGCTCGGCTCGTGTCGTCCACCAGAACGAGAGCATCGGCGGGAAGATCGACCTTCACGTAGGCCTCCCGCAAAACCGAAGCAATGGCCAGGTTCGACGTGATCGCGCCCGACGAGCCCCGCAAAAAGGCGGCATTGCCCGATTTCAGGCAGAGGCCCGCGGCGTCAGAGGTCACGTTCGGGCGGTTTTCATAGATGATCGCCACCACCCCGAGGGGGACCCGCACACGGCTGATGCGTAGGCCGTTGGGCCGAACCCAGCCATCAACCACCTCGCCGACGGGGTCGGCCAAGCCGGCAACTTGTCGCAGTCCCCCGGCCATGGCTGCCACTCGGCTGGCATCTAGGCGGAGTCGATCCACCACGGTGGCGGCCACCCCTGCCTCCTCGGCGCGAGCGACGTCCGCGGCGTTGGCCACGAGCAGATCTTCGGTCCGTTCGATCAACAGTTCAGCGGCCCCAACCAAGGCGCGGTCTTTCTGGGTGGTCGGCGCGGTGGCGAGCACCCGGGATGCGGCCTTGGCTCGTCGGCCAAGGTCAGGAATCGAAGCGGTCGCAGACACGGCCAAACGTTACCGGGAGGCCGCCCGCCCACCGGCGGCTCGCCAGTAAGGTTCGCCGATGCCCCTGGTACGACCGGCCCTCGCCGAAGAACTCCAACAGGTCGGCACCACCTTGGCGGCCTCGTTTGATGGCGACCCGGTCTGGAGTTGGCTGGCGTCGCCACAAGCAGATTGGTCCCGTCGGGCCGCAGCGTGGTTTGCCACCGAGGCCCGCATTCAGATGGCAGGCGGCGGTGAGGTGTTGGTGGATGACCAGCTACGAGGCGCAGCCATCTGGGCACAACCGGACCATTGGAAAACGTCGCCCAGGGAGTTGGTGTCGCTCGTACGGCCATCACTTCAGCTCTTCCGAGGCAATACCCTTCGCAGCCTTCGCACCATCAACACGATGGAGAAGCTCCACCCGACACCTCCGCACTGGTACCTGGCCATCTTGGGCACCGATCCGAGCCATCAAGGCCATGGCATCGGCAGCGCGTTGATCGGGGCCATTACCGACCGGTGCGACGACCAGGGGCTGCCGGCCTACCTGGAGTCCTCGAAGGAACGAAACGTGGCCTTCTATGCTCGGCACGGGTTCGAAGTCACGGGCCAGCCCCACCTTCCTGGCGGTCCGAAGATCTGGCTGATGTGGCGCGAGCCCCGGTGAACCCCGTGACGAAATGATTCCGCCCAAGCAGGTCCAGCGGGCCGTCGAGTCGTTCGTGGCCGACGTGGCCAGAGGTATGCGCGATGTGGTGTCGCGCCTGCCCAATCTCGATGGCCGTCGCCTCGAACAAGACGTGGCCAATGAGGCCTTCAACCTGGTCGCGGCCTTTGTGGATGTGGACCGCAGCCACACCGACGATGAGCTCTGGGGCGTGATCTTTGCGTTCGGCACGTGGATGCCGGATCAGTTGGGCCGGGCCAAGCCCGACGACCTACGCCGGTCCTCGCTGCTGGTGGGCCGGGCCGCCTGGTTGGATCAGGTCTCGCCCATGTTCGAGATCCTGGTCACCGCCGATCAGCGGTTTGGCACGGGCCATAGCCGGGCTTATTACGACCGGGCCATCCACCTCGCGTTCACCGTCATTGCCTTGGATGCGGAGCCCGCTCGCGTTGAGCTCCAAGCCGTCGACGATCTTTGTTCCCGATTGCTCGCCGCCATGGGCGGTCTGCCCGTGTCTCCCCTTGCGGCCGTTGGACCGTCAGCGACGCCTCAGACCGTCACACCGGGCACCGCTGCGGTGGCCAAGCCATCAAAGGAGGAGCTTCCGCCGGCCCGCCCGCTAGAAGAACTTCTGGCCGAACTCGATCGGCTGGTAGGGCTTGAAAGCGTCAAAACCGAGGTCCGCCTGGTCACCAACCTGCTGCGAGTCCAGCAACTGCGGGCCGAGCGCAAGCTGCCCACCTCCGCCCAGAGCCGGCATCTGGTCTTCACCGGCAACCCCGGCACGGGCAAGACCACCGTGGCTCGCCTGCTGGCCAGTATTTACCGATCGCTGGGCGTCGTGGCCAAGGGCCAACTGATCGAGACCGATCGTTCGGGACTGGTGTCGGGCTTCGTCGGCCAGACCGCCCTGAAGGTCATGGAGGTGGCCGACAAGGCCGCCGACGGGGTACTCCTGATAGACGAGGCCTACGCCTTGGCCCGGGGCGGGGAGAACGACTTCGGCCGCGAAGCCATCGATACGCTAGTGAAGGTCATAGAAGACCGCCGAGACACCCTGGTGGTGATCGCCGCTGGCTACCCGGATGAAATGGCCGACTTCATCGGAGCTAATCCCGGCTTGGCCTCACGATTTCCCAAGACGATCTTCTTCCCCGACTACAGCGCCGACGAGCTTTGGAGCATCTTCGCCACCATCGGCGACGCAGCCGGCTACCACCCGGACCCCGCCGCCGAAGCCAAAGCTCGGATCTGGTTCGATTCCGTACCCCGAGATAAGGGTTTCGGCAATGGCCGACTGGCCCGAAACCTGTTCGAAGACGCCGTCGCCCGTCAAGCTGGCCGAGTGGTTGCCCTCACCGATCCGACCGACGAGCAGCTCACCACGCTCACCGACGCCGACATTGCCGGACCCGGCGAAGGCCCCCGCCACCGCGTCAGCCCCTGACCCATGACCAGGGCCGACCATCCAGCCAGCGGTAGCGTTCAGCCATGAGGCAGCGGATTCTGGCCATCGTTGGTGCGATTGCCCTTGTGGTGGTGGCGTTGGTTGTGCGCGGCATCGTGACCGGATCAGACGGCGCCAGCGGAACCAGTGACGCCAAGCCCATCGTGGCTTGCACCTCAGACCTCATGGCGGTCTGCCAAGCCCTGGCCGACAGTGGAGACATCGCAGCAAACCCGCCCACCCTTGACCTAGCCCGCGCCGCCATCGCCACCGTCGACAACCGACCGCTGGACGGTTGGATCACCTGGGACCCCGCCCCGGGGATCGCCAACCTGGATGCCGAGGCTGGTGGGAAAACCCGCCCGTGGTCCACGGCGCAAGCACTGGGCACATCCCCCCTTGGCATCGCCACCCTCATCGGCATACAACCGGTCCTGCCGAGTGGCTGCTCCTTGAGCCCGGTCGTCTGGGACTGCATTGCCCGCGCTGCGGTCGAGGAGCAGACGCCGGTTGGCATTGGCACGGGCACCACCGCCGGAAGCCTGGCCCGGCTCTATCCCCTAGCTCAGGCCCTGGTGCCTAAGGGCGGCGATTTCCGCGACATTGCGGCCGCGGATCTGAAAGCAATCATCGACAGCCCCAATGTCGCCCAGGCCGATTTCCCAAACCAGGCCAAGACACTGGTGACCCAACGGGGCGCTCTCGACATTTTGGTGGGCCCATCGGCCGGTCTCAATGCGCTCAGGGGCACCCGAACCGCAGTCGCCGGAGGAACCGCTGAAGCGGTCAATGCGACGGTGGTGCTCGTCAGCCGCGACGGGGCCAACATCGGGTCCGTGGCCAAGGCCGCCACCTCCGACACGACCGCCCAAGCGCTCCGCGGCACCGGCGTTGTCCCGGGCACGGGCAGACTGGCGCCCGAAGGCAGAGCCGGCGAGTTGTACGCCGTCCGAGACAAGGTGGATTCCTGATGCACATACGCACGACTGCAGTCCGGCTGACCGCCCTGGTCCTGGCCGCGGGCCTGGTTACCGCGAGTTGTGGGAGCGGAGGCGGTACGAATGCCAACCAAGATGGGCTTGGAGATCCTGGTGACTGCACGGTGATTGACATGGCCGTGTCATCGGAGAAGATCGACCTCATGACGGCCTTGGCCAAGTCGTTCAATGGTTCCGACGACGCCAAGCTCGGTGACGGCTGCGCCTTCGTCCGTCCGTTCTCCAAGGCTTCAGGCGGCGCAACTGAGCTATTGGCTACCGGCTGGCCCGAGACCGGCGAGGGCGAGCGCCCCGTGATCTGGTCGCCGGCCGCATCCAGCTGGGGGCAAATTCTCAACCAGCGTTTGGCTGACGACGGCCAAAGCGCGTTGGTGGGAGATGCCGTTTCCTTCCAGCTCACGCCGTTGGTCATTGCGATGCCCAAGCCCATGGCTGATGCCCTCGGGTATCCGGCCAAGCCCGTCGGCTGGGCCGACATCGCCAAGTTGTCCACTTCAAAGGAAGGCTGGGCCGCGTATGGCCACCCGGAGTGGGGGGCCTTCAAGCTTGGGAAGACCAACCCCAACTTCTCGACCAGCGGCCTATCGGCCCTGATCGGACAGACCTACGCGGCGGCCGGCAAGACCCGCGGGCTCTCCCAAGAGGATCTGGACAACCCAAAGGTGACGGCCTTCGCCAAGAATGTCGAGTCGTCCGTCGTGCACTACGGCGACATCACCATGAACTTCCTCAACAACTGGTTCCGAACGGATCGAGACGGGACCTCCCTCCTCTATGCGTCAGCGGTCGCCGTCGAGGAGAAGTCGGTCATTGACTACAACAAGGGCAATCCAGACGGGATCCTGAAGCCAGGCGAGACCCCTCGCAAGCCCCGCGTTCCCTTGGTGGCGATCTACCCAAAGGAGGGCACGCTCTATAGCGATAGCCCGCTCTACGTGCTCAACGCAGATTGGGTCACGGCAACAGAGGAGAAGGCGGCGAAGCAGTTCATCGATTTCGTCCAGCGCCCCTCAGCTCAGAAAAAGGTGTTGGAGTACGGCTTCCGGCCCGGCAATCCGGACGTCACCATCGGCGCTCCAATCTCAAAGGCCAACGGCGTCGATCCGGATCAGCCGTCCACGCTGCTCCAGGTGCCAGCCCCGCCGGTCCTGTTGTCGATGCTGCAGAAATGGCGGGAACAGCGCAAGGGGGCTCGCGTGCTGTTGGTGCTGGACGTGTCTGGTTCCATGAAGGAAGCGGCCGATCCCAAAAACCCCAGTGGTCCGACCAAGCTCGATCTCGCCAAGAAGGCCGCCATCGAGGCACTGGGTGAATTCAAGAGCGACGACCAAGTTGGCCTGCGGATCTTCACCACCGGGCTCGGGTCCAACCAAGACGCAGACTTCCAGGACCTCCTGAAGGTGCAGCCCATGTCCGCCAACCGAGAAGGGCTGGCCTCCAAGATTCGCGATCAGTTCCCGCAGAATGCCACCCCGCTCTATGCGGTGACGGGAGATGCCTTCGGCGACATGGTCACCCAGTACGACCCCACCAAAATCAATGCCGTCGTCTTGCTCACCGATGGCAAGAACGACGATGGCGATAGCTCAGATGATCGCCAGCAGCTCACCTCTCTGTTGGAGAAGCTCCGCAGGGGCACTGACGGAGAAAACGCCAAATCGGTCCGGGTCTTCCCGATCGCCTACGGCTCCGACGCAGACCTCAACACCCTGACGGAGATCGCCGAAGCAACCAATGCCGCCGCCTACGACGCTTCCAACCCGGCCACCATCACCAAGGTGTTCACCGCGGTGGTGTCGAACTTCTGACCGGATACCCGTAGATGACGACGCTCAGCCTTCGCGACCGGTTCTATTCCCCGTCGGTCTCACGGGCCCTGACTTCCCCAAGCGGCATCCTGGCCCTAGGCGGTGGGGTGGCTGCGGGCATCATGCTTGCCGCAATAGCCGCGGCGGCGGCGCCCGTCACTGTTGTGGCCGCCGTCGTCGGTGGCGCGCTGGGCTACGGCGGCCGGATCGCACTCGCCCTTCCCCGCACCGGCGGAACGAGCACCAGAATTGATCCGTCGAGCGTCAAGGAGCCTTGGCGCCGTGCCGTCCAGGAAGCGCAGCGGGCCCAGAGCCGGTTCCGCGACGCGGTGAAGTCGTTCCAGCCCGGCCCGCTCCGAGACTCGCTGACCGCGGTTTCCGGACAGATCGACGATGCAATCGCAGAATGTTGGCGCGTCGCCAAGCAAGGCCAAATCGTGGCCGATGCCCGCACCCGCATCAACGACCGCGAAGCCCGGTGGGAGCTACAACAGATTCAGCAGGCCGCCAACCCGGGCACCGCGCCAAACGAAACCCAGGCGCGCACCATTGCGGCGCTCCAGGCCCAGATGGCCACAGCAGACCGTATGGATGCATTGGTGAGCCGGGCCAGGGACCAACTCGGCCTGCTCAATGCACGGCTGGACGAGAGTGTGACCCGAGCCATCGAGCTGTCCGTCTCCAATCGCCTGAGCGATGCCAACACGCTCGGTGACGATGTCGGAGACATCGTCACCGATCTTGAGTCCCTACGGATGGCGATCGAGGACGTGGATCACGCCGACGACGCCGGGGGCCACAGCCAGACCTCCCCCTCCTCGTGAACCCACCGGCCACGCCTCCAGCGGGCCGGCCCCGCCGAAGCGAACCAACAGGGGGCACGGTCCACCGGCCCCGCACCGTGAAACCTGGATTCGACGGCCAGCCGATCATCGTTGTCCGCCCTCGGACCATTGCTGCGCTGGGAAGACCAGATCCCATTGCGATCCCGCCCGCCCCCTTGCTCGATGATCCCGTCGGGCTTCTCGTCGACGACCTTTGGGTTGAGAAGCTGGACACCGGTCAGGTCTCCCCTACCGACACAGAATCGGCGGAACTCGCCCGGGCGCCGGAACCAAGCCGGATGCTCCGCAACAACTTATTTGTGGCTAGCGGCACTGCGGTGTCCCGCCTCACCGGGCTCATCCGGTCCGGCTTGATCTTTGCGTTGCTCATCAAAGGCTTGGGCGATGCCTATCTGGGCGCCAACAACACCCCGAACATGATCTACGAGCTCATCCTCGGTGGGGTGCTGGCCGCAACGTTGGTCCCCCTTTTCACCGATGATGTAGAAAAAGGCGGCACCGATGGGGCCACCTCCGCCATCATCTCGTTCGCGTTGGTTGCCCTAGCCGCAGTGACAGTGATCGCTGCGGTGGTCGCCCCGCTCATCGTGTGGTTGCTCAGCACCGGATCGCCAGCGGCCACCCGCAACAACTATTTGGCGGCGGCCATCCCGCTCTCGCTCCTGTTCACCCCGCAGGTCTTTTTCTACGGGCTCATGGCCGTGTGGTCGGCCGTTCTCAATTCCCGGCACCGCTTCTTGGCCGCGGCCTGGGCGCCGGTGCTCAACAACCTCATCGCCATCGTCACCCTGGTGGTCGTCTGGCAGATGGTCGACGGCTACCCGACACTCCAAGATGCCCTCACCGACAAATCCATCCTGCTGGTGCTCGGGCTTGGGACGACCGCAGGAATTGCCACCATGGCGTTGGCCCTCTACCCATCGGTTCGACGGGCTGGCGTACGCCTCAAGTTCAAGTTCGACTTGAAACACCCGGCAGTTCAACGCACCCTTCGGCTATCGGGGTGGACCTTCGGCTACGTGGTCGCCAACATGATGGCGGTCCTGATCATCGGCATCTTGTCCAAGCCTGGCTCTGACGGCACCAAGGATTACCAAACCGCTTACCAGTTCTTCCAACTCCCCCACGGGCTCCTCGCCGTCTCCATCATGGTCACATTCGAGCCACTACTCGGCCGGGCCGACGCCCGGGGTGACCGGTCCGACTTCAACCGGCAACTCCTGCTCGGGTTCCGGCTCATCAGCCTCCTTATGATCCCGGCCGCGGTGGGCTACGTCGCCCTCCCCAAGGGCCTGGACTACCGAACGTTCCAGGCGACGGGCCAGTTGGGCCAGGCGCTCCACCTCACCAGCATCATTGCTGCCTTCGCCGTGGGCCTACCGGGGTTCTCGGCCTACCTCTACGCCATGCGGGCCTTCTACGCCATGAAGAACACCCGAACGCCGTTCCTCATCAACTGTTTCGAGAACGCCGTGAACGTGGTGGCCGCCGTGGTGTTCGTGCGTTGGTGGGGTATTGCGGGGTTGGCCCTCTCGTTCGGTCTCGCCTACACCTTGGCGGCGATCATGGCCATCTCCGTTCTCACCCGCCACAGCCCCGGTTTCGATTGGCGGGGGCTGGCGCGCACGGCCGCTCAACTTCTCTTGGCCGCCGCGATCATGGGCGGCGTGGTCTTTGGCCTCCTGGTGGCGATCTCCCCCAGTTCAGCGCTCGTGATGATCCCCACCGTGATCGGTGCAACCGCGCTGGGCATCGTCGTGTACTTCGCCGCCATATGGGCGGCCCAGGTCGATGGGATCAGCCAGCTCATGGCTCGCCTCCCGATCCTCAGGCGCTTCTCCTCACCATGACACTGCGGGTCCTGGTTCCCGTTCAGTGGCTTAGGCTCTGGCCATGATCAAGTTCTTCAAACGCTTTTGGAACTACGTAACGGCCGGAGCCAACCAGAAATTCAACGAAAAGGCCGACCCCAAGATTCAGTTGGAACAGGCCATTACCGAGGCGCAGGATCAGCATCGGCGGCTCAAAGAACACGCCGCCAATGTGATCGCTCAGGCCAAGCAGACGGAAATGCAGCTGAACCGGGCCATGGAGCAGCTCGAGAAGCTCAACGCCAATGCCCGCCAGGCGGTCACCATGGCAGATACCGCCGCCAAGGGTGGCGACGCAACCAAGGCAACCGAGTACACCCGGGCGGCAGAAACCATCGCTACCCAGCTCATCTCGGTCGAGGGCCAGGTAGAAGAACTCAAGACCATGCATTACGGCGCCACGCAGGCGGCAGACCAAGCCAAAGCGGCCGTCGGCCAAAATGGTCAGCTACTGCAGAAGAAGCTCACCGAACGCAACCAACTCTTGGGCCAGCTCGAGCAGGCCAAGATGCAAGAGCAGATGAACAAAGCCATGTCTTCGCTCTCGGAGACGGTCGGCCAAGAGGTCCCCACCCTCAACGAGGTCCGGGACAAGATCGAGCAGCGTTACGCCCGGGCCAAGGGCATGAGCGAACTCAGCGAGGCCTCCACCGAGAGCCGCATGATCGAAATCGAAACGGCCGCAGCAAACTTCGAGGCCCAAGATCGCCTGGCCTCTATTCGTGCCTCGCTCGGCCTGGAGGCCGCAACCGCTCCTGCTGCACCCGCGGCTGTTCCCGCCGTGGCAGAGGCTGTTGCCTTGGCCACCGAACCGCCAGCTGAGCCCACCCCGCAGCCGTCGACCGGGGCCTAGCCCGGCCGCCGTCGCCCTGGCTGATTGATCAGGGGACGATCACAAGATCGTCGCGGTGGACCACAACATGCGATACGCCTTCGGGCAGATCCACGGTGCGCCGTCCAGCCGTCTGCCGCAGGTCAGCCGCGGCAACGCGGGCCAAGCCCTTGGCAAAGGTGACTCCGTCCGGGCCCGCGATTTCTACGGCCTCGTCCACGACAAAGGTTCCTTCTACCTCCAGCACTCCCGCAGGTAAGAGCGAGACACCCCGCTCCAGCAGGGCCCGCCGGGCACCTTCGTCCACCATGACCCGGCCGGTGGTATCGACCGCAAAGGCAATCCAGAGCTTGCGGGCTGCCATCCGCTGGGGGCGCGGATGGATCACCGTGCCCACTCCAGGGGTGGACGCCACCGCGTCGGCCAGCACACCCTCGCGGTGCGCGGCGGCGATGACCGCCCGCACACCAGACCAGGAGGCCATCTTGGCCGCCGCCACCTTGGAGGCCATGCCCCCACTCCCGCGGACGGTGCCCGTACCTCCGGCTAGGGCCTCGAGCTCGGCGTCGAACTCCACGATCTCCTCGATCAACGAAGCCCGCTCATCGAGGCGCGGGTCCGCCGTGAGCAATCCGGCCGCGTCGGTGAGAAGCACCAAGACGTCTGCCCCGATCAGGTGGGCAACCAACACACTCAATCGGTCATTGTCGCCGAAGCGGATCTCGTCGTCGGCTATCGCGTCGTTTTCGTTGACGACCGGTACGACCCCAAGGTCCAACAGGCGGAGCAACGTCCCACGGGCATGGAGATATTGCCGACGAATACCAAAGTCCAGCGGGGCCAGCATGACCTGGCCCGCCACCACTCCGTGGGCGGCGAAGCAATCGTCGTACACCCGCATGAGGCGGCTCTGACCAATGGCCGAGGCGGCCTGGAGAGTCACGGAATCGGTGGGTCGCCGGTTCCCGCCGAGACCGATGGCCGGCAGTCCAGCAGCGATAGCGCCCGATGTCACCACCACCACGCGGTGGCCCGATGCTCGCAGCGCCGCCACCTCCGCGCAGAACTTGGCGATGGCGACAATGTCTATCTCGCCCTGGTCGTCGGTGATCGACGACGTCCCGATTTTGGCTACCACCACCTGCGTCACGCCCCGAAGGTTGCCCGCTGGCCGTTAGCTGATGCGAACTGAATCTCTAGGACATGGGGTGACGAGGTCAGTCAGCAATGAAGTCGAAGCTGAACTTGCCGATGTGGACGGTGTCGCCGTCCTTGGCCCCAGCCTTGGCCAGGGCTTTATCTACCCCGAGCCGCTTGAGCCGTTCTTGCACGTACGCAAGCGCTTCGAGGTTGGTGATATCGGACAAGGCAACGGCGCGTTCGACGGCCCGACCGGCAACCACGTAGGCGCCGGTGTCTATCCGGCTCACCACGAGGCCCTCCGGCTGAGGTCTATGGACCACAAACGGTTCAGGTTCTGGTTCGGCCGAACGGGCGAGGCGGACGGCCTCAGCCATCGATCCAACGAGCTGTGGGATTCCAGCACCAGTGACGGCCGAGAACGTCGCACCCTTCCATGCCGCCAACCGATCCGGGTCGGCAATGTCGGTTCGACTTCCGACCACAACGCGCGGCCGCTCCACCAGCTCCGGGCGGTACCCCTCCAGCTCGGCCAACAGAATGCGCTCCTGCTCGGCTGGCTCATGTTCGGTCGAGCTGGCCAGGTCGATCAGGATCACCAAAGCTCGAGCCCGTTCGATGTGACGCAGAAATTGATGCCCAAGCCCCCGGCCCTCGCTGGCCCCCTCGATGAGCCCGGGAATGTCGGCCACCACAATCTCGTCGCCCTCATCCATGAGCACCACCCCAAGATTGGGTTCGAGCGTGGTGAAGGGGTAGTCCGCGATCTTTGGCTTGGCCGCGGAGATCCGCGAGATGAGCGTGCTCTTGCCCACGTTGGGAAAGCCCACCAACGCCACATCGGCCAGCAGCTTCAGCTCGAGGCGGAGCCAGCGTTCTTCACCGTTCTCGCCCTGCTCCGCAAAGGATGGGGCCCGGCGCCGGTTTGAGAGGAACCGGGCGTTTCCACGACCGCCACGACCGCCAGCTGCGGCCAACCACCTATCACCCGCAGTAGAAAGATCGGCGAGTAGGAGCCCTTCCGCGTCGAACACGGTGGTCCCCTCGGGCACCGCGACCACGAGATCAATGCCGCCGTGGCCGTGCTTTCGCTTGCCTTGGCCGTGGGCGCCGCTGGTGGCCTTGCGGTGCGGGTGGTCACGGAAGGCCAGGAGTGAGGAGACATTCCGGTCGGCGACCAACCAGATATCTCCGCCCTTGCCGCCGTCGCCACCATCGGGACCCCCCAGCGGCACATGGGCTTCACGACGAACGGAGACTGCCCCGGCGCCGCCGTCTCCGCCCCGGACGTTGAGTTGGGCTTCGTCGACGAATCCTGACATGGGTTCCCACGCTACCGGTCAGCCACCCGCGTCCACCTTGTTGGCATCGTTGCCGCCATCGTCGAGCCCATCGCCCGAATCGGTCATTTAGGCAAGTCCGCGCTGGTGCCAAGAGTCCTCCGTAGGGTTGACACCGATGGATTCGCCTCTTCAGCCTTCCGATCGCCTCGCGGTGGCCCACGGCCCGGTAGCCGTCGACGTTGCCGGTCGGCTGCTACCGGCACGGGGGGCGCGAGAAGAACGCGAAGACGAGGTCTTGGCCAAACACGCCACCCGGGCAGAGGGAGCCGGCCAGCGTTCCCTTCAGGAAGAGCCCGACCCTTTCCGCACCTGCTTCGAACGAGATTTGGACCGCATCCACCATTCCCGGGCCTTCCGGCGCCTGGCCGGCAAATGCCAGGTCTACGTTGCCCCCGAGGATGACCACCTCCGCACCCGGCTCACCCACGCCATAGAGGTATGCCAGGTTGCCGTCTCCATTGCCCGACCCGTCGGGCTCAATGTTTCGCTCACCGCCGCGGCCGCCACCGGGCATGACTGCGGCCACGGTCCCGCTGGACATGCCTCAGAAGGCGCCCTTTCCCCCTTTGTCGATGGTGGCTATCACCACGCCGTCTACGGGGCAGATGTGGTGCTCGCTCCGCTGAATCTGTGTGCGGAGACACTCGATGCCATCCGCAATCACTCCTGGAACCGGCCCATACCGGCCACACCAGAGGGCGAGGTGGTGGCCTGGGCAGACCGCATTGCCTATGTCTGCCACGATTTCGAAGATGCCATCGACGCCGGCATTGTTGCTGCCTCGGAGCTGCCTCGTTCGGTCACCGACATAGTCGGTGGAGACCGTCGCTCCCAGCTCCATGGGTTCATCACGGCGATGGTGGAAACCATTGCCGAGACGGGCGTGGTCGGTCTGCGCCAACCCGAAGCTCGGGCGCTGGAGGCCTTCCGCGAGTTCAACTACGAGCGCATCTACCTTCGGCCGGCGGCGTTGGAGCAGGCAGACCGGGCGGCCCGGCTCATTGGCGGCCTGGCCGAGTACTACCTCACCCATCCCGCATTGCTGCCAGACGGGGCACAGCTCTCACCTGGGTCCGCCGAGGCCACCGCTGCGGCGGTGCAGTACGTATCCGGAATGACCGATCGTTTTGCCCAGCGAGCGGCGCAGGATCTGCTGGGGTGGGACCAATCCTCGCTCCCCCAGCCCGCCTGAGCCACAACGACAAAGGCCCCCGCCGAAGCGAGGGCCTTTGATCAGATCTCTGGGAGAGCTACTCGACGTCGGTGAGAATATCGACCAACTTGCGGCCACCGCGGCGGCCGAACTTGACCCGACCGTCTGCCGTAGCAAAAAGTGTGTCGTCGCCGCCACGGCCCACATTTTCACCGGGGTGAAAGCGGGTACCGCGCTGGCGCACGATGATAGATCCGGCGGAAACGGCGGTGCCATCGTAGGCCTTTACGCCCAGGCGCTGTGCATTTGAGTCACGGCCGTTCCGGGTGGAACCGCCGCCCTTGGTCTTTGACATGGGTTCAGCCCTTCTTTATGCCGGTGATCTCGATGGTGGCGTAGTGCTGGCGGTGGCCCCACCGCTTGCTGCTGTTGGTCTTGTTCTTGTAGGTGAAGCCGGTGATCTTGGGGCCCTTGGAGGCCCCGATCACGTTGGCGGTCACCGAAACCGCGGCGAGCGCGTCTGGCGTGGAGACAACGGTGTCCCCGTCTACGAAGAGCACGGGGGTGAGGTTGACCTCGCCCTCGGTGACACCGAGCTTTTCGACCTGGAGCTGGTCGCCCTCGGCCACCCGGTATTGCTTCCCACCGGTCTTGATGACTGCGTACATCGTTCTGCCTTCGGAGATCGTTCAGGGGCCCAGGGGCCGGACAGCAATGGTAGGTGCCCGAGCGCCTCCGGACCAACCTGGGCGGGTTCGGTCAGCTCCCGATGAGGGCCCTGTCGAACACCATGCCCCGCCCATCGCAGGTGGGGCAGCCCTCAGAAAGCGATTCGATGAGGCCTTCCCCGATGCGTTTGCGGGTCATCTCCACCAGGCCCAGCTCGGAAATGTCGAACACCTGGGTGCGGGTCTTGTCCCTGGCTA
The DNA here is from genome assembly GCA_025353965.1 of Aquihabitans sp. Taxonomy (GTDB): domain Bacteria; phylum Actinomycetota; class Acidimicrobiia; order Acidimicrobiales; family Iamiaceae; genus Aquihabitans. The sequence goes on from JANXNS010000032.1 coordinate 32,725, forward strand.
GCGCTTGGCGGAAGGTGGAGATCACCGATTCGCGGTTGGCCCGGATTTCCATGTCGATGAAGTCGATCACGATGATCCCACCAATGTCTCGGAGCCGCAGCTGGCGGGCCGTTTCCTCGGCCGCCTCCAAGTTGTTCTTGAAGACGGTTTCTTCCAGGCTCGACTTGCCAACGTTTTTGCCGGTGTTCACGTCGATGACGGTCAGGGCTTCGGTGCGCTCGATGATCAGCGAACCGCCCGAGGGGAGCCACACCTTGCGGTCAAGGGCTTTGTGGAGCTGCTCGTGGACATGATGGTGCTCGTAGATGGGCAGGCCACCATGATCGGCCGGGTCATAGAGCTCAACCCGTTCCACCAGGGCCGGCGAGATGGAGCGGACGTAGTCCCGGACCTGCTCGTAGACCGCGGCATCGTCGATCACGACCTGGCGGTAATCGGTATTGAATTCTTCTCGGATGACCCGAATCGATAGGTCCGGATCCCGGTAGAGCAGGGTGGGCGCCTGCGACTTGGCCGCCAGGGCCTCTATCTGGGCCCATTGTCCGGCCAAACGGGCCACATCGTGTTGGAGTTCTTCCGCCGAAATGCCCTCCGCCGCGGTTCGCACGATCAAGCCATGGCCCTCGGGCTTCACGCGGTCCAGGACTTGGCGGAGACGCTTCCGTTCGTTGTCGGGCAAGCGCTTGGAAATGCCGTAGGTCGTGCTGTTGGGCACCAGGACCACGAACCGACCAGGGAGCGAAATCTCCTGGGTCAGGCGGGCACCCTTGGCCCCGATGGGGTTCTTGGTGACCTGGCACAGAATGGTTTGGCGGGCTTTCAGCATCTGCTCGATGCGCAGATCCCCACCCTTCTGATCAAGATCCTCGGGGTCGTTACGGGTGTCACCGCGATAGAGCACGGCATTTTTGGGCGTGCCGATATCGACGAAGGCGGCCTCCATACCCGGAAGCACGTTCTGGACCTTGCCCAGGTAGATGTTGCCGTGGATCTGCGTAACTTCGTCGGCCGGTCGGGAGACGTAGTGCTCGATCAGGGACCGCCCTTCGAGCACCGCAATCTGGGTGGCGGCGGGCTGCACGTGAACGGCCATGAGGTAACGCCCCACGGGACGACCCTTGCGTTCCTTGCCGCGCCGCTTGCTCAGGGTTTTTTCGTCGAGGTCGACCGGAGCATCGTCGGTGGTTGCGGTTACTGGTGTCACTGCCTGCTTGGGACCCCGACCACCTTGGGTCTGGCCCTTGCGCTGACCGCCGCTGCGATTACCACCACCGCCTTGGTTGCCGCCGCCCTGGCCCCCGTTGCCGCTGTTGCGGCCCTCCCTCGACGCGCCGCCGGGGGCGGGCTCGTCGGACTGGCCAGGCTCGCCGCCACCGCCAGCGCGCTCACCGCCACCGCCGGAACCACCGCGACCGCGACCGCCACGACGACGACGACGTTTGCTCGACGAACTGGTGCCATCGCCTTGGCCATCGCCAACAGCGACCACCGGTACAGCCCCATCGTCGGATTCACTGGTGGCGCTGTTGGCGGGCTCCTCGGCTGGAGCAGGGCGCGTGTCACCAATACGGGGCTTGGGCGCCGGATTCCCTTCGGGCACTTCGCCGGAAGGCTCGGCCGGCTCATACACCGCTTCCGAGCCGTCATCTTCGTCATCCTCGTCGTCGGTCTCGGTGGACCCGTCGGCGCTGGGCCGGTTGCGACTTCGTCCACCGCGGGACCCGCGGCGGCGCGGGCGAGGACCCTCGTCGGTATCGGAAGCGTTGTCCGACCCGGTGTCCCCCTCAGCGTCCGGCAGCGCCGCTGGCTCCTGGCTGGCCAGGTCGGTGGGCTCGTCGGGGCGTTCCCCGGCGTCGGTATTGGTCATGTAAGCGATCCCTTCTCATGACGCACGCGCTGACGCGTGCGGCGCCGACGTCGCTCCGGGCGGTCCCGCAAGGGGTTCGCACCGGGCGCCGTCGAGCAGCATCCATTGGTTGAGTCGCCGCACTCGGCCTTCTTCCCAGCCGGCACCGAGCATCGCAATGAGTTCGCTGATGCGCAGGCCGCGCGGCTGGGTGGCCAAATGGGCGTCGATTTCGGTGCCGTCGCCGGTAAAACCGACGACGGCAAGTTCGAGTAGATACGGGCGAACGTCGTCGGTGACGTCTTTGCCCTTGCGTTGCCGAGTGACCATGAGTTCCGGGACTGCGAGCAGCCCCGCAATGGCCTCGGCCACCTCCGCCGGCTGTACGCCCCTGATTTCTATCCGCCATTCGCAGCTTTCTACCGCCTGCTGGAGCGACGTTGCATTGCTCTCTATGACACTGATGGCCGTGACCTCCAGCCCCACGGGCAAGGCGCTCGTGAGCTGCGGTACCAACGCAACAAGATCGGCACTCTTGGGCAATACCTCTGAGGCCTCGTCCAGATCGAGGTCGAGAAATTCCGCCACCGATTCGTGGCCAGTGGAAAGGGCCAGCCCGAAATGCATTTTTGGGTGAGGCGAGAAACCCTGCGAATAGGCAATGGGGAGCCGCACCCGCCGGATGGTTCGCTCCCAAATGCGCGCCACATCGCGGTGGCTCGTCCAGCGGATCTTGCCCGTCTTGGTGAACCGAACCCGGATGCGCATCAGACGCCGACCCGAACCGGTTTGCCGGGTAGCAGGACCACCGGTACTTCTCCGCCGGCAGCCAAGTTTTGGCCTGTGCCCTGTGAGCCCCCCGCCGGTGGAACGGCGGAAGCAACCACATGCTCGATGCCATACCCCGTGCAGGCACCGCAGTCATAGCAAGGGGTCCATCGGCAGTCTTCCAAGCCGACCTCAGCGAGCGCGTCCCGCCAGTCTTGCCAGAGGAAGTCCTTGTGCAGGCCGGCAGAAAGGTGATCCCACGGGAGAGTCTCGTTTTCCGTGCGGTGGCGGTAGACGAAGTCTTCTTCCCTCAAGCCGGCCCGTTCGATGGCGTCGGTCCAAAGGTCCAGATTGAAATGCTCGGACCATTCCTGGAACGTGCCGCCGTGGCGCCAGACATCCTCTAGGACGACGCCCAGCCGGCGATCGCCCCGGCTCATGAAACCCTCCGCCATGGTGGCTTTGGGGTCGTGCCATTTGAGCTTTATGCCGTGGTCTCGGCGCAGCTCATCTCGCAGGAGATAGATCTTGCGCTGAAGCTCTTCGCGCGTGTTCTGGCCAAACCATTGGAACGGCGTAAACGGCTTGGGCACGAACCCGCCAAGCGAAACTGTGACCGACGGATTCTGGTGATATTCCTTGCCAATGGCCACGCAGTTGCGGGCCAACTTGGCAATGCCAAGCGTGTCTTCGTCTGTCTCCGTGGGGAGGCCGGTCAGGAAGTACAGCTTCATCCGGCGCCACCCCTGCGAATACGCGGAGCGAACGGCGGCGTAGAGGTCTTCTTCGGTGATCAGCTTGTTGATGACTTGGCGCATCCGCCAGGTTCCGGCCTCAGGGGCAAAGGTGAGCCCCGTCCGTCGGGCTTTTTGGATCTCGCCAGCAATGCCCACCGTGAACGCATCTACCCGCAGAGACGGAAGCGAGACCGAGATCTGGCCGCCGCAATCCGGGTCGTTCACCGTGTCTCGGACTACCTGGTCGATGCCGGAGAAATCTGCCGTGGACAGCGAAGTGAGAGCGACCTCGTCGTAGCCCGTTCGCTTGAGGCCTTCGGCCACCATGGTCCGTACTTGGTCCGCTGGGCGCTCCCGAACCGGGCGGGTGATCATCCCGGCCTGGCAGAACCGGCACCCGCGGGTGCAGCCTCGGAAGACCTCAACGTTGAGGCGGTCGTGGACCACCTCGGTGAGGGGCACCAGCTGGTTCTTGGGGTACGGCCATTCCCCGAGATCGGCAATGGTTCGCTTTTCGACCACGGCCGGAGCCGCGGGATCATTGGGCACGATCTCCACGAGCATGCCGTCGTTGAAGATTGCGTCGTAGAGCGACGGCACATAGACGCCGGTAATGCCGGCCAACGCCCGGTGGATCTCCAGGCGATCCTGCTTGCCGCTGACCTTCCAGTGGGCAACAACCGCGGTGATCTCGCCAACCACTTCCTCCCCATCGCCCAGGACCACGAAGTCCACGAAATCAGCGATTGGCTCGGGGTTGTAGGTGCAGTGACCACCCACGCCGATCAGCAAATCTGTGGCCGAACGATCGGCGGTACGCACGGGGCACCCGGCCAGATCCACCATGTTGAGCACGTTGGTATAGGTGAGTTCAGCGGAAAGGTTGAAGGCCAAAATGTCGAAATCGGCCGCCGCCCGATGGCTATCCACGGAAAACAGCGGGATCCCATTGGCCCGAAGCTGTTCTTCCATGTCGGTCCACGGCGCGTAGGTGCGCTCGGCCACCCCATCGGAGCGCTCGTTCACAATTTCGTAGAGGATCTGCAAGCCCTGGTTCGGCAAACCGATCTCATAGGTATCGGGGTAGCCCAGTAGCCAAGCCGCCGCCTCCGGGATGTGAACCGGGGTCTGAGCCCCGTCCTCGCAGCCGATGTAGCGGGCTGGCTTCTGGACCTTGCCGAGCAGGGGCTCGAGCTGGGGCCAGACAGTCATAACGGACAGATGCTACCGGCAAGGGCGTACCGGCCCGGTATCACCAGGGTCTGCTTCAGGAGAATCGTCGCATATGCACGCTCAGGACCAGACCCATGGAGATGAGCGTGGTGAGCAGCGCGGAGCCGCCATAGGACAGGAACGGCAGCGGGATACCTGTGATCGGCATGATGCCCATAGTCATGCCGATGTTTTCGAAGATCTGGATCACGAGCATGACCATGATCCCCGTGCAGATGAGCATGCCGAAGTCGTCACGGGCTAGCTGCGCGGTGCGCCACACCCGCCAGACAATGGCCGCCAACACGGCCAGGAGGGCGCCGGAGCCAACGAATCCAAGCTGCTCCCCCACCGCCGTGAAGATGAAGTCGGTCCGCTGCTCGGGCACGTTCCTGAGCCGGGTCTGCGGCCCATTGAAGAGGCCCTTGCCCCACAGCCCACCGGACCCGATAGCCCGCTTGGCCTGTGTCAAGTTGTAGGCGCTGCCCTGCTGGGACTTCAGCGTCGACGAATTTCCTTGCTCGAGGAATGTGCCGAGGCGGTCGCGTTGGTATTGCTTGAGCACCCCAGAGGTGAGGACCATGGTGGTGCCGAGAATGGCCACCACCGCAAGAACGCCGAGAATGCGGGGTCGAACGCCGGCCACCAGCAGCAGGGCGAAAGCCACGGCCACCGATACCAACGTGGTCCCCAGGTCTGGTTGCAGCAGCACCAACAGCATCGGTGCGCCGCACACCCCCAACAGCAGGGCGACCCGTGCGTTGTCCAGGTCCCCTCGGAACTGCGACGCCAGACCGGCGAAGCCAACGATCATGCCCAGCTTGGCGAGCTCAGACGGCTGGAGTTGGAACGGGCCGATCTGAAACCAGCCCTGGGTGCCCTTGGACCGCGAGCCAATGCCGGGGACCAAGACCAGGGCCAGCAGCAGCACGCTGCCGCCGTAGATGAACGGCCAGTAGTCCCGCAGCTTGCGGTAGTCGAACAGGGCGATGCCGCCCATGACCACAGCACCGATGATCATGAACATGATCACGCGCTTCACATAGGACGTGTCATAGGGAGCGGTTGCTCCCCGGGTAGTGCTGTAAACCATCAGCGCGCCGAACAAGGTGACTACCGCCACGCACGCCACCAGCACAATGTCGACGTGACGAAAGGGCGAAGCCGGATTGCGCCTGAAGTTGGCCATCGGCCGACGCACGGTGTGCCGGGTCGCCGGCTGCAGACCGGGTCGATAGGAGGTGGCCACTAGTTTCCGGCTCCGGCCGCAGGGGTGGTCGTGCTGGTGAAGACGACCGAGTTGGGGTCCAGCAGGGCCCGGAGGTCCACGGCCCCCAGGCCGTTCGTAGCGATGGTTTGGAAGATCCGACGCACCGCAGGGGCAGAGGCGGAGCCGCCAGCGCCGCTGTGTTCCATGATCACAGCCGCGGAGTAGCGGGCCGGTGCGGTGTCCGACGCAGGGCCAAAACCAACGAACCAGGAATGGTCTTCCCGACGGTTCGTTTTGGTACCGCTCTGCGCCGTGCCTGTCTTGCCCGCCGCGGGCCATACGTCCTGCGGGAAATCGGCAAACGCCGCCTTGCCAGTTGCCCCAACCCGGTTCTGCGTGACGCCCTCAAACCCGTCCTTCATGGCCGCGTAGGCATCCGGCTGGAAGTCGAGCTTGCGAATCACCTTGGGGGCGAAGGCCTTGGTGATAGATCCGGGTTCGTTGAACGGCGTGATGTGGTCGATCACGCCCGGCTGGTACAGCGTCCCGCCGTTGGCAAAGGCTGCGTAGGCATTGGCCATTTGGAGGGGGGTGACCAACACGTCGCCCTGCCCGATGGCCAGGTTGATGCTGGCGCCTGATTGCCAATTGCCCGCCTCGGTGGCCTTGCCATTCAGTTCTTTGTCGAAGTTCTTGAGCCATGCCGGATCTGGCAGTCGGCCTGCCTTCTCACCGGCGACATCGATCCCGGTCTTCTTCCCGATGCCGAACTTGGCGATCTCATCTTGAAGTGCGGTGGGCCCGGCCTTGCGCTGCTGTTTGTACAGCGCCCAGGAGTCATTCCCGAGTTTGTAAAAATACGTATCGCTGGATTGCGTGATGGCCGAGTTCAGGTTCACATTTCCGATACCACCCGTGTCTGAACTTGGGCTACTCACGCGGCACGACTGGGCGGAGCCCTTGCAGCCGGGGATCACGAAATAGCCCGGGTCATAGAGGGTGGTCTCGGGCGTGATCAGGCCGAGGTTGAGCGATGCGTAGGCGGTGGCCAGCTTGAACGTCGATCCGGGGGGATAGAGCCCGGCGATGGCCCGGTTGACGAGCTTCGACGGCGGCCGATCGGCCGCCGGAATAGCGGCGATTTCATTGCCGAGGGTATCGCAGGAGCCCTGAGCCGGGAGGCCTTGCAGGTCTCGCCATACCGAGCAACTAAAGCCGCCCACCAAGGTCGAAGGGTCATACGTGGGGTAGGACGCCATGGCCATGACCTGGCCGTTGGCCGGGTCTACCACCGCCGCGGCGCCGCTCTCCGCGGGGTAGTTGCCAAGATCGCCTTTCACGCCACGCCGCTGCTCGAGGCCCTGGCGCAAGGAGATTTCCGTCTCGGCCTGCACCCGAACATCAATGGCGAGGTAGAGGTCGTCGCCCTGCTTTGGTGTCCGTCGCTGGGATCCAATCTCGCGAACCACCCGATTGGTGCGATCCACCTCGTACACCCGCTTGCCCGGCGTGCCGCGCAGGTACTTCTCGTACGACGATTCCACGCCGGACCTGCCGATCTCGTCGGACTGCACGTAGGGCTTTGAACCACCGAGTGCCTTCAGCCCTGCATATTCCGCCTCGCTTATCGATCCCACGTAGCCCAACAGGTGGGCGGCAAGGGACCCATAGGGGTACTGCCGAAGGGACTGGCGCTCGACCACAACCGACGGGAACCGATCGGCCTGTTCACGGAAATAGATCTCCTGATCAACCATGAGATCCTCGGCCACCGGCACCGGGCGGAACCGACTGAACCGGCCATCGTTCAGGCGGTTCCGGATGGCCTGCACGGTGAGCGGCTCATTCGGGGGGCGTCCACGATTGAGATACGTGCTCAACCGCTCCAGGACTCGAGCTTGCTCGTCCTTCTTCAAGTCGCCAAAGACCTGGGTATCGATGGCCACCACAATTGATTGGCGGTTATCCACCAGGACCACACCGTTGCGGTCCAAAATCCGGCCCCGCGGTGCGGGCACCACCACTACCCGCTGAGCATTGCTATTTACCTGCTGCTCGAGGGTCTCACCCTCGACGATCTGCAGAAACCACAAGCGAGCGAACAGCGCACCAAAGAGCGACAGGGCCGTGATGGCGACCAGGCCCAGGCGATGGCGAGAGTTGTCGGAGCTCATCGGGCCAGGAACGTGTGGCGGCGATGATCAACATCGGAGGTCCGAGCCGAACGCAGGGCCCGCACGGCCAGCGGGGCGAAAAGTGCATTTACAACGGCGACGACGACGACGATAGCGCCGAGGGGTGGGCCGTCGAGGGTCGGCTGCCCCAGTACGGCGCCGACCAGCGCATACAGGACCACCCCGGCGGCCGAGGCCACCGCAACCAGTGCCGGCGTGATCCACCAGGCCGAACGAACCACGTTGGCCCCAAGGGAGCCGACCACGTAGCCCACCAACGTGTACACAAACGCGGAGAGGCCGAAAGGCGTGCCGAGCACCACATCGAAGGCCAGGCCGGCCGAGAAGCCCACGATGGCTCCCTTCTCCGGACCAGCAAGGGAGCCGGCCACGATGGCCAGCAGCAACAACACGTCGGGGCGGGCACCATCCAAAGAGAAGCGAGCCAGGAAACTGACCTGAAAAATCAGCGTGGCCAGAACCACAACGGCAACCTTGACCGGGTTCACTTCGGTGGATCCTTGAGCACGACCTTCACGTACACCGAGGCCAAATCCGCCAGCGGGGTGACCTCAACGGTCTGGTACTGGCCGTCGGCAGACATCTTGATGGACGTGACCCGGCCGACCTTCAGGTCCGCCGGAAACGCGGTGTCCTCAATGCCGCTCGTATAGACGTAGTCACCTCTTTCCAGCTTGGCCGTGCTCGGGACCTGCTCAATCAGCAACGTCCGGTTACGGCCTTGGCCTCGGAGCACGCCCCGCTCCCCGCCCACCGTCACCCCGGCAACAAATGACGGCGACGTGATGAGCTCCACCTTGGACCGACCCCCGCGCACTTCCTGGATGCGCCCGAGGATCCCGCCGCCAGAACCGCTGCTGAGGCCCGTGATCACGGCCATCCCCTTCTTGATGCCGTCACCAGAGCCCTGGTTAATCTCGACCGATTGGTCGAAACTCGAAAGCTGGGTGGTCACCACCCGGGCCGAGCGAGTCTTGAGGGTCCCAGCCGAAACACCATTGAGTTTCTGAAGGTCCCGAACCTCCACTTGGAGCCGAGCGAGCTCCGCCGCATTGCCTTTGGCATCCTCGAGCTTGGCTCGGAGCCGGTCGTTTTCTTTCTTCACGTCGCCGTAGCCAAATGCCCCCCTCCAGCCATTGCTGATGGGGGCAAACACCGCATCCCCGGCTGAACGAATGGGGCTGAGGACGGTGGCCAGGGCGTTGCGCACAGGCTGCAGCGGCCCGGTGCCTGGCAAGTCCAAGACGAGCAGGGTGACCGCCGTAAGCAGCAGCAGACCGAGCGTGTACCTAGACCGGGGTGAGCGAGAAGAGCTTTTGGAAAAGGCCACGGGTCCTGGAGGCGGGGTTTAGTTCTGCGAGTTGGTGGAGAAGAGCACGCCCTTGAGCGCGTCGAACTCCTCCAACGATTGGCCCGAGCCGATGGCAACGCAATCGAGCGGGTTCTGGGCGATCACGATGGGCATGCCCGTCTCGTGCTGCAGCCGAGCATCTATCCCATGCAGCAGGGCGCCGCCACCGGCCAGCACAATGCCAGTCTCCATGATGTCTGCGGCCAGTTCCGGCGGGGTCTTGTCCAGGGTGACCTTGACGGCATCGACCACCGCAGAGACAGGCTCCTCAATGGCCTCGCGGATTTCTTCAGTGGTAGTGACGATCGTCTTGGGAAGCCCCGTCACCAAGTCCCGGCCCCGAATCTCTGCGTGGAGTTCTTCTTGCAGGGGCCACGCCGAGCCAAGGGCGATCTTGATTTCCTCGGCCGTGCGCTCGCCGAGGGCGAGGCTGTATTCCTTCTTGATGTACTGGATGATTGCTTCGTCCAGTTCATCGCCGCCAACCCGGACGGACTGGCTGGCCACGATGCCGCCCAGCGAAATGACCGCAACCTCTGTGGTGCCACCGCCGATGTCGACGATCATGTTGCCGGTTGGTTCTTGGACCGGAAGGCCAGCGCCGATTGCCGCAGCCATGGGCTCTTCGATGATGTAGGCGGGCTTGCGAGCCCCGGCATACTCGGCTGCTTCCTGCACGGCACGCTGCTCTACGCCCGTGATGCCCGATGGCACACAGATGACCATGCGGGGCTTGACCCAGCGACGCTGGTGCACCTTGTGAATGAAATAGCGGAGCATCTTTTCGCAGATCTCAAAGTCCGCAATCACGCCGTCCTTCAACGGGCGGATGGCCTGGATGTGCGCCGGGGTCCGCCCGATCATCCGCTTGGCCTCGAGTCCGACCGCGAGCGGCCGGCCGTCTTTGACGTTGATTGCCACTACCGACGGCTCGTTCAGGACGATGCCACGGCCCCGCACATACACCAGGGTATTGGCGGTCCCGAGGTCGACCGCCATGTCGCGGCCCATGATCGAAGAGAACACACTGTCAGAAGGCATGGACCCTCCGCGGGCCGATCGTGGGCGGTCGTCGGAGCGTACGGGACATCGCCAGCACCAACAAGGCACTTTCGCTGCCGACTCCACCACGCACAGTAGCGGTTGTCATCGAATTGCAACAATTTGCCTAGCAGACACCGCTAAGCAGCTGGTGGATCCCCGCCCAGGACCTTGGCTTCGAGACTGGATTGGTCAGGCGCCAGGGAACCAGAGGGCGATTTCCCGCTCGGCAGACTCGGGGCCGTCGGAGCCATGCACCAGGTTTTCATTGGTGGTCGTGGCGAAATCGCCACGAATGGAGCCGGGGGCTGCGTCGGCCACCTGCGTCTTGCCGACGAGGATGCGGCCGAGCTCCCAGGTGTTGTCGGCCGGGCCTTCGACGATCATCGCCACCACTGGCGAACGGGTGAGGAACGTGACCAGTTCACCGAAGAACGGCTTGTCGGAATGCTCCTCGTAGTGAGCCTCCGCCAGTGCGACATCCGCGGTGCGCAGCTGAACCGCCGCCAAGGTGAGCCCCTTGCGCTCGATGCGAGCGATGACCTCGCCCACCAGGCCCCGCTCTACCGCGTCGGGCTTGCACATAATGAAGGTCCGGTTCGTCATAAGGCGCTCGAACTTAGCGACCAGCGCCTCTGACCGACGAACCGCCGGACGGCCACGGATCCACGGCGTGAGCGGCCTAACCCGGGATCGGAGCGCCATCCCCGGACCAGTGCCCGTCGGCTCGGAGCGTGAGAATGTCGCAGCCACCGTCGGTCACCAACAGGGTGTGCTCGAACTGCGCGGTGCGCTTGTTGTCGACGGTGGAGGCCGTCCAGTCGTCGTCCCACAACCGGTGGCGCCAGTCCCCCACCGTGATCATCGGCTCAATGGTGAAGACCATGCCCGGGACCAGTTTCTTGACCGCGCGAGGGTCGAAGTAGTGCGGGATAGCCAGATCCGTGTGGAAGGTCTCGCCAATGCCATGGCCGATAAACGAACGCACGACACCCAGGCCCGAGCCCTCGGCATGATCTTGGATGGCTCGACCAATGACATTGATCGGCTGCCCCGGGCGGACCTGAGCAATGGCCAGCTCGAGACATTCACGAGTGACACGGACGAGCCGCTGGGATTCCGGATCCACCGAGCCGACGAAGAAGGTGGCATTGGTGTCGCCGTTGACGCCCTCACGAAAGCAGGTGACATCGAGGTTGACGATGTCTCCATCGCGCAGCGCACGGCTATCGGGGATCCCGTGGCAAATGACCTCGTTGACCGACGTGCACAACGACTTCTTGTAGCCGTTGTAGTTGAGCGGGCTGGGGTAGGCACCCGCATCCAAGGTGATCTGGTGGCAGAGCGCGTCCAGCTCATCGGTGGTTACGCCGGGCGCAACGGCCGCGCCGACCTGCGCCAGTACGTCTCCCGCTAAGCGACCCGTGCGCCGCATGCGGTCGATCACATCGGCCGACTTCACATCTGATTCTCCGCGATTACTCCCCTGCCCAGTAGCTGCCCATGGCGGCGAGGCGATGGAATCGGGCACGGGACGACGCGGGGTGAGGGTGCCGGCACCAACCCGATCGGTGGTGGGTTTGTGGCAGCGCTTAAACTTCAGGCCGCTCCCACACCAACAGGGATCGTTGGGCTTCACCTTGGACAACGCGGTCAGGGGGGCGGTCATGCGTCTACCTCGGTTCGAATCAGGGTGCGGGCCGGGCCGACCACATACAGCGATCCCGTGATGAGGACGAGATCGTCCGGGCTGGCCAAGCCCAACGCCCGATGGACGGCTTGGTCAACCGATGAGATGGCCTCGGCCACGATGCCCAGCCCGTCGGCAGCAGCGGCCACGACCGGAGCAGGTATGGCCCGTGGCGAGTCTGGTGTGCAGGCAATGAGGAAGCCAGCATCGGCCGCTCCGATGGCCTCAAGCATCTCGCGAGGATCCCGCCCGTTGAGAAAACCAGCGACCACGATGACCGTGCCAGCGAGCGTGAACTCTTCTCGCAACGTGATGGCGCAGGCTCGTGCGCCATCGAGGTTGTGGGCTGCGTCCAACACCACGGTGGGCTCGCGGCTCACGATCTCGAAGCGGCCGGGCACCCGCACCTTGGCGAAGGCTTCCTCCACCACCTCGTCGTCGAGGCGGCGGGTAAAGAATGCCTCCACCGCGGCTAGGGCCACTGCGGCATTGTCTGCCTGGTACTCACCATGGAGCGGGAGGAACACATCTTCGATGGTGCCCGACGGCGTCCGAAGCGAAATGGTGCGGCCACCGAGCGCCAGCAACGACTGGTCGCAATCGAACTGCTCGCCACGCCACCAGATGGCCTCGGCCTCGTTCTCGGACAGGATCTGACGCAAGGCGGGATTCGTCTCACCGCATACAAACGTGCAGCCGGGCTTCACGATGCCCACCTTCTCTGACGCAATTGCTTCCCGCCAGTTCCCCACCCCATCGGTGTGGTCGCGGCCCACGTTGGTGAGCACGGCCACCGTTGCCTCGGCCACGTTGGTGGCATCGAAGCGGCCGAGCATGCCGACCTCGACGACGGCAACGTCTACCGCGATATCGGCGAACCAGTTGAAAGCCGCCGCAGTCAAGATCTCGAAGTAGCTGGGCGTGATGCCTGCCACCTCCTCCGCCGAGGCGACCGTGCCAATGGTGAGGCCCAAGTCCTCGTCGCTGATCGGCTCGCCGTTCCAGGAGATCCGCTCGTTGATCATCTCGAGATGCGGGCTGGTGTACGTGCCGACAGAGAGCCCTGATGCCTCCAGTAACTCGGTGACCATCCGGGCGACCGAACCCTTGCCATTGGTACCGGTGATGTGGATCACGGGGTACGCCCGCTGGGGGTCCCCGAGAACGCCAACGAGCCGGCTCATTGGCGCGAGCGACAGCCCCTCGGTCTTCCCGCCGGTGGCCTCAAGGTTGATGTGTTGGTTGAGATAGCGAAGCGCAGCGGAAAGGATCACGGTGATCCCACGCTACCGGCGGGTTGGTCCGAGCAGAGAGCCGCAGTCAGGCGGCCATTGACGTGGCCCGGGCACGAGCGGCGTCGACCGCGGACTCGAACGTGGGCCATGCCGCCTCAGCGGCCCGCTCGGCTGCGGCCACGATGGTCGGGACGAACGCGGTGGCCATGAGGTGCGAGGCATCCTGGATCTGGTCAGCGACGGCGTCGTAAGCGGACTCCAGCACTGGCCGAGCCTCATGGGCGAAACGACGGCCCCGAGCGAGGCCCTCGTCGGTCAACTCGATCGCTAGTACCCGAGCCCGGCTCCGCGCCCGCCGATCCAGCACGAACCCAACGGCGGTGCCGGCCAGAACTCCCTCGACTACGCCCTTGGCCACCGAAGGCAGCGCCGGAGGCTTGGCACCCGAGGTCGCATTCGCTTGGCGAGAGGCTTGGAGACGAGCGATCCCGGCGCCGACCGCACCACCGATAAGAGCACCCTTCACGAGTGAGTTCATGGTTTCCTCCGAAACTCAAGTCCGACGAGACGCACCCTACCGAGACCCAGACGAATTGGCCCCGGCGGTTCCGCTCAGCAGCCGTCGGGCAGGCTCACGTCGAACTGATGCTGGAGCAACCCAAGGTCTTGGGTGTCCATCATGGCGATTAGCTGGCAGCGCGGCGGGGGCGGGCTGCCCGAGGGGTGCTCGCTCGAGGCACCAGCGTGGGGTTGACTTTTTCCAACACGACGTCGGCGTCGATGACGCACTTCTCGACGTCGGTTCGGCTCGGGAGGTCGTACATCACGTTGAGGAGCACTTCCTCCAGGATGGCCCGCAACCCGCGTGCGCCGGTTTGACGCAGGATTGCCTGAGCGGCAATGGCCTGCAGTGCATCATCGGTGAACTCGAGCTCCACGTTTTCCAGCTCAAAGAACTTCTGGTACTGCTTGACCAAAGCATTGCGGGGCTCAACCAGGATTTTGACGAGCGCATCTTGATCAAGTTGGTCCACGACACCAATCACCGGCAGGCGGCCAATGAACTCCGGGATCAGCCCGAACTTGTGCAGATCCTCCGGCATGAGTTTGCCGAGCAAATTGCCGAGGTCCTTGTCCTCCACCCGGCGGATATCAGCTCCGAACCCCACGCCCTTGGCCCCGGCTCGCCGCTCGATGATTTTCTCGATCCCGGCGAACGCCCCACCACAGATGAACAAAATGTTGGTGGTGTCTATCTGGATGAACTCTTGATGCGGGTGCTTACGGCCGCCCTGGGGCGGGACCGAAGCAGTGGTGCCCTCGAGAATTTTCAGCAGGGCCTGCTGAACGCCTTCTCCCGAGACGTCCCGGGTGATCGAGGGGTTCTCCGCCTTGCGGGCCACCTTGTCGATCTCATCGATGTAGATGATCCCGGTCTCCGCCTTCTTGACGTCGTAATCCGCGGCCTGAATGAGCTTGAGGAGGATGTTCTCCACATCTTCGCCCACGTAGCCAGCCTCGGTGAGCGCCGTTGCGTCGGCAATGGCAAACGGCACGTTCAGCATGCGGGCCAGTGTCTGAGCGAGGAACGTCTTGCCACAGCCGGTGGGGCCAATCAGCAAGATGTTGGACTTGGACAGCTCAACATCGTCATGGCTAGCGGCTGCGCCGATTTGGACACGCTTGTAGTGGTTGTAGACCGCAACAGCCAGGATCCGCTTGGCGAGGTCCTGGCCAACAATGAAGTCGTTCAGGAAGTCGAAGATCTCACGCGGCTTGGGCAGTTCGTCGAACTGCAACTCGGAGGTCTCGGAAAGCTCCTCCTCGATGATCTCGTTGCAGAGATCAATGCACTCGTCGCAGATGTAGACCCCTGGGCCTGCGATGAGCTTCTTGACCTGCTTCTGCGACTTGCCGCAGAACGAGCACTTCAGCAGTTCCCCACCGTCTCCGAACTTGGCCACGGTCTCGTTCCCCTTGCGATCAGTCAGGTGGCGGCCGTGATCGGGCCGCTCTGGTCGGCGAACTCCCGAGTGGAGATCACCTCGTCGATGATGCCGTACGCCAGCGCCTCAGTGGCGGACAGGACGAAATCTCGATCCGTGTCCTTGGCGATTTTCTCCTGCGGCTGGCCCGTGTGCTCCGAGAGGATCCCCTCGAGAAGCTCGCGCATGCGCAGAATTTCCTTGGCTTGAATTTCGATGTCGGTGGCTTGACCACCGCCGCTGGCGTAGGGCTGATGCAGCAAAACCCGCGAGTGAGGGAGCGCTAGGCGCTTGCCCTTGGTGCCGGCGGCGAGCAGCACTGCGGCCGCAGAAGCGGCCTGGCCGAAACAGATCGTGGTGATCTCGGGCTTGATGTATTGCATGGTGTCGTAGATGGCAAACAGCGCCGTGATGTCTCCACCGGGGCTGTTGATGTAGATGTTGATGTCCTTGTCCGGGTTTTCCGACTCAAGGTGCAACAACTGGGCGCACACCAGGTTGGCGATCGTGTCATCGATCGGAGTGCCAAGGAAAATGATGTGTTCCTTGAGCAGGCGCGAGTACAGGTCAAACGCCCGCTCGCCGCGGTTGGTCTGCTCGACCACCGTGGGCACCAGGTAGTTGTAAGCGGGCTGGATGGTCATTCGTCGTCCTCCGTGGGGGCCTCTTCGGCGGAATCTTCGCCAGCACCGATGCTCGGTTCGGGCTCCACCTCAAGGCTGGCACGATCGATCGTCTTGCCCCCCTCATCGACCAGTTCGACCTGTTCGATGAGCCATTCGAGGGCCTTGCGCTTGCGCAGGTCGGAGCGTACCGCCGGGACCTGACCGTTGCGTTCGAGTTGTTTGCGAACCTGAGCGATCTTCTGCCCAACGCGCTCGGCAACCGAGGCGTACTCAGCCTCGAGGTCCTCTTCGGAAATATCGATGGCCTCGGCCTCGACCACCGCACGCAGAGCGAGGTCAATCCGGACGCCCTGGGTTGCGGTCTCGCGCAGCTCGGCGATGAACTCGCCTTGGTCCTGGCCGGTGGTGGCCAGGTATTGGTCGACACCCATGCCCTGAGCCTGAAGCCGCATGGCCAGGTCTTCAAGGCGCTGCTGCATATCGCTGTTGACCAAGGCCTCTGGGATT
>JANXNS010000076.1 GCA_025353965.1 Aquihabitans sp.
GGCCTTCTTCTTGATGCCCACCAGCTTGGGGCCGTAGGCCACATTCTCGAAGATCGATTTGGGAAACGGGTTGGGCTTTTGGAACACCATGCCGATGCGCCGCCGCACTTCGACCGGATTCACGTCTTTGCCGTACAGATCGACACCGTGGAACTTGAGCGACCCTTCCACCACGGCCCCCTCGATGAGGTCGTTCATCCGGTTGAAGCACCGCAGCACCGTGGTTTTGCCGCAGCCCGACGGGCCAATGAACGCGGTGATGTCGTTCTTGGCTACATCGATCTTCACATCACGAACGGCCCGAAAACCGCTGTACAGAACCGAGAGACCGCTGACGTCGAACACCGTGGGCGCAACCGATACCCCGTCGCTGCCCTGGCTTGCATTGGCGAATCCGCCGGGGACCGGGGTGTTGGCCCCAACAGAGCTCACCGTGGGCTCAAGGTCCGTGGTGGTGTCCGGGGGCATGGGAGTCTCCTCGTTCTTCATTGGTTGACAGTTCAGCGCATCGTGAACCGTGCGCTCACGGTTCGGGCGATGGTGGTCAATATCAGCACCATGGCAATCAGGGTGAGCGCGGCGCCCCATGCCATCTGCGGAGAGATTTTTCCGCCATTGGTGATGAGGTTGTAGATCTGAAACGAAAGCGTTGTGCTCTGGCCGGTGACCGTGGTAGCCGCGGCCACGGTGTTGGCGGCGCCAATGGTGAACAGCACAGGGGCGGTCTCGCCCGCGGCCCGGGCCACCGCCAACATGGCACCCGACACCAACCCGGGCAGCGCCGTAGGCAACACCACCCGAAGGGTGGTCTTCCAGGTTCTGGCACCGAGGGCAGCACTGCCCTCGCGAAGCGCGTTGGGTACGAGCCGGAGCATCTCTTCGCTGGACCGCACCACGATCGGAAGCATGAGGCAAGCCAACGCCAAGCTGGCGGCAAGCGCGGACCGACCCTGACCAAACTCCAACACCCACAACGTGTAGACGAAGATGCCCATGACGATCGAGGGCACCCCGGTCATGACGTCGCTCATGAACCGAATGAAACTGGCGAGCCGATTTCTCTTTCCGTATTCATTGAGATACACCGCGGCCAGCAAGCCAAGCGGAATGGCAAGGAGAGCGGAAAGCCCTGTGGTGATGAGCGTTCCCACCACCGCCGGACCAATCCCCGGCTTGGGAGCAGCCGGCTTGACCGCGGACTCGTCACACGCGGCGGTGGGATCGTATTTGTTGATCTTGGCGCAGTCGCCCTTGAGCTCGCTGGCGCCAGCTGTGGTCGGGATGTCCCGGGTTAGGAACGATGGGGTGACCACTGGGCCACCCTTGGCCAGCACGTTGCCGATGACGAAGACCAACGGCACGATCGCCAGCACGAACGCCAAGGTCATGGCCGTGGTTGCCGCCCGGTTGCGAGCGAACCGGGCACCCTTGATAGTGCTCACCCGAACATCGCTGGGCACCTTGAGGCGGTCTGCCACCGAGGTGGCGTCGGTCTGCGTGGGGGCGGAGGGGGCCGTGATGGTCATGCTGCTCCCTTGATGCGGCGATCGATCACGGAAACCATCCGCCGGGATCCGACGTTGATGATCATGGTGATGACGAAGAGGGTGACGCCGAGGCCAATGAGGGCCGCCCGGAAATCCCCGGATGCCTCGGACAGATTGCGGGCAATGGCCGATGGCATGGCATCGCTTGGGCCCAGGATGTTGGCGGTGATCTGCGGGCTGGACGAGGCGCCAATGAGCAACGACACGGCAATGGTCTCGCCCATGGCTCGGCCCAGACCGAGCATCACCGCACCGGTGAGGCCACCGAGCGAGTGCGGGATGATCACGCCGGTGATCATCTCCGACCGAGTCGCCCCCAAGGCCAGAGCGCCCTCCTTGTCATTGCGGGGAACGGTGTTGAACACCTCGCGGGAGACCGATGTGATGATCGGCGTGATCATGATGGCCAGCACAATGCCGGCGGTGAGCAGGCTGATCCCTGACGAGCCCTGGCCCAGCACGTTTCGCGCGATCGGGATGCCGGCCACGCTGTCGCCAATCGAGCGGAACAGAGACTGCAGGGGCGCCCGAAGCACATAGAAACCCACTAAGCCGAACACGACCGACGGAACCGAAGCCAACAAATCCATGACCGTGGTGATCGTCCGACGTAAGCGGCGGGGGGCAACCTCGGTGGCGAACAGGGCAATCCCGATGCTGGTGGGTACGGCAAGGAGTACCCCGATGACCGATATGACGGCGGTCCCCCAGGCGAACCCGACGATGCCGAACTTCTTCTGGTTCGGTCGCCAATCCGTCGAGAAAAAATAGCTGGACCCATACTTGGTGAACGCGGGCCAGGCGCTGCTGGTGGTGCTGAAGGTAATCAGGGCGAGAATCACCAGCACGGTGACCCCCGCGGCCACGGCCAGACCACGGAATGCCCTGTCTGCACCCGCGCCCTTGCTCGAAGCCAGGGCGCCAGCCATGCCGGCGGGGGCCGCTGAACCGGTGGGAGGATTGTCTACGACGGTCATGAATCCTCGGCAGGAGGTCGGCGTCCGGGAGAACGGTAGAGCCCGGGCCCCTTTGAGGGCCCGGGCTCACCGTCAAGCGGGGCGAATCAGCCGACAGTGATCTGGTCGAGCTGGGCCAGGGCCTTAGTGGCCAGATCGGCCGGAAGCGGTGCGTAGAGCAGGGCCTTGGCTTGGTCTTGACCGGTAGTGAGGACGTAGTTGATGTACGCCTTCAAGGCATCTGCCGTGGCCTGATCGGCCTGCACGGCGTCGACCAACATCCAGGTCGGGGCCGTGATGGGGTAGGCGCCTTTGGCGTCGACGTTGAGCGGGCTGTAGGTCAGGTCGTCGGCAACCTTCGCTCCGGCCAGCGCCACAGAGGCGCTGTCAGGCGTCGGGGCGATGAAGTCGCCAGCGGCATTGCCGATGTTGGCAACGGACAGGTCTTCCTTGGCCGCATCGGCAAGATCGGCGTAGCCAACGGCACCATCGGTTCCGGCGATCACCGAGGTGACACCGGTGCTCTTCTCGGCCCCTTGGGTTGAGGCCGGCCAGGCGACAGTCTCGCCCTTGTCCAGCTTCCAGGTGGTCGGCGCCGCGGCGACGAGGTACTTGGTGAAGTTGCTGGTGGTGCCGGACCCGTCCGAGCGGTGAACGACGGTGATCTTGGTGGACGGCAGCTTTGCATCGGGGTTGTCTGCCTTGATCGCAGCGTCGTCCCAGGTGGTGATGGTGGCCTGGAAGATCCCGGCGATGGTGTCCGGGCTGAGGTTCAGGACATCCACGCCCTTCAGGTTGTAGGCCACCGCAATGGGGCCTCCGGCGATGGGGAAGTACAGCATCTTGCGGGTGCCGAAGGCAGCCTTTTCTTCATCTTTGATGGGCGAGTCGGTACCGGCGAAGCCCAGGGTCTTGTCGGCCAAGCCCTTCTTGCCATCGGACGAGCCGCTCTTGGTGTAGGTGACGGTTGCGTCGCCGCCAGCAGTCTTCACAAGGGCGCCGAAGTCCGAGGAGACCTGCTGTTGGAAAGTGTCCTGGAAGCTCGAGCCACCGCCATCGAGCGTGCCCGACAAGGCGTCGAGCCCATCGGTCGCCGGAGCAGCCGTTGTGGTGGTGCCATCTCCGCCACCGGCCTTGGTGGTGGTCGTACCACCATCGCTGTTCGAGCTACCGCAGGCCGCCGCAAGAAGCGACACCACAGCGACAAGTGCGAACAACCAAGCGAAACCCTTACGATTTTTCACGGGGGAGCCCTCCTTGGGCGAAACAAAGCTGCTTCTGACAGAGCGCACCGTACGGAGACGGAATGTCGCCTTAGGGAGCCTTCGGTGAACGACGGGTGAACGAACCCCAAACATTCACTTTCCGGCCCCAGATGGTCAGATTGGGTTTGGATCGCCCAGATGGCTGAGGGCAGTCACCAGTGCCCGCAAGACCGGCCTGTCATGAGGGTAGGAGAGCAACGAAACAGCAGCAGGGAACGCTAACCAGCGCACCTCGTCGACCTCGTCGTTGGCCGTAAAGGCGCCACCCGCCACTTCCATCGCCCAATACCGAACCACCTTGGGGCGACCCTTGTGATCTCGGTAGAAGATATCCAACAGATCGTCGCCCACGGTGCAGGCGAAGCCAGTCTCCTCCAGCACCTCACGCTGAGCGCAGGCCAGGAAAGACTCGCCTTCGTTGCACTTGCCCTTGGGTAACGACCAGTCGTCGTAGCGGGGACGATGAACAAGCAAGATCTCGACCGTACCCGCGCCGTCTCGCCGCCACACCGCACCGCCGGCGGCCAAGACCTCAATGGGATCAGCCATCAGCCGGGGGAGTCGGCCCGATGGGTCCGCGCCGACGCCAACTCCTGGAAGCGAAGGTGAGCGTTCACGTTCTCAACTCTCGGCACGTGCGTCCACTCCCCCTCCGGGCCAAGGTCCCAGGCCAGCGTGTCGTCGGCCAGGTTCACGTCGATGATTTCGGTAATCCGCCGTTGGAGCGCCGAATCTTCCAGCGGAACCAAAGCTTCTATCCGCCGGTCCAGGTTGCGCGGCATGAGGTCTGCCGAACCGAAATAGGTGACGGGCACCCCGACGCCGCCTCCATTGGCAAACCGGAAGATCCGAGAGTGCTCCAAGTATCGGCCGATGATCGACCGCACCCGGATCCGTTCCGACATCCCGGGTACTCCCGGGCGGAGGCAGCAGATTCCGCGGATGAGGAGATCAATCTCCACCCCGGCCTCCGATGCGGCATACAACCGGTCGATCGAGACGGGATCCACCAAGCTATTCATCTTCATCACGATCCGGCCGGTTCCCGCTGGCGCCGCCATCTCACCGTCGATGAGTTCCAGCAGCCGGGTCCGGAGTGGGTGCGGGGCAACGAGGAGCCGCCGGTACTGCACGTTGCGGCCGTAGCCCGTGAGGTAGTTGAACAACTGGGCAAGGTCGGCGCCGATGACGGGATCCGCCGTGAGGATGCCGAGGTCGTCGTAGAGCTTGGCCGTTTTGGCGTTGTAGTTGCCGGTGCCAATGTGGCAGTAACTGCGCACACCGGTGCCCTCGTCTCGGACCACCAGCGCGGTCTTGGTATGGGTTTTGAGGCCGACCAAGCCGTAGGTGACGTGCACGCCAGCGGTTTCCAGCGCTCGGG
>JANXNS010000049.1 GCA_025353965.1 Aquihabitans sp.
CCCCACGATCGTCTGCATCACATCATTCTGTCGTGCTAATTCGCCACTGGGACAGTTCACGTGCAGAAGTCATTCAGAAGGGCTGCCAATTCAAGTGGGGTATCGCCCTGAACGGAGTGGCCGGCCTGGGCGAGATGCTCCACCCGAACGGACGGTTGCCGGCGGATGAGTTCGGCTTCGTCGGCATCGTCGACGACAGATGAGGGGCGCAGGCCGCGCACGAACATGACCGGCACAGAGAGGTCTGACACGGTCTGCCAGAGGTTCCTAAAGGGATCAATTCGTTTGCCGGAAGCGGTGGCTTCGAGCGCGCGGAACCGGGCATGTCGCCAGACCCAGGAGCCGTCGTCGCGTTGGAGGGCATTGTGCAGGATCCCTCGCCGCAGCGAACTCACGCTTCGGGTCGGGTTGAATTCGACCGTTCGGGCTAGCAGCTCGTCGAATGACAGGAAGCTTTCCGGGCCGTTCACGAACGCCGTGATGACCGATGCCTTCTCCTGGGTAACGCCCGGCGTGATGTCGACCAGCACGACGGAGCGGACCAGGTCTGGTGCTACTGCGGACAGGGCCAGGGTGGTGATGCCTCCAAGGGACATGCCCACCACCGCGACTGCCTCGGGAGCCAGGGCGCGAATGGTGGTGGCCACATCAGCGGCGTTGTCGCCCAAGTCCAGTGAACCGTTGCGGCCCCCATCGGAATGACCGTGGCCCGGTAGGTCGATGGCCACCAATGGCCGGCCAAGGGCCAGGGCCACCGTGTCCCAGGTGTGCGCGTTCTGCGCGCCGCCATGGAGCAGCACGAACTCAGCCGGCGCATCGCCCCACACCAGCGCGCTGAGTTGGCGGCCGTCAGCAACGGCGACGTATTCACGCCGCACGATGGGTGGCCCGGTGTAGGCCAGCCCAAACTCGGCTGCGTTTTCGTGGAACATCGAGAACTCGTCGTAAGGAACCCTGGCCTCGGTCACGGCCGGAACCTACGCGAACAACGGCTGTTCTGGCGGCGCCATGGAATGAGGTTGACAATCGTTCTCATTTTAAGGAACGATGATGGTCATGATCCGTACCCGTCAATCGACCCGTCGCTTGCGGGTGATGGCGTGCCTCGCGGCCGCCGTGTTGCTGGTTGCGGGCTGCGGTAGCGGCGACGGCGGTAGTAAGGGTGATGATGGCCGCCTGTCGGTCGATGCCTCATTTTATCCATTGCAATGGATGGCCCAGCAGGTTGGGGGGCTCCATGTGTCGGTCTCGAACCTCACCAAGCCCGGCGCCGAGCCGCACGACCTGGAACTGAGCCCCAAAGCGGTGGCCCAGCTCAACGACGCCGACGTGGTGGTGTACCTGTCGGGTTTCCAACCTGCCGTCGACGACGCGGTAAAAACCGCTGCCGGGACGGTGTTTGATGCGAAGGCGTCGGCCAAGCTCGACCGCACCTTTGGCAACGACACCACTGGCGAGGCCAAGCCCGGCGCCACAGACCCGCACTTCTGGCTCGACCCCGCCAAGCTCGCCGTCGTGGCTCGCTCGTTTGCCGCCACGCTCGCTGAGCGGGACCCGGCCAATGCCAAGGACTACCGCGCCCACGCGGCCCGGCTGGTTGCCGAACTCGACGGCCTCGATCGTGCCTACGACTCGGCCTTGTCGGACTGCTCGGCCAAGGACTTGGTGACAAGCCACGAAGCCTTTGGCTATTTGGCTAACCGGTACGGCATGGAACAGGTCGGGATCGCTGGACTCACACCCGGACAGGAACCGTCCGGCGCCGACCTGGCCAACGTCACCACATTCGTGAAGCGCCACAACGTTCGTACGATCTATTTCGAAACCCTCGTGAGTCCGGCCGTGGCCAAGACCGTGGCCGCCGAGGCCGGGGCCCGCACCGCCGTCCTGGATCCGATCGAGGGTCTCACCGACCGTTCCGAAGGATCGGACTACCTCGAAGTCATGCGTGCCAACCTCAAGAACCTGCAGCTTGGCCAACCTTGTCCGTGACGGGTCCAACGGCCCCGGCCCCGGCAGTGGTCTCCTTTCGCCACGCCGACATTGGTTACGAGGGTCGCGCCGTGCTCCACGATCTCTCGCTGGACATCACCGCCGGTGAGGTGGTTGGGCTCTTGGGGCCCAACGGGTCGGGCAAGTCCACGCTGATCCGCGGCCTGCTCGGGTTGGCGCCAATTCTGCGCGGATCGGTCGAGCTGTTCGGGATTGAGCGAAGTCGATTCAAAGCTTGGCAACGCGTGGGCTACGTGCCCCAACGCCAGACCGTCGTGGGCGGCATCCCCTCGACGGTGCGCGAGGTGGTTTCCTCCGGACGGCTGACCACCGTCCAGCCGTTCCGGTGGATGCGAGCCGCAGACAAGGACGCGGTGGCCCAGGCCATCTCGGCTGTGGGCCTCACCAGCGAGGCATCGTCGTCCATGGCCAACCTCTCGGGCGGTCAGCAGCGCCGGGTACTCATTGCTCGTGCCCTTGCTTCCGCGCCAGAGTTTCTGGTGCTTGATGAACCCACTGCTGGTGTTGACAGCTTCAACCAGGCCGCGCTGGCCGACACGCTGGCCGAGCTAGCTGCCGCCGGGACCACCATTCTCCTGATCACCCATGAATTGGGCCCAGTAGAACCCCTGGTGACTCGTACCCTGGTATTGCGCGCCGGGGAGATCTGTCACGACGGTCCCTCCAGCGAAGCCCCTGACGAACACGACGACGATTGGCATCACCACCACGGCGACCCGCCCGAGCGCAGCTCCGGCCTGGGCCTCTCGGGGCTCGGGACCTGATGGGGCTCGGGACCTGATGGAGCTTCAAGTGCTTCAGTACGCGTTCATGCGGCGGGCCTTGTTGGCCGCGCTCATGGTGGGTCTCACGGCGCCGTCGGTTGGCGTCTATCTCGTACAGCGACGCCTGGCGCTGATCGGTGATGGGCTCGGTCACGTCGCGCTCACTGGGGTGGCCGTTGGGCTCGTCACTTCCACCACACCGGTGCTCACCGCGCTGGTGGCGGCGGTCATTGGGGCGGTGGTGGTGGAGCTCATCCGGGCAAAGGGCAGAACCAGCGGCGACGTTGCCCTGGCGGTCCTGTTCTACGGCGGCATTGCCGGTGGTGTGGTCATCGTTTCGCAGGCACCGCCGGGAACAACCGTCAACCTTGACGCGTACCTCTTTGGAGCGATCACCACCACCACCAGCGGGGACCTTCTCGTTTTTCTCCTGCTCACCGTGGCCGTGGTTCTGCTGACCCTGGGCCTCGGCCGGTACCTCTTCGCCGTCAGCAACGATGAGGAATACGCGCTTGCATCCGGGCTACCGGTGCTGCGGCTCAACCTGCTGCTTGCCGTGGCCACGTCGGTCACGGTGGTGGTGTCCATGCGGGTGGTGGGCCTCCTGCTGATCAGCGCGCTGATGGTCATTCCCATCGCCACCGCTCAGCTGCTCACCCGGAGCTTCCGTTCCACGGTGGTGTTGGCCACCGTGCTGGGTACCGCCGCCTCCGTGCTGGGTGTCGGTGCGTCGTTCTATGCCGACACGCCGTCGGGTGGGACCATCGTGCTCTTTGCCATTGCTGGGTTCGTTGTGGTCGTCGCGGCGGTGGCCGTACGCAATCGACTGCGCCGCGACGTCAGCCCAGCGCCGCGTTGAACGCGGCCACGAGCTTCTGGCAGGCGCCCGCTGGGTTGGCGAGGTTGCGGTCGTAGGCCTGAATGCTGGCGTGGATATCGGTGGCGCCGGCGGCGACCATGGCAGGGACGGCGGCCATGGTTGCCCCCAAATCCACCGGCCCGTCCCCTGCTCGAACGGCGGGAAGTGAGTGGCGCACGAGCAAAGATTCCGGCGGCCTGCCGGCGTTGTTCATGGCCGTCCGCAGAAGGGCGACGCCGGCCTGAATGTCCGCCGTAGTCGCGCCCATGATCGGGATCCAGCCGTCGCCGAGCTCGACGATGCGGGAGACGTTGCGATTATGAAGCGTCCCCGAGAACCAAACCGGCAGCCGCGGCTGGGCGGGGGGCGGCGAGCAGTACGTGTCGACAAACGAGACCGACCCGGATGTGAAGGTGGCGGGCTGGCGCTCCCAGAGGGCGCGGCAGGCACCGATCGTGTCGTTCAGGAGTTGACCTCGGACGGCAAAGTCCAGCCCGAAGGCGTCGAATTCGGCCTGCTGCCAACCGGTTCCAACCCCGAGGTCAACCCGGCCCTCCGACAGCTGATCCAAGGTGGCGACCTGTTTGGCCAGTAGGGGCGCTGGCCGCAGCGGGGCAATGAGGATGCCGGTCCCGAGGCGAAGGCGTTCGGTGACGCTGGCGATCCCGGTCAGCACCGTCAGCGGCTCGAGCCAGTGAGCATCTGGCCCAGTAGGAAAGGTGCCCCACGGATAGTCGGAAACGTTGGGCCCATTCACCACGTGGTCGGGGACGATGACCCGGTCCACGCCTGCGTCTTCGAGGATGCGCCCCAGGTCCAGCAGCGATCGCCACGCCCCACTGGGCGGGAGGGCCCCGAAGGTCGGTATTCCGACGCTGAGCGTTGGGCGACGTGTTGATTCCGGGCCAGTCATCGCCCGGGACCGTATCTGTCCTACGTGCGTTTTTAGTGGTGAAGACCTAGCGGTAGGGGCGACCAAGCTCGGGTAGCAGCCCCAACTGGGCGCTGGCTACCAGCATCTGGCTGGTGCTGGAACAGTCCAGCGTGCGGTGCAGGGCTTTGATGTGGTCCCGGCAGGTGGCCACCTTGATGGTGAGCGTCCGGGCCACCTGGTCTGCGTTTTGACCGGTCGCTAAGAGTCGGAGTACCTCGTACTGGCGAGCGGTGATGCCAAGGTCCTCGGCCAGTTGCCCGCTGTAGTGATCGCGCCCATGCGCCGCCTTGGCGCCCGGCTCG
>JANXNS010000056.1 GCA_025353965.1 Aquihabitans sp.
ACCCACGACGTCGCCCAGCGCGACAACCTTCGGGTCGGACGCCACGACGGTATTGCCTCGGTGATCGACGCCATGAAGGGCCACCCCCTCTTTGCCCACGTGACCTTCACCCGTTCGGAGCGCTCCGCCGTTGCCGCCCTGGTGACCAGCCTGCTCGACGACCCGATGGGGTAACTACCGGACCGCGGTCGTCGAGATCGGCCCGCACCGACACGGTTTCACTTCCTACTACCGCGTGGGCCGGCCGGAGGGTCGAACTGGTTCCCAAACCACCCGAGTTGGGTGCGAGCCCATTTGGAACCTACGATGACACGTCCGCACGAGCACGGTCCCGGTTGTGTTCTGTGCCTCCTTCACCTCCGGGGAGAACGAAACCGATGGCACGAAGCGAAAAACGACCGATCATCAAGCTGAAGTCGACTGCGGGGACGGGCTACACCTACGTCACCCGCAAGAACAAAACGAACACGCGTGAGCGGCTTGAGATCAAGAAATACGACCCGAAGATCCGTCAGCACGTGATCTTCAAAGAAGAGCGTTAAGCCCCTTACCGGCTAACTCCGGCGGCTACGGCCACCGTCAGCGCTCGACCGTTCTAGAACAATCTCGTCCCCCGGGCCGAGATTGTTCGCGTTTCCTCTCACATTTTCCCTGGTCAGCGCGCTATTCGCGCGGCGCGTGAGGTATCCACCACCCACGCGCGCCCGTTCCGTACCCTTTTGCCAACATCGGGGATGCTCCTCCGGGAGGGCGAATGGGAATTAGCGCAAACATCTACGGGCTCGACATCGAGATCGACACTCGACGCGGTGGGATTGATCCCGCCGTATCGACGCTGTTGACCATTGCGTTGTGCGGTCCCGGTTTCGATGATGTGTTCATTGGCGACGAACCAGAAATGCTTCTCGCTCTGGATGCTCGCCTTGCCTCGCTCCCTGCGGGCGTGCTGGCGACGTGGAACGGCGCAACCTTCGATCTCCCGTTCCTGGCCGACCGGGCCCGAATCCTCGGCCTCGATCTTGACCTCCACCTCTGCCTCGACCGACGCCTGACCCTGAACCGGGCGCCCCTGCCCGGCCATGCTGGTGCCTACCGCGGCGCCTGGGGCCACCACGCCCATATCGACACGTTCCGCCTCTACGGCGACGCCATCGCTGGCTCGAACTGGACCTCACTACGCAGCATCGGCCGGCTCCTAGGAGTTGGCTGCCAGGGTGGCCCGGCAGACCGCACCCACGACTTGGCCAACGAGGCACTCCATGCCCATGCCGCCAGCGATGCTCGCCTCGCACGAGTGCTAGCCCAACGCCGGTGGAGCGCGGCCCTTCGCCTGATCGACCGCCTCGACCAAAGCGAAGCCGGGGCGGACCTGGTGGCAGCGCAACGGCTCCAGCGCCAAGCCCGCACTCAGCGTGCAGGCCTTCGCCCCGTGGCTGCCACCGTCTAACGACCAGGTGTCATACCCCTCGGGCACACTGGTGCTCCGAGGATCGCAGTCCCCTCGCCCCGCTGGGCACGGACCGCCGGAAGTCAACCCAACTCCGGAGGTCCCCATGTCCACGCCCCCATTCGCCCCACCCGCGCCGTCGCCGATCGCGTCTTCCCCCGGTGCGTGCCCCGAGCCCAGGCCGTCGCTCACCGACCTGGCCGAGATGCTGCACTGCGGCTCCAGCAATGTCTCAGGCCCAGTCCTGGTCACGATGGAAGAAACCGAGAAATCGGTCAGCTTCGGCACCTGGCCCATACCGGATGTCGTCGATCATCCGGCAGACATCCTGCTGGGCTTCGTCGCCCCACCTTCCTGGACCGCGTTCGGCCTGATTACGGCAGGACGCCTGCACCACCTGGACGCGACACCGTGGCCAGATGGCGCGACGGAAGGTCGAACCATTCGGGCCACCGTGCTCTTGGCCCGAACCGGCGAGACGGCGTCGATCATTGAACATGCAGGCCAGCCGCTTGAATTTTTGCCGGAACCACCTCAGGGCTGGGTGGCCGATGCGCTGGCCCGAGTCCTCGGCCGGCCCACCCCACCGCCGGCCGAGTCATTGGCAGGCTGGGTGGAGACCGTCTGGCTGGATCACATCGCCAGCCTGGTCTTGGATCAGCCAGGCCTGGTCAGGTCGTGGCCAGCGCTGGCGCGGCTCCATCCCCTGGCGCCCGATGGGCCGGCCGTACCTGGAGCGGTGTTGGCCGCACAGTCAGCTGCCTTGAACCGCCAGTCTCATTGGGGGCGTATCCGCCGGCTGTGGGGCGAGTCGCTGTCCGAGCGGCCGCCGGTCTCACCCCCTGGTGGTACCAGCATTGCGCCCGAGAACTGGTTCGATGATGGCTCGTTTGCCCGATGGTCTCAGCGAAACTTGCCGCCGGGCGAGGCGGTTCTGCCTGCCATCCTCAACGGGCTTCCCGACGCCCTGGCCCGCGAATTGCTCGAGGCCCTCACCACGGTGACAGCCAATGGGCGGGCGGCTTGAGCCGGGCCGGGCGATCAGAGCCCAGCGCGCTCACTGGTCTCAGCCCACAGCTTGCGATACTCAGACGCCGCCAAGCTCAGGGGCGAGCTGAGGACCACCGGAATTTGGTTCTCACCCATGCGGGCAATCGCTGAGGATTCCGGGATGGCCGCCCCAAGAAAGCCTCCGCGGGCACGGATCTCGGCCTCTACCCGCCGATGAATGGGCTTACGCCGGTCAATCATCGACAGAAACGGGGCAACGATCTTTGGCGACGCCGTCTTGGTATCCGCCAAGAACTCGGTGAACCGCTCCAGTGCCCGCAGCGGCAAAGGCTCAGGAACAACCGGAACCAGCAACACATCAGCCACCGATGCCACCGCTTCCACCACCGCACTCAGCCCGGGGGGGCAATCGAGCACCACGATGTCGGCCGAACCTTTGGTTCCAGCCAGGAGCCGCCGGATCGGGCGCGACGGCTTACCGCTGAGCGAAAGGACTCGGTCCATCTCCCGCACCGTCGTGTCCGCTGGCACCACGTCGAGGCGCTCGATAGAGGTATGGCGGGCCACCGCTCCCAGACCGCCACGCCCCCCGCCGATGAGCCGGGAGGCACCACCGCGCAGCTTGGGCTTGAGGTCCAGGCAATACGTTGCCGCTCCTTGGGGGTCCAGGTCCCATAACAACGTCCGCTGGCCAGCGGCCGCAGAGAGCGCCGCCAGGTTCACGGCCGTGGAGGTCTTGCCCACTCCACCCTTGAGCCCGGTGACGGCGATGACGCGC
>JANXNS010000059.1 GCA_025353965.1 Aquihabitans sp.
GCCAACCGTTCGATCGGCTGAACGGCGGCGACGCGAATATGGCCCGCACCGGCAGGTCCGTAGAACTCTCCCGGACTCACCAGCGTGCCACCGTCGCGGGCCAGCCGCTCGGCCAAGGCCCATGCATCTCCGCGGGGCGCTGGAACCCAGAGGTAAAATGCTCCAGACGGGAGCGTCGCCTCCAGGTTGGCCGTGGTGAACGCGTCCACCAAGAGTTGGAGACGATCGGCGTAACGCTCACGCTGCTCGGCTACATGCTGGTCATCGGCCCACGCCAGTGCCCCGGCCGCCTGCACCGGGCCCGGGGGCATGAAGCCCGCGTGCTTGCGAACCTCGGACAAATAGGTCACGAGATGGCGATCGCCGGCGTAGAACCCGATGCGAGCGCCAGCAAAGTTGGACCGCTTGGACAGGGAATGAACGGCCAGAACCCCGTCGGAACCGTGCTGCAGGATGGATCGGGCCGGGCCATTCCACGTGAACTCGGCGTAGCACTCATCGGAGATCACCGGGACCCCATGGGCCCGCCCCCAAGCGGCGGCGGCGGCGAGGTCGTCGAGGCCACCGGCAGGATTTCCCGGCGTATTCACCCAGAGGCACAACGCCCGATCGGCGTCTGCTCGATCGATCGCATCGAGGCAGATCTGCCAGTTCTCGTCCACCGGCACGGCAACAGCGCGACACCCGGCCAGCGTTGCCCCCATGGCATAGGTGGGATAGCTGATGGCCGGGTACAGCACGGTGTCTCGAGTCGGGGTGCGTAGCCGCAGCCACTGCGGGAGTCCGGCCACCAATTCTTTGCTTCCGACACAGGCCGCGACTTGGGCGACGGGTATATCGACACGGAACCGGCGGTTCAGCCAGCCCGCTGCCGCCTCCCGATACGCGGGCGTGCCGATCGACGGTGGGTAGGTCTGTGCGGCACGACTGTCGGCCATGGCCGCCATGACAAAGGCGGGGGGCGGATCGCACGGCGTGCCAATCGAGAGGTCCACTACGCCACCGGGAGCCGCCGAGGCCAGGGCCTGCAGGGGCTTCAGGCGGTCGTAGGGATAGGGCGGCGGGACAAAGCCGGTAGGCACGGGATTCGCCTTCAGCCGTTGTGGTGGAGATCGGTGTTGAGCGAGCCCCAGGCAACAGACTTGGACAGCACCTCTACCGCTCCGGATATGGAGTTCCGACGGAACAGCAGGTCGGTACGCCCCGAAAGGGTGCGGGCCTTGACGACCTGCCCGTCGGGTTGAGTTACCAGCGTGCCGGCCGTGACGTAGAGGCCCGCTTCTACCGTGCACCGGTCGCCTAAGGAGATACCGACGCCGCCGTTGGCGCCGATCAGACAGCCAGCACCGATAGAGATGACCTCCTTGCCGCCGCCGGACAGGGTCCCCTGGATCGAGGCGCCTCCGCCAATGTCTGAACCCTCTCCCACCACCACGCCAGCGCTGATTCGTCCCTCGACCATGGAGACCCCGAGAGTTCCCGCGTTGAAGTTGCAGAATCCCTCGTGCATGACGGTCGTGCCTGGTGCCAAATGGGCTCCGAGACGCACGCGGCCTGCCTCGGCAATGCGGACGCCACTGGGGACTACGTAGTCCACCATCCGGGGGAACTTGTCGATACCGAAGACGGTGACATGGTGGCCGCTAGCCTTCAGTCGCATCCGCGTTTGCTCGAAATCCTCCACCGCACAGGGGCCAACGCTGGTCCACACCACGTTGGTGAGCAGGCCAAAGATCCCATCGACACTCAACCCGTGGGGAGCGACCAGACGATGCGACAGCAGGTGGAGCCGTAGATAGGCGTCGTGGGCATCGACTGGTGCTTCGGCCAGATCTGCGATGAAGGTGACGACGGGTGCCCGGCGTACGTGGCGGAGGGCATCAGCCGACGTGAGCAAGTCGAGGTCTACGCCGAGGGCGCTACGCCCCTGGGCCTGGGTCAACTCAAGGGTGGTCGGGCCACCGGTATGGCCGAGTTCTTCTGCGAGCCGCACGGCGCCCTCGCCATGACCAAGGGCCGGCTCGGGATACCACGTGTCCAGCACCCGACCATCGGTCGTGGCGAACGAGGCGATCCCCACCGCCCAGGCCCCCGATGAGGGGGCAATGGATACGGGTCGGGGCGCGGGATCGGTCACGGTTCGACACCGTATCGGCCGGGCGGATAGTCCTCTCGAACGGCTCGGCTAGCTGGCGATCCACTCGGCCAACTTGGCCGACGCAGCCTCGTCTAACCGGGCGGTAAGTTCCATGCCAGCCTCACCGACCGTCTCGGTCAGTACCTCACCTTCGCGGTGAACCTCCGCCAGGATGTCGCCTCGGTCGAAGGGGATCCGGAGTTCCACCACATCGGTGGTGGAGCGCAAGCGGTCACCGATGGTGAGCAGAAGGTGCTCGATGCCTTCGCCGGTGCTAGCGGAGATGCCCACCGAACCGGGGGTCCGGTCCACCAGGCGTTTCACCTCTGGCGTGGAGTCGGCCTTGTTGAAGCACAACAGCTCCGGGACCTCACCCGCGCCGATCTCCGCCAACACGTCGTGCACGGCGTCGATGTGGGCTTGTGGATCCGGCGCGGACCCGTCGATCACGTGGACGAGAAGGTCCGCCTGGCTGGCAACCCGAAGCGTCGACTTGAACGATTCCACCAAATGGTGCGGCAGTTTCCGAATGAAGCCAACGGTGTCAGTCAGCAAAACGGCCTCGCCACCAGGAAGCTGCAAACGACGCGTGGTTGGGTCGAGCGTGGCGAAGAGCTTGTCCTCTACCAGCACACCCGCACCGCTGAGCTGGTTGAGCAGCGTGGATTTCCCTGCGTTCGTATACCCGACGATCGCCACCTGGCCGGCCCGGCTGCGCGTACGTTGCTTGTGCTGCGTGTCCTGATGGGATGCCATGAGCCGCAGGTCAGACTCGAGCTTGTGGATCCGGCGGGTGATCCGGCGTCGGTCCGTTTCGAGCTGGGTTTCGCCGGGGCCGCGGCTACCTACCCGTGCGCCACCACCAGCCGACATGCCACCGGCCTGCTGCGAGAGGCCGGAGCCCTTGCCGCGAATACGCGGTTTGAGGTAGCGAAGCTGGGCCAACTCCACCTGCGCCTTACCTTCGACACTGGAGGCATTCTGGGCGAAAATATCTAGGATCACGGCGGTGCGATCCAGGGCCGTGCGGCCCAGCAGTTTCTCGAGGTTGCGTTGCTGGGCCGGGCTGAGATCATCATCAAAGACCACGGTGTCGCAGTCAAGCGCATGCGACAGGTCCTTGAGCTCGTCGGCCTTGCCCTTACCGAGGTAGGTGGCTGGGTTGGGTGCGTGACGGCGCTGGATGATCCGACCAACCACATCTGCACCGGCGGTATCCACCAGAAGGGCGAGCTCGTCTAGGTCGAACTCGGTCTGCTCAACATCGCCAGCACCAAGGGTGACCCCAACGATGATGATTTTCTCCCGGAAGGTGCGGTCGATCAGCGCGTCTGTGCTTCCACCGAAGTCGCCGAAGGCACCACGGTGGCTCTCTGCTTGTGCGGCTTCTTCGGCCTCGATCAGGTCGGCGAAGTCGTCCTCCACCTCGAGGCCATCGGTGTCTGGCGTCTCGTCACCGATCATTCCGGGACCTCAATGCTGGCAATGAAAACGGCTGGGCCATGGAGGATCATTTGGTCTCCCACCTCCACGACCACATCGCCTCCGGGCATGTGGACCGTGACACGATCGCCGGTGATGCCCCAGTCGTGGGCGGCTCGAGCAACCGCCACGGCGCCGGTCCCACAGGCCCCCGTGGGCCCAACCCCTCGCTCCCAGACCACCATGTCAAGTTCGTCTGTTCTACCCCGAGTGGGGGCAATGAAATGCACGTTCATGCCATGGTCATAGGTGCATTCATAGAGCTGGCCGGCGGCCACGACATTCACCCGGTCTGGGTCTTCTACGCGTAGCACCAGATGCGGGTTGCCCAAATCATACGTACCGCTAGCGATGGGATCCAGGGCCAGCGCCTGACGGGCTGCGGGCTCGTCGTGCACGGGCCATTCGAGAGCCCGGTCGGGCGCTGGGCCGGGTCCGGCCGGACCCATGTCGACGATGGCCACGATCTTGCGGTGGTCTCCGTTGGGGTCCGGGCCGAACCAGACCGACCGAGGCCCACCGCCGGTGTGGATGGACAACGTCCCCTCGGTCTGACCGCGACGCTCGGCCTCCGCCTGGGCCAGACAGCGAATGCCATTGCCGCTCATCTCCGCAACGGACCCGTCCGCGTTGTAGAGGGTCATCTCCAGATCTGCATCGGCCTGGCCCCAAAGCCCGAGCAACAAACCGTCTGCCCCGACACCTCTATTGCGGCTACACCACTGCTGGGCCCGTTCCCGCCAACCTTCGTCGGCGATCACGGCGGGATCGTCGGTAAGGAACACGAGAAAGTCGTTGCCGAGGCCGTGGTGCTTGGTGAGGCGAAA
>JANXNS010000177.1 GCA_025353965.1 Aquihabitans sp.
GATCGCGACTGGCGTGGATTCCCACCCGAGTTCGGGTGAGCGGGCGAAGAGTCCTTGTTCATGCGGTGGGAACAGGCGGGGGAGCGGTGGCTTGCCCTCGATGACCTCGAGCATGGCCTTCTCCTCGCCAAACAGGTACTCGTCGGGTCCGGCGATGATGTTGACGGTGCAGTCGGGGCAGATACCCGCTTGCTGGAACTCCTGGACGGCTCGGGTCACCCGTTCGAGCTCTGCCGTGTAGGAGGCCTTGATACAGACGTAGACCTCGGCAGCGTCGACGGCGAACGCGGCGATCATCAAACCTTCGATGAGCTGGTACGGGTTGGCGCGCATCAGCGCCCGGTGCTTGAACGTCCCCGGCTCGCCCTCGGCGCCGTTGCAGACGAGGTACCGGCGGCTGGTGTCTTGAGCGGCAATGCCTGACCACTTTGCCCCGGTAGGAAATCCACCGCCGCCTCGACCGCGCAGACCGGACGCGGTCACCACGCCGATGGTTGCTGCCCGACCGATCCGCTCGGCGGTCTCGATGCCCCGGCCGCCAGTCTCGGTGGCAAGGTAGTCAGCGAGAGACTCGACCGGAACCGAGCTCAGAAGAAACGGTGGCACGGGGTGCTCCCCGGCTGCGTCAGGATCATCGGGCGACCCTACCTGCGGCCGCTTCTCGGTAGAAGCCGGTGACGAGCTGGCCCGAGTGCACGCGCGCCACGTTGTGCGCGAGGTCGAGCGCTCGGTCGACGTTGGGCCCGACCCAGCCCAGCTCGACCGCGTCATGGAACAGCTGGAGCCACCGCTCGAAGTGCGCCATCGTGAGCGGGAACCGTTCGTTGATCAGCGCGTGGGATCGGTACGGGTTGCCCACGTATCCGTCGAGACCGAGCAGCGCCCGACACCAGAACATCGTGAGCTTGGGGAGGTGCTCGCTCCAGTCCACGTGGGCGACATCGTTGAACACCGGCCCGAGCAGATCATCTTGAGCCACGTCCTGATAAAAGCGGCGCACCATCTCGGCGATCTCCTCGGGAGTGTCGAGGTCTCTCGTCGGAGGTGGGCGAGTCCCTCCTCGCCCTGAGCGAGGGGCGGGACCGTACGAAGGCTGCCGAACTGGCTGACGAGGTCGGCACCTCCAAGGGGTTCTTGACCCAGGTCATGACCCCGTTGGTCCAGCAAGGATGGGTGCGCTCCGATCCGGGGCCGACCGGCGGGTACGCGGCCGACTTCGACCCGGCTGAGGTCAGCGTCCTGGCGGTCATCGAAGCGATAGAGGGCCCCGTCGACACCGGTCTCTGCGTCCTGGAGGACCGTTCCTGCGGTGCCGTGGGAACGTGCGCGCTCCACCGACCATGGGCCCGGGCCCGAGGGAACCTGATCGAGGAGCTGCGTTCCCAGAGCCTCGCCTCGCTTCAAGGCTCGGTCGGACCATGAACCTGGCGGCCACGACCGGGGACCAAGTGCCCTGCCCCGCCACCACGACCGCTTCGTTCCGAAGGGCTCGAACACGCTCGCCGATGAGCACCACCTCGAGTCGACGGGCTCAAGCCCGCCGGTGGTAGCCGTGGCCCGTCAGTTCCGCTCAACGGATCAATGGAGCTTGGAGGAGGATTCCGCGCTGACGATGGTAGCGACGGGTGATTGGCGGAACGCTTCGAAGAAGGCTCGCACCGATGCGCGGGAACCCTCGACATCTATGGCGCCGTCTCGTTGGGCATCGGTCAGGGATGCGTGGCCGAGGTAGGTCCGGTAGAGAGCGGTGCGGTCGGTGCGCAGCGTCACATCGATCTCGAAGCCCGGGTCGGCTAGGCAGAGTGAAGCCTCTTGCTCCACGACAATCCAGTAGCGGTTCGGGTGATCGGTGAGCGGTACGTACACGACGAAACGAGGGCCTGGGATGTTGGTGGGGTCCATACGGCGGTGGAGCCACCACAAGAGCAGGTCCGGGTCGAGTTCGTTGTCTGCGGGTTCTCCAAAGGTCCATCTGGCACCCCAGGTGGCGAGGCCGAACACGACAGGCTGGAGGTCAAGCCCTGCTTCGGTGAGACGGTAGGTGCCGTCGTCTTGGTGTTCGACGACGCCGACGGCCTGGAGTTGTCGGAGCCGCCGGGTTAGCAGGGCGCGCGAGAGCCCGGGATTGCCGCGAATCAGCTCGTTGAATCGATCGGATCCGAGGAGCAGGTCACGCACGATGTGGATCGTCCAGCGGTCGCCGAGGATCTCGGCTGATCGTGAGACCGGGCAGTATTGACCGTAGGAACCCATGGGGCGAGGGTAATCGGTTCACTATTGGAACTAGGCATGGGCGCGGTGGCGGAGTTGAGTGGGGGTTGTACCCCGAAGCGCCCCGGGCTCGTTGAGTTCTGGGCACCATCAACGAACCGAGGCCCTTGTGCGCATCACCAAAATGGAAATACCGACCAAGATCGACGTGCCGGGCGCCGTCGCCCGCCAGGCCACCGGATTCGGGGACGTCTCGGGGTTTGCGTCGATCGGGGCCGAGTACTTCTCGCTCGGCGCGGGCACCGACATCGCGCCGCTCCTCGAAGGGTTGCACGACAACGCCTGTGATTCGCCGCACTGGGGGTTCATGATCTCTGGCGAGGTGATCGTGTCCTACACCGACGGAACCGAGGAGGCCTGCGTCGGCGACGACCTCTTCTACTGGCCTCCAGGTCACAGCGTCCGCGTGGTGTCAGACGCCGAAGTGATCCTCTTCAGCCCACAGGCCGAGCACAGTGCGGTCATGGACCATATGCTCGCCCGCATAGCTGGCTGAACCCATACTCGCCCCCGAACACAAAGGAGAATCCTGATGGAAGGCAACGAGCAACTGGCCGTCATCATTCCGATGCTGAAGGACATCGCCGGCAAGATCCGAGACGACCAGCTCGATGGAGCGACCCCCTGCACCGAGTTCACCGTCGAAGGTGTGCTGGGTCACATGACCAGCCTCGCGTCGGGCTTCGCCCCGATGTTTCGAGGGGAAGACCCACCTGGCGAATCAGCCTCAACGGGCGCGGCCGGGAGCGTTACGGCGCGCTTCGCCTTGGCGATGAACGACCTGCTCAATGCCGTCCAGAGCCCAGGGGCGCTCGACCGGGTCATACAGACCCCTAGCGGCGAAATGCCCGGAGCGGTCTTCGCACGGCTCGTCGCCCTCGACGGACTCGTACACGGTTGGGACCTCGCAACCTCGACCCAACAGGACTGGCATCCACCCGAGGGCGTTGTTGCCGAGGTGGAAACGTTTGCCCGCCAGGCGATCTCACCGGAAATGCGAAACGGCGACGCATTCGGTCCCGAAGTGACTGCTCCCCGGGACGCCGACACGCTCACCCAACTCCTTGCCTACACCGGGCGGACGCTGTGACGGATTGATAGCAGACCTCAAGTCAGCTTCGGGTCGGTGACCGTTGTCAAAAACACAACGAAGCTCGCCTATTTCCTCTGTTCAGAGCAGTGTCAGGATTGCGGTCTCGACTTCTTCGGGGGTCGGAGGTTGCAGGACGCATGCGGGACCCTCGGTTGGAGCTCCGCCGAAGGGGTTGGTGCCGTCGATGAGCACCGTGGGCGATCCGGCGAAACCCTCGGGCACCGGGCTGCGCGCTTGAACGAGCACGGCGTTGACGACCACCTCGGGGTGGGCCGCGGCCAGGGCGCGGGTTCGGTCGATGATCGGACCGGCATTGGGGCAGTCGTGGGTGTATTGGATCTGAATGATCATGGTCCTGAGGATTCTGGCGCGGTGGCCTTTGCGGTGATGCGCCGAAGGGGTAGGCCAAGTCCGGTTCCGGTCCATCGGCTGGCGAGGTCTCGCGCCGCGCGCTGACGGGCTGGGAATGTGGTGGGGAGGTAGAGCGAGTCGATCAGCAGGTATCGAAGGCGATCGGTAGGCCGGCGACGACATACCATCGACGGTAACGGTCCTGTAGCGGGCTACACCTCCCTTCCCTCGAATCTGAACATTCTCGGGTCAGCGATCAGATGGAAGCCCAGCCCGGGCGAAGGGGTTTTGGTGGTCACCGGACACCAACGTCCAAACCTGATCCAAGGAGCCATCGCATGAGCAGCAGCGATCGGGCCAGGCCGACCATTGGGCGTCTCATCGGTGTCTACAACGCTGACGGCACGCTCCGGGGCGAACTCACCTACTGGGTTGGTGCCCGCCTCGGACGCGTCCACTGCGCCCTCTGCGACATCACCCATGGAAGCATTCGCGAGCGCCCGGACTGGCAGGCGTGCCGCAGTGGGCTCCCTGTCCGTTTCGATACCTACCACCGAAACGACCAACCCGACGACGTGCGCACGCTCCTGGGCGATCAGACCCCAGCGGTTGTCGCTGAGACCGACCACGGCATGGTCCTGCTCCTCGGTCCAGGCTGTCTTGAGGCCTGCGACGCCTCCCCAGGTGCAATGGTCGAGGCACTGACCGCAGCGGCCGTCGAGCAGGGCCTTGCTTGGATGCCTTCGTAGCCAAGGGAAACCCGCCGACTCGATGCCTTCTAGGTCGGATCGTCCGGATCGGCCGGATGGGTGGCGACGAAGGCCGTCGAGCTCGCCGGAACTGGAGCAGTGGCCATCGGGGCCGGGGCCAGCGGAGCCTGGGAGTAGTCGAATGAATCGCGGAAGTCGTAGGCCGTGGCATCGAGTGAACCCATCGAGGGCAGCCCAAAGGTGTGCTCGGTGAAGGCGATCATCGAGGCGAAGCTGG
>JANXNS010000194.1 GCA_025353965.1 Aquihabitans sp.
TCCGGTGGCCAGCAACAGCGGGTGGGCGTGGCCCGAGCGCTGGCGGCGGACCCACCGGTCCTTCTCATGGACGAA
This sequence comes from Aquihabitans sp., assembly GCA_025353965.1. Taxonomy (GTDB): domain Bacteria; phylum Actinomycetota; class Acidimicrobiia; order Acidimicrobiales; family Iamiaceae; genus Aquihabitans. Next base: position 76 of record JANXNS010000194.1, read on the forward strand.
CCATTCGGGGCCGTCGACCCCATTGTTCGCGCTCGGTTGCAGCGCGAACTCCTCGATCTCCAAGCCCGAGTCCGCAAGACCATCGTGCTCGTCACCCACGACATCGACGAAGCCATCACCCTCGGCGACACGGTGGCGGTGTTGAACGTGGGCGGTGTGCTGGAACAACGCGCCGCACCCAACGAGCTGTTGGCCCACCCGGCCAATGATTTTGTTGCCTCATTCCTTGGCGGCGAGCGCAGCCTCAAACGGCTCAGTCTCTCCCAGGTGAGCAGCTTGAATCTCAGCCCTGGCCCCGTTGTTGCGGTCACCGCCACAACGAACGAGGCCCGCGAGGCATTGGTCCAACACGGCACCAGTTGGCTTGGGCTACTCACCAGCAACGGCCATTTCATGGGCTGGATTCACGCCAACGACCTAGCTGACGCTGCGGACCTGTCCGGGCTCACCCCCCGCCGGACAGAAGCCGTCGTGAGCCCGGACAGCACGCTGCGCGAGGCTCTGGAAGTCATCCTGAACTCGCGTTCAGAGGTGGCCATCGTGTTGGAAGGCAATCACCGATACCTCGGCGCCGTCACGGTGGAGAGCATCCGCAAGGAACTTGGATGAAGCCCCGTCGGCGGTCCCGAACGCGGTGGGTCCTAGCCGCAGTCGCCGTTGGCGCGATGGCCGCCCTCGCACTTTGGGCCAAGACCCGGATCGGCAACCTGGACTCGGCCACCCAAGCGACGAACCCGATTATTCGTTGGGAATACGTGTTCGAGCGGCCGGAGACCCCCGGGTTCCTGCGCGAGCGCACGGTCGAACACCTCCAACTCACGGTGGTGCCCGTCATGCTTGGGCTGTTGATCTCCAGCGTCTTGGCCCTGATCGCCCGTCGGTTTCGGTGGACCCTCACACCCATCACCGTGTTCGCCAGCTTCCTTTACACGGTCCCCAGCTTCGCCCTGTTCGCCGTGCTGGTCACGTACACCGGCAACTTCACCGCGGCCGTCACGGCGCTCACGAGCTACACCTTGCTCATCCTGGTACGCAACATCGTTGCGGGCCTCGACGCGGTTCCCGCCGATGTTCTCGATGCTGCCGACGGACTGGGCATGGCACCCATGCGGCGCCTCATCACCGTGGAACTTCCGCTGGCCCTGCCGGTCATCATGAACGGCATTCGGGTGGCCACCGTGACCACGGTCGGCCTGGTTGCCGTCTCGTCGATCATTCAACTCGGCGGTCTCGGCGAGCTGATCTTCGATGGCTACAAGCGCCAATACACAACCCTCATCACCCTGGGAACCTCGCTTTCCATTCTCTTGGCCGTCGTCCTTGATCTCGGTATTGCCCTCGCCGGCCGAGCACTCACGCCTTGGACGAGACTCAGGGTGGCCCGGTGAACGCGGCATGGTCGGTGCTAGCCGCGGACCCCACTAACGTGCTTGAGTGGTTTCAGGATTCGTCCCAACGGGTTGGGTCTGGCGCTATCGCCCAGCAGCTCTGGATCACCCTTTGGCACTCGTTGGCGGCAACAAGTTTTGCCATCGCCTTTGCAGTGCCGCTTGCCTTGATGCTGGCCCATTACCGCAAGGCCGAGTTGCTCTCCGCCTGGGTCGTCAACATCGGTCGGGTGATTCCCACCGTCACGATCATCGGCGTGGTGGTGTTGATCTCCTTGCGCAACGGGTATGGGTTCGAACCCTGGCCGATCCTGATCGCGTTGGTAGCCATGGCCCTCCCACCGATCTTCTCGAACACGTACACGGCGATCCGTGGCGTGGACGAAAACGTGGTGGAAGCGGCCCGAGCTATCGGGATGCGCGAGCGCTCGATCATGGGTCGAGTCGAGCTACCACTCGGCCTGCCAGTCATCATTGCCGGGATCCGAATCGCCGCCGTCCAAGTAGTAGCCACCGAGGTCATCGGTGCTTTCTTCGGCGGTGAGGGCCTTGGGGCGTACATTCGCCAAGGAATCGGCAACAACGACATCTACGAGGTCCAGGGCGGCGCACTTCTCATCACGGCAACGGCGATGTCGGTCGACCTCTCCCTGTGGCTCATTTCTAAGGTTCTCGTACACAAGTCTCCGCGACGCAATAGACCATCGAACCAACCAGAAGGAACCAGCACCATGACCATGACCCGCTCCCGGTGGCGAGGCCCGCTCTTACTCCTCGCCGTCGTTGCCCTGTTGCTCTCCGCTTGCGGCCAGAAGAAATCAAGCGACGGTGCCAGCGACACCCCCAGCTCAGCTTCCAAGACCACCCTTCGGCTGCGCCCGCAAGACTTTGCGGAGTCCATCACGCTCACGGAGGTCTACGCCCAGTTCCTGGAAGCCAAGGGTTTCAAGACCGAGGTCCAAAAGGCAGACGGCGCCTACCGCGAGGGCGTCTACCCAGCCCTCACGGCCAACAAGGCAGACATCGTCATCGACTACAGCGGAAGTGCGGCGACGTATCTGGACCCCAAGGGCACGCCGTCGCCCGATGCAGACAAGACCTACAACCGTCTGACCGCGGCGCTCAACGCCAAAAAGTTCGAGGCCGCCGCCTACTCCGGCGCGGAGGACAAGAACGCGTTGGTCGTGCTCAAGTCGTTCGCCGAGAAGAACGGCCTCACCAAGATCTCCGACCTCGCCAAGGTCCAAGATCAGGTGGTATTTGGTGGCTCGGCCCAGTGCATCGAGCGGGCGGACTGCTTGCTCGGCTACCAGGACGCCAAGTACTACGGCCTGAAGTTCAAGAGCGTGAAGACGCTGGAATATGGCCCCCCGCTGGCAGCCGGGCTCGAATCCGGAGACATCCAAGCGGCGCAGTACCAGACCACGGCACCGGAAATCGCGAGCGGCAAGTTCGTGGTGCTGGAAGACGACAAGGGCCTGCTCTCGGCCGACAACATCGTCCCCGTCTTCCGCATGGCGTCTGGCCTGGATAAGAACGTGATCGCCGCGCTGAACGAACTCAGCAAGCAACTCACTACGGAGGACCTCATTGGCTGGAATGTGGCCACCGACATCAACAAGGAAGAGCCGGCCGACGTGGCCACCGCATGGCTCAAGGACAAGGGCCTGAACTAGTCCACTCGGGTGAAGAACATCTGCTGCGTTGCGTAGGCGATGAGCTTGGGGCCCCCGATTCCACGGGGGTCCCACAGCGCGGCATCGACCGACGCGTAGCCGCCCCCGGCCAGGTGGGCCTTGTAGTGCGCCAGGATCCAGCCCGGCGTGGCTGAACCAAAAAGGTGCACGGTGAGATCAGTGCTCGGAGCGAACCAGCGGCCGTCGGTCGGTGAGATCCGTTCGAATACGGCGTTGGGCATCACGTCCGCCATGATGAACGAGGCGAACGGATCTAGGTGGCCATCGGGGCCGAGCGGCGCCCGATCGAAGCGGTACCAATTTGCCATCTCCGCCTTGTGGCGCGGGGTGGGGTCCCAAAAGGGTGTCCCCAACGCCGGACGGCCCTCCAACACTTCGTCCCAAAACGCAAACGTGAAACGCTCGATGTCGCCCGCCTCGGGCGGGAACGGGTCACGAAACGATGGCTGGCCTTCGGGATCGGGCACCTCGGGGTAGGCCAATTCCGTGAACGTGAAGCCTGGGCGTTCGGCGCCAAAGACGGCGAGGGCGGTGAAGCCAGCGGCCGCATCGGGGGCTCGGACCGTGGCCTGCGCCTGAGAGACCGAACGGCCGCGGCGAAGCACCACCACGTCGATCACCAGCGGACCAGCCGGCACCGGGCTCACAAATACCCCATGGA
>JANXNS010000094.1 GCA_025353965.1 Aquihabitans sp.
GCCGAGCGCCCACAGGCCTTCGGCCTTGGCCTCCTGCTGGAGCCGACTCATCACGGCGGCCGCTTCCGAGCCGCCCTGATGGAGGACCGGCTCGGCGGGCTCCACCCGTTGGGTCATGAACGCCAGGACTTGGTCTCGGACCGGGCGGACGTGGGCGGGAACTTCGAAGCCGGACACGGCGACACTCCTCGGTTGACGACCCGCCGACCCTATTTCGGAAGCAGTTTAGGAAATCGGTTTTGGTTCGAGACCGGCCGTGGTTAGATGTCGCTACCGAGGAAAGGAGGTGGTCCACATCAAAGACAGTTCTTATGGGACTTCGGAGGTGGCTGGCCGCTAACGCGGCTTGCTGGATCTCGTTGGCGAAACCCCGCCAGACACCCAGCGAATCGATGATCGGGAGTTCGTCCCGCTCGATACAAACGCATTGATCCGCTGCAAACCAGTACGTGCGTGAGGGAGGCATCCACCCGGGTGCTTCCCTCCGTCGTTTTGCGATCAGGCGAGGGTGACGAGTTCGAGGAAGTCCTCGCTCCAGTGATCGACGTCGCCGTCGGGCATGAGAAGGGCCCGATCGGGCTGCAGTGCCTCGACAAACTCGGCGTCGTGGCTGACCACGATGAGCGTGCCGCCCCAACTCGACAGCGCGTCGGCCACCGCGGTGCGGGAGCCGGGGTCCAGGTTGTTGGTGGGTTCGTCCAGCAGCAGAACGTTGTGCTTGCCGCCGACCAGTTGGGCCAGGGCCAGCTTGGTTTTTTCGCCACCGGAGAGGGTGGACGCGTCCTGGAAGACCTTGTCCCCCACCAGGCCGAACGTGCCGAGTAGCTGACGGATAAGGCCGTCGCCCATACCGCCGGTTGCTTCGCGCATGTGGTCCACCAAATCGGCGCCCGCCCGGATGCCTTCGTGTTCCTGGGCGTAGTAGCCAACCGACACGCCCATGCCCCAGCTGACCGAGCCAATGACGGCATCGGTCTGGCCCGCGAGCACCTTGAGCAGGCTGGTCTTGCCGGCGCCGTTGAGGCCCATGACCATCACCCGGTCGCCGCGGCCGGCATCGAAGGTGACATCCTCGAACACGTCCAGCCCCGGGTAACTCACCGCGAGATCCTTGGCCTCCAGCACCGTCCGGGCGCTGTGTGGTGGGTCCGGCAACTTGAGCTTGAGGACCTTGCGAGCCACCGCAGATTCTGGGCCGCTGGCCTTAAGCCGCTCGATGCGCTTCTCGAGGCTGTGGGCCATGGATGCCTTGGTGGCCTTGGCGCCGAAACGATCGATGATGTGCTGCATGCGGTCGATCTCTTTGGCCTGCATGGCGATCTGCTTAGCCAGCCGAACCTCATCGGCCTCGCGGCCGGCCACGTACTGGGAGTACGTGCCCTTGTACTCGTGCATGGTGCCGGTGGTGTTGTCGCCGCCGCGGTCCAGGTGAATGACGCGGGTGATCGCCTCGTCAAGCAGGTCGAGGTCGTGACTGATCACGATC
>JANXNS010000058.1 GCA_025353965.1 Aquihabitans sp.
CTAGAGCCACAAGAAGGCCCTCAAGGAACTCACTGATGATGTCGGCCTGTTGGTCGACGGTGACTGCGTCATCGCTCATCTCATTACCTTCCCTAGTGTTGGCGGATCCCCCACCCGAGGTGGAGCCAGAACGGCCCCGATTCGTGCCGCTGGAGCTGGCCGGAGTTTTGGCCTTGGCATTGGCCCGCTTGGCGGTCGGTCGCGCTGCCTTCTCGGGCTTGCCACTCTCGTCAACCGGCTCGGCCTTCTCCGCACCGTCACGACTGGTACGCGGCTTACGGGGACGGCGTTCTTGTTTTGCGCGGGGGGCCTTAGGGACCACCCGAGCACGAACCCGCGCCTCGCTCCTTACCCGCCCGAACAAGCCAGTCTTGGCCTCCTCGAGCACTTCGAACTCAGCCTCGCTGGCGTCTATGCCCAGCTGGTCGAGTGCGGCTTCCTTTGCATCGTCCACGGTACGTCCCGTGGTTTCCACCCACTGCACGGATGATCACGTCCTCTTCTTCTTCTTCTGGGACCGATTGGCGTTCTGAGGCGCCGTTCGACTCGGTCCCGCAGCCTGCCGCGATGGTGCGGCCGGCTTGTCGGTTGTGGTGGTGCGGCCGGCCTTGGCGGGCTTGGCGGCGCCAGTCTTGGTGGATCCACTCGTCTTGGCGCTCCCGGAGGAGCTGCCCTTCGAGGACCCGGCGGTCGTTGTCTTCCCCGCACGGAAGTCTTCACGAACCCGCGAGGGGCTCGGGAGTCCGGTTTCCTTCAGCTGGGCAAGCATACCCTTCGGCTTAGCTGTTGACGAAGTGTCAATTTCTTTCCCGGTGGTGGCCAGTGCCCCATCGGTCTCTCGGTACATCGTCCGGGTAATGAAGCCCTGCTGGGCGATCCGGAAAAGGTTCGAGACCAGGAAATACACCACGATGCCCGCCGGCAAAGTAAGAGAGATGAAGGCAAAGAACAGCGGCATGATTTTCATCAGCATCTGCTGTTGTGGGTTAGCTGCGGCTGCCTGAGGGTTCCGGCCAGCGATTTGTCGCTGCTGGTAGAAGCTGGTTGCGGTCACGCCTAGGACCAAAATGAGGAACGGCAGTGCCTTGACAATGCCCATCGAAAAGGCCTTCTGGGCCGATTCTGCCAGGTTGATACCAAAGGATCGCATCTCTCGGCTATTACTGAGGTCGGTGTAGAGCCGAGACGAGGTGTCGAGGTGCTTTGGCTGGAAGTACCCGAAGCGCTCAAACACGCCACCACCCACGCCGTTGGCCGCCCGTGCGACCGCGGCGCCAACATCCTGGCCATAGTGAGCCCGATTCAAGAGCTGGTAAAGTGTCCGGTACAATACGAAGAAGACAGGCATCTGCAAGATCAGCGGAAGACAGCCCGACATGGGGTTGATGTTGTTCTCCTTGTAGAACTTCATCACCTCTTCGTTCAGCTTCTGCCGGTCATCGCGGTGCTTGTTCTGGAGCTTCTTCAACTCTGGCTGCAGCTTCTGCATGGCCAGCATCGAACGGGTGCCCTTGAGGGTGAGGGGCAACAAGATGATCATGATGCTGAGCGTCAGCAACGAGATGGCGCCGGCGTAGTTGGGCCAGAAGCTGTAAAAAATCTCCAGCGGCTTGGCGATGAGCTGATACATCAGGCGACCGTCCGTTCGTGGTGGTGGTCAGCGGCAATTTCGGCCGGACTAGCGGGCAAGGGGACTGGGTCCCAGCCGTGGCCACCCCAGGGGTGACAGCGACTCAGGCGACGAAGGGCAAGCCAACCGCCGCGGGCAGCGCCGTGAACTTCAAGGGATGCGGCGGCATAGGCAGAGCACGAGGGCTCGAAACGACACGGCGAGGGCCGGCCAGCACGGAGCTGCTGGTAGGCGCGAACCATCCAACGCAGGGCACGGGCAACGGGACTCATCGGTCCTCCAGGACCGGGCTACGTCGTGCTTCAAGTGCGTCGAGGAGGCGGACCACGTCGTTCCTCAGTTCTTCAGGGTTGCGCCGGGCCGCTTCCGGACCAGCAGAGATCAGCAGTGCACCGGACGGGACCGCGTCGGCCGCCGATCGGACCAGATCCAAGCAAATCACTCGAATCCGCCGACGAAGCCGATTGCGGACTACCGCCGAACCCACCCGCTTTGTCATGGCGTAGGCCACACGGGGGGGACCGCCGGACCCATCTTCGAGGAAAACCAGCGAAAGCGGGCCCCGCCGGACACGGGTGCCATTCGTCCGCAACGCCACAAACGTATGGCGATCACAGATGGGAAGGATCAAGCCGACAGCTTGGCCCGACCCTTGGCGCGCCGGCTACGCAAGATGGCGCGGCCAGCTCGGGTGGACATCCGGTGACGGAAGCCATGGTTCTTGGCCCGCTTACGGACGTTGGGTTGAAAGGTGCGCTTCACTGGGGTTTCCTCCTCGGGGTTGAGACGGGGTCGGCTCAACCGGTGCCGGCGCCGGCACGCAACGAACGGTCTCCGGACGCGACCGCAGGAGCGGCCGAGTTCGGGCGTTTGGTAACGCTACGCCCCCGCCCTATGGCCGGGCAACCGCAGGGGTCGTCGGCCAATGACCAGCGCCTTCTCGTTCGTCGGCCATCACCTTGCGCACAGCCAGATCCACGGTGCTACGGTCCGACCCCTGCCGCTCCTCTGGGAGACCGAGATGGCGGCTCGAGAACCAAGCAAGCCCCGTGGCCATCCTGGTCCAGCGGTGTGATCTTGCGTTTTCCACAGCATGTGGATTCTGCTGTGGAACGCCGCAGCAGAAGGATGACCCGCAAGTTGGCAGACGCACAAGACCTGTGGACGACTTGCCAAGCCTCATTGCAGACGCAGGTCTCCGAGGCCGTGTGGCGGTCCACGTTCCAAGATATTGCGGCCATTGCCACCGAAGGAGACGTCCTCCACCTGGCCGTTCCCAACGCCATGGTGAAGGACCGAGTCGAGAACCGGTACCTCTCACTCGTGGAGGACATCGTTCGAGATGTTGGTGGTACCTCACTCACCATCGACCTTGCTGTTCGACCCGACGCGGCCGAAGTCAGCACCGTTCCTGATCCGCTCGAGGGTCGCCTCGGCAGTCCACCAAGACTGGTAGCGGAACCACCGCCCAGCCGGCCGCTCGGGAGCCCGGACCCTCGCAACCTCACCTTTGAGGACTTTGTGACGGGTCCATCCAGTCGGTTCGCCCATGCGGCCGCGTTGGCCGTAGCGGAAACACCCGGACGGTCCTACAACCCGTTGTTCATCTACGGAGATGCCGGGCTCGGAAAAACCCACCTCCTCAAGGCGATCAAGCACTACGTCGAGGAGAACTATCCGGATTACGTGGTCCGCTATGTCACCAGCGAGACGTTCCTCAACCAGTTCATAGAGTCGATTCGGCTCAATACGTCGGCTGAATTCAAGCGCCGCTATCGCGACGTAGATGTGCTCCTCGTCGACGACATCCAGTTCCTCGAGAACCGCAAAGAAACGCAGGAAGAGTTCTTCCACACCTTCAACGCCCTACATGAGGGCCGACGCCAGCTCGTTCTGTCGTCCGACCGGCCACCTGATGCCATCTCCACCCTGGAGAACCGCCTTCGTAGTCGCTTCAAGATGGGCCTGATCACCGACATTCAGCCCCCAGACCTCGAGACCCGCCTCGCCATTCTTCGTAAAAAGGCAGAGGTCGAGCCCGTCCCGATCCCTGACGAAGTGCTGGAATTCATCGCCACCAACATCACCGAGAACATCCGGGAACTGGAAGGCGCACTCAACCGGGTCTCCGCATTGGCCAAGCTGACCAAGGAGCCGTTGACGCTTCACGAGGCCGAGAAACATCTGCACGATATTTTAGGTGACCGCCAACCCCGGCCCATCACCCCGGCGCTCATCCTTCAGCAAACCTCCGAGATGTTCGACTTCACCATCGAAGACATCAAGGGCAAGAGCCGTCGCCGCCCGCTGGTGACCGCTCGACAGATCGCCATGTACGTGTTCCGCGAGCTGACAGACCTGTCGTACCCTGCCATCGCCCGAGAATTCGGTGGGCGAGACCACACCACCGTCATCCACGCGGTCGAGAAGATCAAGGCCCTCATGAAAGAACGCCGCCAAGTGTACGACCAGGTGACCGAGCTCGTTCAACGGGTCAGAAAGGGCGGCTGACAACTATGTCAACCAGCACTTTTACCGTGTCTGCCGTCACACCAGTTGTCCACCATCATCCACAGCTGCCTGGGCATAGCCTCGGTCAGCCCGGGGGACGAGGGTGTGGACGACACGGGGATCACCAGGGGATGACAGGGGGGTCAACGGTGGACGACCGAAGCGTTGTCCACCGGCCATGCCCCGCGGGGTCCTCTACCTGTGAGACGCTGGGGACGAACAGTGGGGGATCAGCAACCCACCTGACCTGCCGCGATAGTGGGTTGTCCACAATCCACAGGCCCTACTACCACCACCAACCTTTTCTAAGCATCCTCTCCGGAGAAAGTGAGCACCGGCCGTGAAGTTCCGCTGCGAACGTGACACCCTCGTCGAAGCCCTCGGTGCCGCAGGGCGCGCCGTCGCCAACCGTGGCGGGGCACTCCCTGTCTTGGCTGGCGTTCGTGCCGAGCTCAGCGGCAACCACCTCAAGCTCACCGGCTCGGACCTCGAACTCACCATTGAGGTGGAGATCGAGGTTGCTGGAGAACGAGATGGCATCGCGGTGCTGCCTTCCAGGATTGCCTCGGACCTCGTGCGCTCCCTTGGAGATCCTCGGGTTGAGGTAGCCGTGGAGGGCGACGAAGCAAACATCACTGCAGGCCGCTTCGAGTCGTCGCTCCGCCTGCTCCCGGCCGATGAGTTCCCTCGGTTGGCGATGCCCGCCGACGAAGCCGTCACGCTGGCCGCCAAAGACTTTGCTGCCGCTCTCCACCAGGTCGTCCCCGCCGCCAGCGCCGACGATGCCCGTCCAATCCTTACGGGTGTGTTGATGGCCGCTGAAGCCGGCGGGCTCCGTCTTGTGGCCACGGATTCATATCGCCTGGCCGTTCGCGACCTTCCCGGGACCACCGTGCTCCGTGAAGGCCAGAGCGTGTTGGTGCCATCGCGGGCCCTGAAAGAACTTGAGCGCCTCCTGGGGTCCGCAGAAGAAATCACCCTTCGTCTCGGCGAGCGGGAAGCAACGTTCGAGGTTGGAGGCATCCGCCTCACCACCCGGCTCATTGAAGGCGAGTTTCCCAACTACCGCGGCCTTATCCCCGCCAGTCATCCGAACCGGCTTACCGTCGGCCGTGAGGCCCTGGTGGAGGCCGTTCGTCGAGTCAAGCTCATGGCGCGAGAGCCCAACACCCCGGTGCGGCTGGCCATGAGTACCGACGGGCTAGAGCTGGTGGCCATCACCCAAGATGTTGGCCAGGCGCACGAGCAACTCGACGCGGATTATGTCGGAGAAGAGCTCACGGTGGCCTTCAACCCGGATTACCTCCTGAGTGGCATCGAGGTGACTCCGGGAGATGAGATCACCCTGGATACCGTCGATGCCCAAAAACCCGCTGTCATCCGCTCTGCCGGCGCCCAGGAGTTCCTGTATCTCCTCATGCCGGTTCGGGTGTCCTGACCAGCAGTTATTGTGCATCTCCGTCGCCTGTGGCTCACTGATTTTCGGGGCTATCACGAGGCCGACGTCGGGTTTTCCCGTGGGCTGACCGCCGTAGTGGGGCCGAACGGTCAGGGCAAGACAAACCTGCTGGAAGCTATTGGTTATCTGGCCACGCTCAGTTCCTTTCGAGGAGCGCCCACGGACGCGCTGATACGTTCCGGGGCGCATCGGGCCATCGTCCGGGCCGAGGGAGAGCGGGAAGGACGTCAGCTTCTCCTTGAGGCAGAACTGTCCGCCAACGGGCGCAACCGAGCCCAACTCAACCGGCAGCCGTTGAAGCGGGCTCGGGATCTCCTGGGCGCCCTCCGAGTCACCGTGTTTTCCCCGGATGACCTCACGCTGGTCAAAGGCAGCCCTGGTGATCGGCGGTCTTACCTCGATGAAACACTGGTTGCCCTCCACCCTCGCCATGACCAGACCCGAAGTGATCTGGATCGGATCCTCCGCCAGCGCGGCGCGCTTCTCAAGCAGGCCGGGGGTCGGCTGAGCCCCGAAATCGAGCTGACCCTTGATGTGTTCGACGCCAAACTGGTCATCGCGGGCGAGGCGCTGGCCACCGCCCGCCAGAAACTGGTGGCGGACCTGGAGCCCGTTCTTGGGCGGGCCTATGAGGAGGTGGCCCGCCGCGGCGCAGAGGTACGAGCCATCTATGAACCGCCATGGATGGTGGTCGGGTTGGCGGTGGCGCTGGTTCAGGCCCGCAAGGACGACCTTCGGCGTGGGGTGTCAACGGTCGGCCCTCACCGAGATGAGCTTGAACTGGTGCTCAATGCCATGCCCGCGCGTACACACGCGTCGCAAGGGGAACAGCGCTCACTCGCGCTTGCGTTGCGTCTCGCCGCTCATGAAATCGTTACCCGCCACACCGATACGCCGCCAGTCCTGCTCCTCGACGACGTGTTTTCCGAACTGGACCCAGACCGAAGCGCGGCGTTGCTTGAGTCCCTGCCGGACGGTCAGACGGTTCTGAGTACGGCGACCGCGTTGCCCGAGGGCGCGGTTCCAGGCACGGTCCTTCGCGTTCGGGACGGGACTGTCGCCGAAGACTGACGACCGTGCGGGATCATTTGTCAGACCCCCGTGGGAGACTGGTCGGGTGCCTTGGTCCCCGCTCCCCACCCGTGATGGCCGCGGCGGCCCTGGGCCGTCTCCTCTGGCTGGTTCGCTCGACGCCGTCATGGCCGGGCTGGGAGGGCCCAGCGTGGAGACCATTGTTGTGGTTCATGAGCGGTGGGATGAGGTGGTCGGGGCCGAGGTTGCGCCCCATGCCAAACCCTTGGGAATCGACCACGGCCGGCTCAAGATCGGCGTCGACAGCGCTGGTTGGGCCAGCCATCTGCGGTGGTCAGAGGCCGAGATCCTGGCTCGGCTGGCCGCGTTGGTTGGAGCCAACGAGGTCACCTCGGTGACCATTCGAGTTTCGCGTTTCTGACGGCGGAGGGCGATGGGCGCAAACCGTTATGTGGCCTCAATCGCGCTGCTCGAAAGAGGAGGCCAGGATGGCCCGAAACTCCGCACTTTCGTGGTAGGCTGTCCCCATCGTGATGCGCCCCGTCGAGCTGCCTGCACCTAGTTGCGCCGCAGCCAATCGGGAAGATGCACACCGCCCCTTCCTTCACTCCTGAAAGGTCGCGCGTTGGCTGCCGACGAGTCCTCTTATAACGCTGGTGACATGACCATCCTCGAGGGGTTGGCCCATGTCCGGAAGCGCCCGGGTATGTACATCGGTGGAACGGGGATTTCGGGCCTTCACCACTTGGTCTGGGAGGTGGTTGACAACTCGGTGGACGAGGCAATGGCTGGTCACTGCGACCGGATTGACATCACACTTCTGGCCGATGGCGGGTGTCGGGTGTCGGACAATGGCCGTGGTATCCCCACCGACGTCAACAAAGAGTTCAAGCTCACCGGCGTGGAGATCGCCCTTACCAAGCTTGGCGGCGGCGGCAAGTTCGGCGGAGATGGCTACAAGGTGTCCGGCGGGCTCCACGGGGTCGGTGTTTCGGTCGTGAATGCGTTGTCGTCCAAGGTCATCGTGGAGGTAGACCGCAGCGGCGAGCGTCACCGGATCGATTTCGCCGATGGTGGTTCGAAGCGGACGAAGCTGGAAGTTGTCGGCAAGGCGCCCAACAACCGCACAGGAACCACGGTCTCCTTCTGGCCCGATGCTGGAATCTTCGAGTCGGTGGAGTTTGTGGCCCGAACAATGTTGGAGCGGTTCCAGATGATGGCCTTCCTCAACAAGGCCCTGGAGATTCGCCTGGTAGATGAGCGTGAGGACCACGACCACGAACCAGTGGTCTATAAGTACGCCAACGGCATCGTGGATTTCGTGAAACACGTCAATGCCAGTAAGTCGCCGCTGTTCAGCCGGGTCGGTTACATCGAGCAGACCGAAGATGACCATGAGGTCGAGTTGGCCTTCCAGTGGAACGAGGGCTACCAGACCG
>JANXNS010000087.1 GCA_025353965.1 Aquihabitans sp.
ACAACCAAAGCCTGCAACTCGTCATCGTCCAAACACGCCGGGTCTTCACTGAGGTACCCATCTATGACCGCTCGAAGGTGATGTGCCATACCCCGCATCGTACACATGTTCGATCACGAACACAAATGAAAAAGCAAGAAACGACAAGAAATGTAGTTGTTTCAGGGAGCAACTACCCCGCGGAGCCCATCGGCCCCGAAGAGGGGCTCGATGGCGCCGGCCAGGCTCGGACCTCGGCGCAGGCTGTGGCCGCCGTCGACATTGATGGCCTGTCCAGTGATCCAGCTGGACTCGGGGCCCACCAGAAAGCGGACCAGCTGAGCAACGTCGTCCGGCTCCCCGATGCGGTTCAGTGGGATGTTCTCCTCGTAGCTGTCCAGTACTGGGCCGCCAGCGGTGATGAGGCCCACCAGATCGGTGTTGATGAGGCCAGGACAGACGCTGTTGACCCGCACGTCGCTGGGGCCGAGTTCGTCGGCGGCCTGGCGACAAAGCTGGTCGACGCCCGCCTTGGATGGGCCGTAAGCGCCAAACCAGGGATGACTCGTGGCCGAGGCGATCGACGAAATGGCCACGAATGACCCACCCCCATTGCGCACCATGGCCGCCGCCCCGTGCTTCAAGGCAAGCATGGTCCCGGTGAGGTTGAGCGCCAGCGTCCGCTCCCACGGTTCCACGTCGAGTTGGGTGACCGGGCCGACCGATTCGCTGCCCCCGGCGCTGGCCACCACGGCATCGAGACGACCGCCAGCGCGCTCATGGGCGGCGTCGACGGCGGCGCGCACGGCGGCTTCGTCGGTCACATCGGCAACCACCGAGCCCACGCGGGCGTCGGGGAACTCGGCCAGGATTTCGTCGACGGCCGAGGTCAACCTTGCCTCGGTGCGGCCGCAGATGGTGACCACGGCTCCGTCGGCTGCCAGGCGTCGAGCGACCGCTTGTCCGATTCCGCTACCCCCCCCGGTCACGAGTACCCCATAGTCGAGGACGGGGGACGTAGCGGGAAAGGCAGTGGTGTCGGTCATTGCCCCGATTCTGTCTGGTCGGCCCTGGGCCGGCCTACTTCTTGCCGGGCAGCAGTCCGGCGACGATGGTCAGCGCGCCGCCAGCGATGCCCAAGTAGTAGCCAAATTCCTGCGTGATCTTGGCTCCTGGAATGTCCTTCACGATGTCGGCGATGCTCAGCCAGTCCCGCACGAGGACACTGATGATGGTGGCGCCGACCAGAACCGCAGCAATACGGAGGGCGCTCCGGGCCTTGCCCGTGAACAGCAACAAACCAATGACGACGGCACCAATGCTGAGGGCCAGTAGTAGGTAGGGATCGTTGGACTCCAGCCCGATGAAGGGGTCTCCCGAGGTGAGGTCCCATCCGGTGACTGTTTTGCTGGTGCCATCTGCCCCGATCCATGCGGTGAACAGGCTCACCAGGGTGAGTGCGCCACCGACGAGGGCTACGAGGCCACCCAGGACTGACCCGCCCCTGGCCGGAGCGGCTGGACCGCCGGGACCCCCGGGGTCGCCAGAACCGCCCATCATTGGGCTGGGCTGGGCACCCCAGGCTGGGGCCGGTGGTGCGGCCCAAACGGGCGGTGCGCCGGGGGCGGGCGGAGGGGCCTGCCAGACAGGTGCCTCCGCGGGCGCCGCGGGTGGAGGGGGTGGTGGGGGTGGTGGGGTGAAGACCTGGGTGGTATCGGTCAGGCCAGGGTTCACCACCTGCGTGGCATCTTGCGCTGGGGCTCCGCCCATTCGGGTTCCACAATTGGTGCAGAAGGTTGCACCCGAAGGCAGGGTGGCGCTGCAATTGGGGCAGGTAGTGGGATCACTCACGGGGGCTCCTCGCCGGGTTGGACCGGAGCATTCTGCCCGGTCTGGGTACCCCGGCGGGGCCAAACCCGCTAGCCGCCTTGTGTCAGCGGCTGCGGAGCTTGGACAGCAGGCGGAGTAGTTCCAGGTAGAGCCACACCAAGGTGAGGATCAAGCCGAAGGCGCCGTACCACTCCATGTAGCGGGGGGCGCCCATCTTGACGCCACGCTCGATGAAGTCGAAGTCCAGCAGCAGGTTGAAGGAGGCGATGCCCACCACGGCCAAGCTGAACAGGATGCCGACGGGGCCGGAGTTGTGGATGAACGGAACGTCGCCACCAAAAAGTCGAAGCACGAAGGTGGCCAGGTAGACGATGGCAACGGCGCCGGTGGCAGCAAAGACGCCCTTGCGGAGTTTGTCGGTCACCTTGATGGTGCCGGTTGCGTAGAGCACCAACATCATGATGAAGACGCCTACGGTGAGGCCCACCGCCTGTAGCACGATGCCCTTGAAGCTGGCCTCGTAGAAGCGGGAAATGGCGCCGATGAAAATGCCCTCGGCCACGGCGTAGGCCGGGGCTGAGAAACGGGCAATCTTGGGTTTGACGATGGTCAGGATGGCCAGGCCAAGCCCAACGAACACCATGAGGAATACCCATGGGGCAACGGAGGCCGTGCTCTGGGGCCCGGCATCGGTAAGGACTGTGGTGACGGTGACGGCCTGCCAGCCGAAGTAAGCGGACACCACCAGGAAACCGAGGAGGATGGCCGAGGCCGACATGGTGCCGCCGAGGCGCATGGTGTCTCCGCTGCCGGCCGGTCCTGATGGCGGGCTGGCGGGCGGCGGGGCCCAGGTGGGCTGCTCGGTTCCGAGACCGGGCGGCGGCGGAAGGGTGCTGGCGCCAGGGCTGGCTGGCGTACCGAAGATGCCAGGCGGCAATTCGTCGGCCGGTGAGGAACCAGCGGAGTTCTGTTGGATCTCCCGCTGGAAGATCGCGTCGTTGAGCGCAGGGTTGCTCGATGCCATGCGAACAGTCTGCCTGACCGATCGCGGTTGCCGTCGTCATGCCCCCAATTTGCGGGCAACAATGCTGTGTGCCCGATCCAACAGAGACCAGCCCGGTCTGGGCCCAACATCTGCCACCCGGCCTGACGGTGGCGGAGGTTGACCTGGTCGGGGCGGGCAACCTCACGAGACGGTGGGTGGCACGGTGGCGGGCGGACCCGACCACGCCCGTGGTGTTCGACGATGCCGGCGGGTGGGTAACCGGGGAGGAACTTGAGGCCAGGACCCGTCGGGTCGCGGGCCGATTGTCCGCTGCGGGGCTGGAAGCAGGCGATCGCCTGCTCGTGAGCGCCCAGGCCACCACCGATCTGGTGGTCGCCCACATCGCGGCCCTCCGGCTCGGCTTGGTCGTCGTCCCCGTGAATACCGCGTACCGCCAGAGGGAGGTGGCGCATGTTGTGGCCGATGCCTGGCCCCGTGCGGCCGTGGTGGACGACGCCGAGCGGGCGGGCTGGATCTTGGCCGCGTCGGGAGCGACCCCGATCCTGGTGATCGGCCCCGAGGTGGATCTGCCCGACGGGCCGGCTGAGGTAGGCCGCCAGCTGGAGCTGGACTCGGCGGCTCTGGATGACCCAGCGGTGCTGCTCTACACGTCGGGCACTACTGGCGTGGCCAAGGGTGCGCCGCTGAGTCACCGAAACTTGCTGGCCAGCGCGGAAGCGGTGGTGCTGGCGTGGAGGTGGACGCCCGTAGACCGTCTGGTCCTGGCGTTGCCGCTGTTCCATCTCCATGGTCTGGGGGTGGGGCTTCATGGGTCCTTGTGCGCGGGCGCATCCATCGTGCTGCGGCCCGGGTTCGGCGCCGACGATCTCTTTGACGCATCCCGGACTCATCAGGCGTCGTTGTTCTTTGGGGTACCAACTATGTACGCCCGCCTGGCAAAGTCTCCCCGCTTAGGCGAACTGGCTCGGTTGCGGTTGTGCGTTTCCGGGTCCGCACCGTTGCCCGCGGACCTGCACGCTGCGGTTGCTGAGCGCGGGGGCCAGCGAATCGTGGAGCGGTACGGGATGACCGAGACGGTGATGAACGTGTCGAACCCTTACGCCGGGGACCGCGTGCCCGGCACCGTTGGCCTTGCCTTGCCGGGAGTCGATCTCCGGTTGGACGAGGGAACCGACGAAATTCTGGTGCGCGGTCCCAACGTCTTCTCCGGGTATTGGCAGCGCCCAGAAGCCACGGCGGAATCGTTTGTTGACGGGTGGTTCCGCACGGGCGACGTCGGTGGGTTCGATGACAACGGCTACCTGAAGATCGTGGGCCGGCGGAAGGAATTGATCATTAGCGGGGGCTACAACGTGTACCCGCGAGAGGTGGAGGACGTGTTGCGCACCCACCCCGGCGTGGGCGATGTGGCCGTGATCGGCGTGGCGGATGGCGTGTGGGGGGAAGCGGTGGTGGCCTTCATCGAGGGCGGCAACATAGACGCGAACCTCGGGGCGGATCTCCTCTCCTTTGCCGCTGACCTCTTGGCCCCCTACAAGCGGCCCAAACGGGTCCACCAGATAGCTCGACTGCCTCGCAACGCCCTGGGCAAGGTCATCAAGTCAGAGCTGCACGAATGAAAACCAAGCCGCCGTGGGGTCGATTGCTGTGGCGGGGGATCCGGAAGCGCTGTCCCAACTGCGGTGCAGGCCACGTCTACGAGACCTGGTTTCGGATGCTCGATCGGTGCCCCCAATGCGGTCTCAAGTTCGAACGGGACCCGGGGTTTTTCGTGGGCGCCTACCTGATCAACTTCGCCATTTCGATCGTCCTGCTGTTTCTGCTGTGCATGGGGTTCGTGGCGTGGAAGGCCACCCACGCCGAGGCCGGGGCGGCCGTTCCGCTGGTCATCGGCGTGGTCATCGGCGTGCTGGCGCCGCCGTTCTTCTACCCCTTTGCTCGCACGGTGTGGTCTGCTATCGATCTCGGGATGACCCCACTCGAGGCGGCCGAATTGGCCGCTGCCGCCGAGCACCGTCATTGTTGACCCTCACCCTGCGATGAGGTCGAAACAGCCGTGGCACACGACGACGAACTGGTAGCGCGCCTCCGGGCGGCAACCGAGCTGCTGGAGTCGGTGAACGGCGACCGCACGTTGCTGGATGCGCTCACCGCCGACGAGCGCATCCGTCTGGTAACCGCCGCGGGGGACGTGTTCTGCCCGGATGTGGAGGAGCGGCGGAAGCTGGCCAAGTCCCGCCGGAAGGCGGCCCGAGCCGAGAAACTCCAACGCGACGAAGACGTGCTCGGGGACACCGGGATCCGTCGGCTGCGGGCCAAGGCCGTGTTCACCACGCCCAACGTGTTTCCGCCAGCGGGCTTCGCGCAGCAGGAGGTCAGTGACGAAGACGCCGATGGCACGGTTTTTCGTGACGTGATCGAGGCGCAGCATTGCTACATCTGCAAGACCAGCTACGACCGGGTTCACCACTTCTACGACCAGCTCTGTCCCGATTGTGCGGCGCTGAATTACCGCAAGCGCACCGAGAGCGCTGATCTGAGTGGACGGGTGGCCCTGCTCACCGGTGGCCGGGTCAAGATCGGCTATCAGGCCGGCATCAAACTGCTGCGGGCCGGCGCGGATCTGATAGTGACTACCCGCTTCCCGCGGGATGCCGCTCAGCGCTACGCGAGCGAGCTGGACTTTGCCGATTGGGGCGATCGCCTAGAGGTGTTTGGTCTCGACCTGCGCCACACCCCGAGTGTGGAGGACCTCTGCCACCACCTGGCCATCACCCGGGACCGGCTGGACTTCATTGTGAACAATGCCTGCCAGACGGTTCGGCGGCCGCCCGCGTTCTATCGCCACATGATGGAACTGGAGATTGCGGCGGCGGGCACCTTGCCCGAGCATGTTCGGGCTTTGCTCGGCGGGGTCGACGGGTTACGGGGCATCGACCTCGTGGCCGATTCACCGGTGGAACTACTTGAGTCGGCCCGCCCAGCGGGGTCGGCCGAGCTATCCCAAGCGGCCTTGCTGCCGGGCGAACAAGAAGCACAAGGGCACCTGTTTCCCGATGGTCGGCTGGATCAGGATCTCCAACAGGTCGACCTGCGTGACCGGAACTCCTGGCGCCTCACGCTGGCGGAGGTCTCGTCGGTGGAACTGTTGGAGACCCAGTTGGTCAATGCCGTCGCCCCGTTCGTTCTCAATGCCCGACTCAAGCCGCTCATGCTGCGCACGCCCGAACGGGACAAGCACATCGTGAATGTGTCCGCCGTGGAAGGGCAGTTCTACCGGCGGTTCAAGACCACCAAGCACCCCCACACCAACATGGCCAAAGCGGCGCTGAACATGATGACGCGGACCTCAGCGGCGGAATATCACCACGATGGCATCCACATGAACAGCGTCGACACCGGCTGGGTGAGCGACGAAGACCCGGTGGCCATCGCCGAGCGCAAGACCGCCGAGCATCGGTTCCACCCACCGCTCGACATCGTGGATGGGGCGGCCCGCATTGTCGACCCGATCATCGACGGCGCCAACACCGGACGCCATGCTTACGGGCAGTTCCTGAAGGACTACATGCCCACCGATTGGTGAGCGATCAGGGTTCGGTTTCTATCCAGACCGACTTGGTGCGGGTGTAGGCGGCGAGCGAGTCGCGGCCCATCTCCTTGCCCCAACCGCTGGCCTTGAACCCGCCAAACGGTGCCGCGAAGTCGTAACAGCCATACCGGTTCACGAAGACCTGGCCGGCGTCGAGCCGGGCCGCAAGCCGCTGAGCCCGGGCTAGGTCTCCGCTGTTTACGCCGGCGGCCAGCCCGAATGGGGTGCTGTTGGCCAGGGCGACGGCCTCATCCTCGGTGTCGAAGACCGACACTTTGGCCACCGGCCCAAAGACTTCCTCGGCATTGACCGGGTTGTCGGCCGTGATGTTGTCCAGCACGGTGGCCCGCAAGAACCACCCGCCGGTGGTGGCGGCCAGCGGGTCCGGTCCGCCACCGGAGATGAGGGATGCTCCCGCCTCGACCGCCGACTCGGTGAGGCGTTGAATACGGGCGAACTGGGCCTCGGTGCATTGCGCGCCTTGGGTGGCCTCCGGGTCGAACTGCGAGCCGCAGCGCCGCGATTCCGCGTGGGCCACCAGCCGTTCGACCGCTCGTTCGTGGACCCCGCGTTGCACGATCAGCCGGGCCGGCTCCGTGCACTTTTCTCCCTTTTGGGCGAACAGGACGGCCCCATGGCGGTCGATTACCGCATCGATGTCGCGAACGTCGTCGAACACGATGTTGGGCGCGTTGCCCCCCAACTCCAGGGTGACGGTGGCCAAGTTGGTCGCCGCCACGGCACCCAAGATGTGGCGTCCAACCGTGGTACTCCCGGTGAACGAGACCTTGTTGACCGCAGGGTGTGAAACGAGCGACTGCCCGGCGGCACCGTCGCCCACCACCACCTGCAACACGCCTTCGGGCAGGTCGGCCGATTCAGTGATCAGCTCAATCATCCGCAGGGTGGCCAACGGGGTGAACTCGGATGGCTTGAGCACCACGGTGTTGCCCATGGCCAGGGCGGGCGCCA
>JANXNS010000088.1 GCA_025353965.1 Aquihabitans sp.
ACAACCAAAGCCTGCAACTCGTCATCGTCCAAACACGCCGGGTCTTCACTGAGGTACCCATCTATGACCGCTCGAAGGTGATGTGCCATACCCCGCATCGTACACATGTTCGATCACGAACACAAATGAAAAAGCAAGAAAAAGCAGGAAACTACACTTACTTGCGTGCACAACTTGACGCACCACTAGCGACCTAACCCAGCGTCCTACAGGAGGGTCAGGTGGCCGTAGGTAATGCAGAGGCCAGCGGCGTTGAGGGCGATGATCGACCCGGCGACCCCATAGGCCACGTTGGCCCGCCACCCGTGGAGACGACGGGGGCCAGCGCTGGGCGACGGCATGTACCAACTGGGCAGCAGGCCCAAGTCTTGGGGCGCAACCACGTCCCAGTAGTTCACCGCTTCGGCGCTGGCTACCGGCTCGAACGGCACGGCCATGGCCAGCGCGGTGAGCTCCTCGTCGGTCAGCGGCGGCAGGTCAGGCTGAGTGAAATCAAGCATGGTGTGTCCTCCGAGGTCGACGATACCGGCCGACTTCGGCCAATGAACACCTATTACTCAGGTCATTCGGGGTCAGCAGGCAGAAGGTAGTGGCGGGCAGCGCGGCCTTCAGCGCGGCGGCAAGGTCAAGGCCAAGGCGAAGCCACGGGAACTACCCCGGACCGGCAGCAACAACGGGCCACTGATCGCCATCGGGGTATCGCTCCTCGGAGTTGGCATCACCCTGCGACGCCTAGCGCTGCGGTGACGCCGCGTAGGATTGGGGGGCTGCACCACCTCTAGGAGCTCCCCATGCGTCGTGCCCCCCTTGTGTTTGTTGCCTTGGCCACGATCGGCCTGCTGGCCAGTTGTGCCAGTGACGATGCGGCAACTTTGGCTACCACTGCCCCGCCCAGCAGCATGGGCAGCACGACCACCACCGTTGTGCCCCTGAGCACGACGAGCACCAGCACCACCGGTGGATCGGGCACGACGACGACGACCACCACCGGGCCGACGGGGGTACCTATCGACACCGCCGGGTGCGCCCGTTACATCACGCTCACCCAGTTGTTCGACGACCTTGAGGTGATCGCCACCGGGGCCAATTCCACGCAGGTAGCCGCCGACACCGAGCTCGCCGCCAGTATCGACAACCTTCGGGATCAGCCCGGGGCCCAGAGCGATGAGGTCACCGCGGCCATCGACACCCTGGCCACCGTCAGCTTCCAGGCCACCAACAGTGCCGACGGCCCAACCGACACGGAACGCTTCGCCGCTCTGGCCACGCTGGATACCGCCTTCGGCCCGACCTGTACCTAACCGGCGTAGGCGCGCTGGGCTCGTTGGGCCCGCACCGCACCGAGCAGCCCGACCCCAACGCCAAGCACCGCACCGTAGATACCGACCGTCTGGGCTTTGGCCGGGAGCCGATCGTGGTTGGCCATGCCGCCCACCAGGTCGGCGAGATCCGCCCCACCGCTGGCTAGGAACCAGCCCGCGGTGGTGCGGTCGTTGGTGAGTCCGGCCCGCAGGAGCATGGCCCCGACGAGCGCATCTCGATAGCCCATTGATCGCAGGAGCAGCGACGCGGTGGGGTTGTCATCCGGGTCAGACCCCCAGAGTTGGCTGGCCGCCTTGGGCGCGATCAGGAAGGAGACCCCCGACGCCAGGCGAATGGCCCCGGCCGCGATGGCGATTGGGTCTCGTGCGGGAAGCGACATCGCAGGAGCATGCCCCATCGGCGGCGCTACTGCGGGCGGGCTTGGCCCGATGTGGCCGAGACCTTCATGCCGATGGCGTCGACGGCCACGAAATCACTGCCCTTGATGGTGCGAGGTTTTTGTAGCGCATCGTTGTCCCAGCGGGGGTCGGGAACACCGCTCGTGAACCAGGCGGAACCGTTGTCGGCCACGATGCCGCCGTAGGTCTTGAGCGCCCGAATGATCGGACGCACCGAGGCGGGGAAAAGGGCTTCGTTGACCGAGGCCTTGAGCCCGGCATCGGTCCCAACCGTGGCCACGAGAGCGGCAGAATTGGTCTTCACGGGGAGCCGCGAGACGTCGGCAGGTCTGGCCCGGAACCGGAGCGGTACTGCGTCAGGCCATTGGCGACAGCAAAACCAGCGGGATTTCCCGGTCGGTTTTGGTCTGGTACCCGGCGTAGTTCTTGTAGGTGGCGACGATGGTGGGCCAGAGACGGGCCCGCTCGTCGGCGTCGGCCACCTGGGCATGCATGATCTCGGTCGGTCCGCCCTTGAACGACACCTTCACCGATGGGTTGTCGCGAAGGTTGAGGAACCAAGCCGGGTTCTGGTCGTCTCCACCGCGGGAGGCAACGATCACGATGGTGGTCCCCTCCTGCACCGGGCTGGTGAGCATGACCGATCGGGCTTCGCCGCTCTTACGACCGGTGGTGGTGAGCTGAAGTACGGGCATGTTGCCGGCGCTCCAACCGAGCTTGCCCCCGCTGACCTTCAAGATCACGCGGTGGACAGTGTTCATGGCCTTCATCGCTGCATCACTGGGCATAGGACGAGACCCTACGCCCAGCGGCTAGTGAGCGGCGTCGACCAGGTCCAACGTCCAATAGAGAAAGTTGCTCGTCTGGGTGAGGATCGTGGCCCGATTTTGGGTGTACGGGACGTGGCCGGCGCCTTCGAAACTGGTGAGTTCCGCCTGGTCCCCGACCGTGGCCGCGGCCTCGACGGTCTGCTGGGCCCAGAGGTACGGGACGATTGTGTCGGCCGTCCCGTGGAACAACAACACTGGCGGCTCCCCCGCATCGGGCACCGTCCCGAGCCGCGCCCCTGACAGGGACACGGCCGCCCTGACCGACGAGGACACGCCCGGCGTACCGCTGGTGCCGGGGTCGTTGGGCCCATAGGCAACGTTCAGTGCGGTGATGGCCCCCGCCGAGGTCCCTCCGATGGCAATCCGGTTGGGGTCGATTCGGTACGTCGTTGCCCTTGACCGGAGGTACCGCACGGCCGCCTGTGCATCGTGCTGGGCGTCCTTGATGGCGGTGAAGCATTCCCCGCTGGGGGCCGCCGCGGAACAGCCGTTAGTGGACAACCGGTAGTTGATCGAGACGTTCACGAACCCCTCTTTGGCCAGAACGGTTGCCTCATCCACGATCTCCGGCGAAGCCTTCGAGCCGGCGGAGAACGAGCCGCCATGGACCCACACCATTGCGGGCCGCTGGGTAACCGTGTCCCCCGTGGGCTGGTACACGTCCATCCGCAGCGTGACCGTTGCCCCGGTTTGGTCGACGGCGCTGCCGTAGACGATGTCCGAGGTCTTGCTAACCGCAATGAAAACAGGGTCTCGGTACCGGACCGAGCCCTCCCCGGGTGGGGTCAGGAGTTGAGGTTGGCACGCGGCGAGGAGGCTGGCGACGGCAACGACAACCAGCAGCACGGACGATCGAACAAGATGTTGGCGCAACAAGGATCCCCCGGCGAAGCGATACGACACCCCTTTCTACGCCGTTTCTCCGGCACCGGCCACGGATCAGGGCAATGATCGGGGCGACATCAATTCGGACAACGTCGGAGTACGTCATGAAATCGTTCAAGAAAATCGCAGCCACCACGCTTGCTACCGCTGTCGTCGTCTCGCTTGGTCTGGCCTCCTGCGGCAGCAGCGGTAGCAGCGGCTCCTCATACGGCGGCAACGCAACTACCACCACCGCCCCGGCCGCTAAGACGACCACGACCGTTGCTGCGCCCGCACCGGCTGGCGGGATTGCGGTCAGCATCAAGGACTTTGCCTTCTCCCCCGCCTCGCTCACGGTCAAGGTGGGCGATACGGTCACCTGGACCAACAACGACACCACCACCCACACGGCCAGCAGCGACGACAGCGTCACCCCCAAGTTCGGTACGGGCGACATCAAGGCCAGCAAAACAGGCACCGTCACCTTCGACAAGGCCGGCACCTACGCCTACCACTGCGACTTCCACGGCAACATGCACGGGACCATCGTCGTCACCGGATAACCGCCCGCCCTTGGCCCTGTTCCCTTTCCGTCGGTCGGGGCGGGACTGTCCGACGAAGTGTGTAACTGGGCGTGATCTGAGGGTCCGCGACTGATGGTCGCGGGCTGGAGAGGATTACTTCTGATGACTTCCACTATTTCTTCTACTGTTTGTTCTACGACGCCAACCGAGGCTGACGC
>JANXNS010000107.1 GCA_025353965.1 Aquihabitans sp.
ACGTCGCCTTCACGTCGGCGCTCAGCCGCGCGCAAAAGACGCTGGATCTGGCGCTGGAGGAGATGGGCCAGACCGGCCTGCCGATCACCCGCGACCAGGCGCTGAACTCACAAGTACGGGTACACCTTTAAGGGCGCCTCGACCGTGCTCTATCGCAGCCGGGACCTCCTCCAACACCAGTTCTTCTGGTACGACGACTGGCCCGGTGGCCTGTACGCATCAGGTACGGCCGCCGGCACCCGGTCCGCCGCGCCCATCGCCGGGGCCTGGGCGGCCATCAACCACCTAGGGGTGGACGGGTACATGCGCCTGGCCGAGATCGTGCGTGATACCAGCACCCGGTTCCGGGCGGGCATCGCCGCCATCGATGGGCTTCGGCTCACCCACGAGCCGGACCTCTCACTGTTCGAGTTTGGGTCGGACACCCTCGACATCGGCGCGGTTGCCGATGTCATGGATGATCGAGGTTGGAACCTGGACCGCCAGCAGGGTGGCCTGCACCTGATGATTTCGCCGTACCACGCACGCGTAGTGGACGAGTTCTTGGCCGACTTGGCCTTCGCTGTCGCCAATCACGGTGCGAGTCGTGGCGTGGATGCAACGTACGGCGGCGTTGTCTGACCTCGTCAACGCTGGTGGGTGCAGTCTTATGTGGTGGGGCCAGCCGCCGCATGGGTTTACCTAAGGCTTTAGTTGAGGTAGAGGGTGTACCCATGGCGCTTCGTGTTGCTGCGGCGCTTCGCTCGGCAGGGGCAACAAAGGTGGTGTTGGTCGGAGGCGACCCGGGATGGTCGGCCGACCTAGGCTTGGTGCAGGTGGCTGACCGTTGGCCGGGCCAGGGGCCCCTTGGCGGTCTGGCCACTGCATTGCTCGATGCTCCCGCCGCGTGCACGGTGGGCGGGCCTATTGCCTCACCCAACGTGACCGTGCTGGTGGCCGCGTGCGATCAACCTTGGTTGGATGGGCCATCGCTCCAGCTACTCGTGCGGGCCATGGACGTGGATCTGGGCGTTGGAGTAGCCGTGGCGCGATCCGGGTCCAATCGCCGCCAGCCGTTCCCTGCCGCATGGCGGGCACTCCATGGTTTGGCGCTCCAGGTGGCCTTTGAAGCGGGCGCTCGGCGTGCCGATGCCGCATTTGACCTGGTCAGCGTGGTTGAGGTCGCTCTGCCCGATGCTGTGGTGGCTGATGTGGACTGGCCTGCGGACCTGCATCGGCGCGCCACTCCTGGGCCTGTCGGCCCCGCCGACCAGGGAGTCGACCCGTAGACTGGGTTTCGTTAGCCAACCGAACATGGAGTCATGCGTGGACGTTCCCGAGATCGACATTGCCGAAGCCAAGGTTCGCCACGAGGCCGGAACGCCCGTGATCGACGTTCGGGAGCTTGACGAATACCTGGATGGCCATGTGCCCGGCGCGCCGCTGATTTCGCTTTCGACGGTGCCAGATCGACTCGCCGACATCTCCACGGGCGGAGAAGTTCTCATCATTTGTAAGTCCGGCGGGCGCAGCCGGAAGGCCGCCGAGTTCCTGCTGGCCCAGGGAATTCAAGCTGTGAACATCGCCGGGGGCACCATGGCCTGGATCGACGCCGGCCATCGTGTGGTTACCGGCGAAGAAGCCGGCTCTTGAAGGTGCCCAGCGCTGTCGAGGAACGCCCGGATCGCAACCTGCCCGACGCCCGTTGGGTCGACACCGATTCCGCATTGTCGGAAATCACGGCTGAGCTGTGCGACGTTGCCGCTTTCGGAGTCGACACGGAGTTTCACCGTGAGAAGACCTACTACCCGCAGCTTGCATTGGTGCAGTTGTCCTGGGGGGACGAGCGGGTTCTGGTGGATCCGCTGGCGGTTGATCTCGCACCGTTCGCAGCTGCGCTGGTTGGCCCGGCAACGGTGGTCATGCACGCCGCCAGCCAGGACCTCGAGGTGCTGTACCGGTCGTGCGAGGTGCTGCCCAGAGACCTGTTCGACACCCAACTGGCCGCCGGCTTCGTGGGCCATTCGCTCCCTGCGTTGTCGTCGCTCGTTGACCGTTTTTACGGCGTGCACCTGCCAAAGGGTGATCGCTTGACTGATTGGCTGCGCCGTCCTCTGGCAGAGGACCAGCGCACCTACGCGGCCTCTGATGTGGAGTTTCTCCTCGGCCTGCAGGAGAAACTCACCGCTGCGCTCAACGATCGGGGTCGACTGCAGTGGGCGCTGGACGAGTGCGAAGCACTCCGGCTCAAGGGTCACGTCATCCGCAAGCCAGAAGATGCCTGGCTGCGCATCAAAGAGGCACGCTCGCTGAAAGGCGAGGTTGCTGCCGTTGCCCGGGCTGTGGCGGCCTGGCGTGAACGCCGTGCGGCGGAATTGGACCAACCTATCCGCTTTGTCTTGTCGGACCTCGCCATCGTTGGCGTGGCCCAGCGGCGCCCCAAGACCGCTGCTGACCTGGGCCGGATCCGTGGCGTGGATGAACGTCACGCCAAAGGCAAGGTAGGGGAGGCGGTGCTGGCGGCGGTGGCCGAGGGCCTGCAGCAGGAGCCACCCAAGGCCACCGGCCCGTCGCACGAGTTGGACCGCAAGCTCCGTCCCGCCGTTGCCCTCGTGGCCGCGTGGGTCAGCCAACTTTCGCGTGACTTGGAGATCGAAACCTCCATGGTCGCCACCCGGTCAGACATTGAGGCGCTGCTGGCAGGGGACGCCAATGCCCGCCTCACCCGCGGTTGGCGGGCAGACCTTGTGGGGGAGCGCATTCGCCGATTGGTCGAGGGGGAGGCGGCGCTGGCCTTTGATGGTCACGGCAACTTGCTGTTGGAGGACCGGGTCAAGCCGGTCTGAGCACCACCGCCTGGTCCGGGCCAAGCTCACCACCGAAGGGCGAACCCTCGCCCAGCCCATCGGTGCTTACCGCCAGGAGCCAACCGGTGGCCAGGCTGCCCAGCGACACTGGCTCGCTGGTGAAGTTGACGGCCAGGCGGCGCCTATCGGTACCATCGGCTCGGTCCCAGGCCAACACCCCAGCGGGGGCATCGAGCAGTTCTTGGCTACCGATGTGGAGCGCGGCGCTGGCGCGGCGCTCGGCCAGCAGCCGACGGTAGAGATGCACGATGGAGGTCTCGTCGGCCCGCGCAACCTCGCCATTGCGGGAAGCCGCATCGGGTGGCCAGGGCAGCCAGGGGTCGTCGGTGCCCCAGTCATGATCGCTGGCCGCGGTCCACGGGATCGGCGCCCGGCAGCCGTCGCGACCGCCCGGGTCTACAACCCGGTTAGCGGGGATCACGCCGTCTTCCAACCCGAACTCCTCGCCGGCGTAGAGAAAGGCCGTGCCCCGGAGGCCGAGCATGAGGACCGCCGCGGCTCGGGCCCGCGCCTCGGTGCCGTACCGCGTGCGATGCCGAGGTTGGTCATGATTGGACAGCACCCACGATGGCCACCCCTGCGGGTCAATTTCGCGGGCCACTTCTTCTACCCGGTGGCGCCAGAGTCCCGCGTCCCAGGGGGTGTACAGCGGGGGGAAGTTGAAGGCGAGATGAACACCCTGCCCGCCGTCGTAATAGGAAGCAACCAACGCGGTATCGAGCAGGAAAATCTCGCCCACCATCATGCGGTCCCCGTCGTACTCCTCCAGAACGGACCTCAGGCCCTGCACGAGCTCATAGGTGCTGGGATGGTGGTTGAGCGCAGAGTGGGGAATAGGCAGCAGTTCGGGCGGATCGTCGACCAGGTCGGTGTCTTTGCCCAGGGCATGGAGCACGTCCATCCGGAAACCGTCGACCCCTCGATCCAGCCAGAACCGCAGCACGTCGTGCATGGCCGCCACCACCTGAGGGTTTCGCCAGTTCAGGTCCGGCTGTTGGGGGAGGAAAAGGTGGAGATACCACTGGTCTGTGGTGGGGTCGATCGTCCAGGTCGGTTGATCTTCAGTCCAGGTTTGGACCCAGTTGTTCGGGGGTGCCCCATCGGTCGTCTGGTCCCGCCACACATACCAGTCGCGATGTTCGGCGCTGAGTGACGAGCGGGCGTCGATGAACCAAGGGTGCTGGTCCGAAGTGTGGTTGGGGACCCAGTCGATGATGACTCGGATCCCGAGCGCGTGGGCGTCGGCCACCAGCTCATCGAAGTCGGCCAGGGTGCCAAAGAGGGGGTCCACGTCGCAGTAGTCGCTGACGTCGTAGCCAAAGTCGGCCATTGGCGAGCGGTAGAAGGGTGACAGCCAGATGGCATCCACCCCGAGCCAAGCCAAATGGTCGAGACGACCCCGGATGCCTTGGAGGTCTCCCACCCCATCGCCATTGCTGTCAGCGAACGAACGGGGGTAAATTTGATACACCACGGACGATTTCCACCACGGCTCTGTCATGAAAGCGAACCTTAGAGGGCGCCTTGATGCCTTGTGCGGACACGTTTCTGGGCGGCTGAGCAGGGGTTCATTCCGCCGAAGTGCAGGTTTGGGGGTCCGCGTGGCTACACTTGCCCTTCGGAATACGTCATCTCTCGGGAGTGTGGCCCGTGAAAAAGGGTCGTCATCGCCGATACGAAGAAGCTCGGTCGCTGAAACGTTCATCGGAACCTACGTTCAACGATCTCATCGATCGGGCTGATGAACAATCGTGTCCCGAATGCGATGCTGGCCCCGGTCACGACCACGCTTCATGGTGCCTGTCCGAGGCCGCGCAGAAGGCAAAGGGCTCCGACGGTTGGGCCTGATCCCAACCAAACCCTTTTCCTGATCCCGCCGCCTGGCTGGGTCGCTCTCTCAACCCCGCTGGAAGGTTCTACCCCGTGTCATTCGCCGCGCTTCGCAACGTCGCCCTCGTGGCCCACGTCGACCATGGCAAAACCACCCTGGTTGACGCGCTCCTGCGCTCAACGGGTGTGTTCAACGCCCATCAGTCCGACCACTTGGTCGATCGAGTCATGGACTCCAACGACCAGGAACGTGAGCGAGGGATCACCATCCTCGCCAAAGCGGCCTCGGTCCAATGGGGAGACGTCAAGATCAACTTGGTCGACACCCCGGGCCACGCCGACTTCGGTGGCGAGGTTGAGCGGTCGCTCGAACTGGTCGACGGTGTCGTGCTGCTGGTGGATGCGGCCGAAGGCCCGCTCCCGCAGACCCGTTACGTGCTCTCCAAGGCCCTAGCGGCCGGGTTGCCGGCGATCCTGGTGCTGAACAAGGTCGATCGCCAGGATGCCCGCCCGGAGGAAGTGCTCGACGAGGTGTACGAGCTCTTTATGGACCTCGGTGCGTCGGACAAGGACATCGACTTCCCGATCATCTCGGCCATCGCTCGAGATTCCAAGGCCGTCTTTGGCATTGGCATGCCCGGCGAGGGTGACGACCTCACCCCGCTGTTGCAGTGCATCGTCGACAACGTCCCTGCCCCCAAGGTGGATTCCGAGGGGCCCCTTCAGGCCATCGTCACCAACCTGGATGCTTCCGATTATCTCGGTCGCCTTGCCATCGGCCGCGTCATCCGCGGCACCATGCGCAAGGGCGAGCGTGTTGCCCTGCTGGACGAAGAGGTCGCCGAGGGCGGCAAGCCGGTGGAGCGCAAGCTCGGGAACCTCATGGGTTTCACCGGCATCGTGCGTGACGACGTAGACGAGCGTGTTGCCGGAGACCTCTTCGTGGTGGCTGGCTTCCCCGAGGTGGAAATTGGCGACACCATTGCGGACCCCGCCAACCCCGAGGCCCTGCCCCGGCTGAGCGTCGACGAACCTGTGCTCCGCATGACCTTTGGTGTGAACACCTCGCCAGAAGCTGGCAAGGACGGCAAGTACCTCACCTCCCGCCACCTTCGCGATCGGCTCCAAAAAGAGGTGCTCGGCAATGTGTCGATCCGCCTCGAGGACACCGATTCGCCCGACGTGATCGAGGTCGCCGGTCGTGGCGAGCTCCAGCTCGCCGTGCTCATCGAGAGCATGCGCCGTGAGGGCTACGAGCTGCAGACCAGCCGACCCGAGGTCATCGTCAAAGACATCGACGGCAAACGCCACGAACCGCTTGAGCGCGGTGTGTGCGACGTGCCAGAAGAGCACGTGGGCACCGTCACCCAGGCGCTGGCTCCCCGTAAGGGTCGAGTCACCGACCTTCGCCCCGGAGACACCGGCCGCTCGGTTGTCACCTTCGAGGCCCCGGCCCGTGGCCTCATTGGCTTCCGTGGCCTGCTGCTCACCGCCACCCGCGGTACTGCGTTGCTGCACACCCACCACGCTGGCTGGATGCCCTGGGTGGGAGATCTCCCGCATCGCCAGGGTGGCGCCATGATGGCGGACCGCACCGGCGTCACCACCGCTTACGCGCTGGACAACCTGCAGTCCCGTGGCGTGCTCTTCGTGGGGCCGGGCGAGACGGTGTACGAAGGCATGATCGTGGGCGAGAACAGCCGGCCGGACGACATGATGATCAACGTCGTCCGGGAAAAGCAGAAGACCAACATTCGGACCCACTCCGCCGACGAAGCCATCAAGCTGGTCCCGCCGAAGACGCAGACGCTTGAGTCCGCCATTGAGTTCATTGCGGAGGACGAGTTGGTAGAGGTCACCCCCACCAACATCCGGGTCCGCAAGCGGCTGCTCAAAGAGTCTGATCGCCGCCGCACCAAGCGCTAGCGCTTGGGTTCAGCGGTCCGTCCGGACCGCTGGGTGGGCAACATAAACCTCGGTGCCCTTGGTGGCTACCCGTTGGCGTAGGTGGCTCACCACCATGTCGTAGGCAACTTCGCCGACGAGCTCTCTGAGCTCGTCGGCTAGTTCCTCAAAGACCATCCGGGTACCGCCAAAGGCCTCGGGGCTATCGGTGCACCACCAGTGGAAGTCGGCCCCGCCCTCGCCCCAATCGCGCCGTTTCCACTCTCGAACGGTCGAGGTGACCCAGCCGTTGTCTTCGGTCTCGTCGGTCCGGCGGAGCGGGAGCTGCCAGCACACCTCGGGCATGAGGTCCAGGTGGCGTTGGCCCGCGGCTTCTGCCGCATGGTGGAACGCACAGCCGAGCCCGTCGCCATCGAAGCCCGGCCGGTTCAAGAAGATGCAGGCGTCGTCCACCAGGCGGGTGGTGGTATCGCCGTCCGGGTTGAGTTGTATGACCCCCTGGGCGCGGCCTTCCTCACGGAATTGCCACTGGCTCGGGGTAAGACGCTCCGCCATCTTCTGGGTGTGGGCGATGTCATCTGGGCCGGTGAAGTGGGCGCCGTAGGAACAGCACCCTTGGAGTGCCTCGCTGAAATCTTCGGTGAGCACGCCCTTGCAGCCGTTGCCGAAGATGCAACTCCAATTGCTGGTGAGGAACGTGACATCGAAGGCCCACGTCCGCTGCTCGTCGGGGTCCTCGAATGACACCCATTCGTGCAGGTCTTCCGGTTCGGTCACGGCGTGACGCTAGTACCGTCGCCGGGATGGACGTTCCGCTCCGCTTCGCCACGGCCGACGATCTGGATGGGATCTGGGACGTCTTCCGCCTTGGCTTCGGCGGCAAGGAGGCCGATCGCGCCGAGTGGAACGACGGGCTCGAGGCCGATCGTGCCCTGGTGTCCATCGGTGATCAGGGCGAGGTTGCCGCGGCATCGCACATCCGCCGGTTCGATCAGTGGTTCGGCGGCCGGTTGGTCCCCCTCGCCGGGTTCTCTCCGGTGGCCGTATTGCCGCAGTACCGGGGGCGAGGCCTCGGCAAAGCGGTGACCGCCGGTCAGTACCCGGACCTCCGGGAACGGGGGGAGGTCATCTCAGGACTGTTCCCGGCATCGGTGGAGCTCTACCGCTCGGTGGGGTTTGAGTTGGCCGGCTCCTACGTACAACGCCGCATTCCTGCTGCCTTGTTCTCCACGCTCCGCGCCGGCGAACCGGTCAGCATCCGCCGGGGAACGGTGGACGACGTGGCCGCGGTCCACCGGTGTTACGAGCGACTGGCCAGCCGGACCGATGGGGCAGTGACCCGCACACCGGGGTGGTGGGCCCGGCGGCTGCGGCCGGACCTGGCCGACACCAATTTGTTTGTTGTGGACCACCCCAGCGAGCCAGGTGAGGTCTACGGCTACGCCATCTACCGCCACGGCAAGGCGGCCCCGCCCTACGACTACTCGGTTGTGGTGGCCGAGGTACAGGCCAGCGATGCCGATGCGCTTCGCGCTCTATGGCGGGTGGTGGGCAGTTCGGGCTCGCAGGCCCCGCATGTGGAGGTGATCGGCCCGGCGGACGACATCTTGTTCCTGCTGCTGGGTGGCGCCGATCCCGTTGCGGTGCGCAGCGAGATCCGGTGGATGGTTCGCCTGATCGATGCCCCGGGCGCGGTCGCCGCCCGAGGCTGGAACCCCACCGCGTCGGGACGGGTGCACTTGGCTGTGCGAGACGAACATGCGCCGTGGAACGACGGGCGCTGGATCTTGGAGTTGGAGGCTGGTGAGGGCCGGCTCAGGCCCGGAGGTGATGGGACAGTTGAGCTAGGGATCGGTGCGCTGTCGTGCTGGTGGTCCGGTTACGCGTCGGCGCAGGCTCTGGCCATGGCCGGCCACCTCCGCTGCGCCGATCCGACGGCGCTGGCCACCCTGACCGGTCTAGGTGCGTCCTCGCCCCCAACCCTGGTCGATTTCTACTGACAGGTAAGGCAGTATCGGGCCATCGATGTGACGCAGATGCCTCCCATAAGGCCACTCAACACTCTCTTCAGAGCTGGGGTTGCGGTCAGCGCTCGTCATCAAGATTTCGGCCAGGGTCGCTACGCTGCAGCATTGCTTGTTTGAGTCCCGTGGCGTGGTGGGGTTTGGGTCCACCGTGAGGTGAGCCACCGGCGTGATGCTCGGTGTGTACCTACCAAGTACCCACCAAGGAGATCACGCCGATGGCTCTACATGAGTCTGCCGTTACTGACCTGCTCGACGCGTTGCGCGTTGGGGAGGGAACCGATCTTGTTCGCGAGCTGGCCCAGTGGGCCTTGCAGCAGTTGATCGAGGTCGAGGCCACCGAGACGATCGGGGCTGGCCGCTACGAACGCAACGACGGCCGCGTCACCGAACGCAACGGGCACCGGCCCCGGGTGCTCTCGACTAAGGCCGGCGACTTGCAAGTCGCGATCCCGAAGCTGCGCAAGGGCAGCTTTTTCCCCGAGGTTCTCGAGCCGCGCCGCCGCATCGACCAGGCCCTCTACGCGGTGATCATGGAGGCCTACGTCAACGGGGTCTCGACCCGCTCGGTCGACGACTTAGTCGCGGCGATGGGTGTCGACACCGGGATCTCCAAGTCCGAGGTCTCGCGGATCTGCGCCGGTCTCGACGAACGCGTCGAAGCATTCCGAGGTCGAACGCTGGGCCACGTTGGCTTCGCGTACGTGTACCTCGACGCCACCTACGTCCATGTCCGCGACGACGCCCTCGGCCAGGTCGTCTCGCGTGCTGTGGTCATCGCCACAGGCATCACCGCCAACGGAGACCGCGAGATCTTGGGCGTCGACATCGGCGACAGCGAAGACGAAACGTTCTGGA
>JANXNS010000120.1 GCA_025353965.1 Aquihabitans sp.
TTCCGGTCTTGGAGACCTGGGCGGCGGCGGCGCCAACCAGGAAGGAACCTTGCTCCTCGGCGAAGAGCAATGAGGCGACGTTGTCGGCCTTGATCTCTTGGTCGATGATGGCGAACTTCACGTTCGGGAAATCCTTGGCCACCAGCGGGATGGACTCGGCAAAGTTGAAGCCCACGGCGATGATGAGCTGGTTGCCGTCATTGGCGAGCTGGCGAAGGAGCGCTTCACGGTTGGAACCGTCAGCCTTGGGCTCAAGTGCTTTGGCCTCGATACCCATGTTGGTGGCTGCTTCGGTGATGCCATCGAATGCAGACTCGTTGAACGACTTGTCGTCCTTGCCACCGATGTCGAACACCATGCCGACCTTCTTGCCCGCACCGTCAGCGTCGCCTTTGGTGCCGAGCGGCTCGGCCGTGCTCTTCTGGCCGGTTTTGCCCTGGCAGGTGGCAGTCTTGGCGCCACCGGTAGTTCCGTCGCTGCTGGCTCCGCCACTGTCGCTGCTTGCGCAGGCGGCCAGGACGAGCGCAAGTGCGGCCATGAGGAGCAAGAATTTGCTCCACGGTCGTTGTTTCACGTCGTTCTCCTTTGTCTGGATCAATTGGGCCCCGGAGGCACCGATTAGATCGGACCGTACAACCATGTGTGGCCTCCTGCCGTAACCTCCTGGGGTGACCGTGAGTTCAGACCCCGTCCTGCAGGTTGCAGTAGACCGATGCGGTGTCGACGAGGACCCCCTTGGCTCGCGCTTGTTGCTCGCCGCCACCGCAGAATTCGCTGACCGCGGCTATGCCGGCGCTCGTGTGGCGGAGATTGCTCGTCGAGCCGGTGTCACCACTGGGGCGATCTACTCGCGGTATCGGGGTAAGGCCGAGTTGTTGGCCGAGGCAATCGACCATGCGACCTCAGGTGAATTCGACGAGCTCTTCACGGACCACCGATTCTCCGGTCGGATGGAAGACATCCTGCGGATTGCCGGCAGCCACCTAATCGACCGTCAGCCAGATGCG
>JANXNS010000131.1 GCA_025353965.1 Aquihabitans sp.
GGGCGGCCAGCCTCTGGCTGTTCCGCACGGGCACCGAGGCCAAGCTCGATGAGGGAACAACCAAGACGGCCAAGACCATTTCTCGGCAATTGGGGATCCTGTACGACGACGACACCGTCCGGGCCGTCCTCGGCAAGCTGCGGGCGTTCCGATCCATGCATCTCCACGGGCGGGCGCTCAACACGCTGCTACCACTGGCGGTCGACGACCTGGAGAAGTACGACATCATCGAAGGCGAAGGCATTGCTGGCGTGGTGTTGGGCTGGAACTTTGGCGACGGCCACCTCCACAACGAGCAGCTTTTGGCCGCTGTCCAAGCGCAGTGCGGGTTTGGCCCGGGCGAACTCCGCTGCATCTTCTTGGAGTCGCAGCCTGCGGGGAAAGCCACCATGCATTGGCGGATCGTGGATGCTGTCAGCGGTCAGCTCGACGAAGGCCACATCACCACCGCAGACCTGCTGGATCACCAGCCGTGGCCCACCGGACAGGCCATTGACGTCCATGCCCCAGCCTGACAAACAGCATGATCATCGGCCTGGGTCGGTGCCACAGACCTTCGCCGAACTGTTGGCCACGCCCGGCGTCACCGAGGTGCTGGCCCTACGTTCCCGGTTTGGGTTCATGGCCTTTCACGGCGGAGATCTGGAGGCCGTCACCGATGTGGTGGCCAGCCGGGCCGCCGAGGCGGCCGGGGCGTCGTATTACGGGGTCTTGCATCCGCCAGGCCTGGACGTCCACCTGCCCTCAACCCGGTTTGACCCCGCCGCGTCCGCCACATTGACCGCCTTCCTCGATCAGGTCGACGTGGTGATCACCGTCCACGGCTACGGGCGACGAGGGCGCTGGACGTCGCTGCTCGCGGGCGGGTCCAACCGCAAGCTGGCCGAGCATGTGGGCGCCCACCTGCGCCCTGCCCTCCCTGGCTACGAGATAGTGACTGATCTGAATGACATCCCGAAGGAGCTACGGGGGCTGCACCCGGCGAACCCGGTCAATCGCCCTCCGGCCGGCGGCGTGCAGTTGGAACTCCCACCCCGCGTCCGGGGACGCACCCCGCTTTCATCTCGCAAGGGGCCAGACGGGCTCTCGGCCCCCACCCGAGACCTCATAGTTGCGCTCGCGGCGGCAGCACGCGTTTGGTGAGCTCGCTTCATGGCGCAGCGGGCAGCCGCATCCCCTACGGTGCGCTCGATGAGCGAGCCTGAGGTCGTCGAGCCGGTAGTCCCCGGCAGCGCGGCCTGGTGGGTGAACCGTCATGGGCTCCAGGCCCGCAGGCGCCCACGGGCCTCGGGCCTGACCATTGAGCGAATCACTACGACGGCGCTGGCCATCGTCGACACAGAGGGTTTGGAGGCGCTCACCGTTCGCCGTCTCGGCGACGAGCTTGCCACCGGCAGCGCTTCGCTCTATCGCCACGTGGCCAGCCGGGACGAGCTTTTGGTGCTGCTGGTGGACCACGTGCTCGGCGAGGTCCGTCTCCCTGCATCGGATCTGACCGGCCGGGAAAAGGTCGAAGGCTTGGCGACCGAACTCCGACGAGTTTTGACCGACCACGTCGATCTGCTCCCCGCCCTCACCGCGTCTCCACTCCTGGGGCCCAATGCCATGGGTGGGGTGGAGGCTGGCCTCACGTACCTGTTGGAAGCCGGGTTCGAGCCACAGGTTGCGGTGCCCGCCCACCTGGCCTTGATCGACTTCGTCCTGGGCACCGTGTTCTTCGATACCAGCCGGGCCGGACGAGCCGCGGCGGATGGCGTGACCGAAGCGGACCTCGTGGCCGCAGGCGTGAGCGGGTTTCCGGTGCTTCGGGCCACCCACAACAAGGTCCAGTCGCCTTTGGCCGACGACGTGTTCGCCTTTGGCCTGGCCGTGTTTCTCGATGGTCTTGAACAACGCCAACGGAGTCTGAAACGCGAGCGATGATCGCACTAGGGTGACCGGTAGCCGCCGCCGGGGCGGGCACAAGGGAGCGCCAACCATGTCCGAACGCCTCACCATCGGCGACGCAGAGTTCTGGCGGCGGCCGCTCGAGGATCGCATGGCGGACTTTGCCGAGCTGCAGGCCAAAGGGCCCTTCACCGCCGCCAAGGTCCCCAACATGATGAGCGGCGAGGACGACCATTTCACCGCAGTCACCGGCTATAGCGAGCTCGTGGAGATCAGCCGCCACCCGGAGGACTACTGCTCCGGCCAGGGCGCAACCAACATCTCGGACATGCCCGCGGAGGCGCTTGAGTTCTTCGGATCGTTCATCTCCATGGACGATCCCCGTCACGCCCGCCAACGCGGCATCGTCGGCCGGTCGTTCACCCCTCGTCGCCTTGCCGGCGTTCTGGATTCGGTCGAGAAAATCTGCTCCGAAGTGATCGACGACATGTGCGAGCTGGGCGAGGTGGACTTGGTCGAGACCATTTCCCAGCCGTTCCCGCTCATGGTGATTTGCGACATGATGGGCATCCCCCGCAGCGAGTTCGACACCGTGCTGCGGGCCACCAACGTGATCCTGGGCGCTGGCGACCCCGAGATGATGGGCGGAAGCGAGGACCTCGTCGGCACCTTCCTCAACGCAGGTATGGAGCTCGCCGGCCTCATGAATGAGTTGGCGGAACACCGCCGGACTAACCCGACCGACGACCTCACGTCCGCACTCGTTCACAGCGACCTGGGCGAGGACATGCTTGCTCCTCATGAGGTCGCGCCGTTCTTTATCCTGTTGGCCGTTGCTGGCAACGACACCACCCGGACGGCCACCAGCATCGGCATGAACCTGCTGGCCCAGAACCCGGATCAGCGCCGCATCTGGCAGGACGATCTGGAAGGGGTCACGCCCACTGCGGTCGACGAAATCGTCCGCATGGCCTCGCCCGTCACGTTCATGCGCCGCACGGTCACCCGGGATCTCACGCTCTCGGGCCAGGACTTCCACGAGGGCGACCGGCTCATCCTCTTCTACGGTGCCGCCAACCGCGACCCGCTGGTGTTCAAGGACCCACAGCGTTTCGATGTTCTCCGCGACCCCAACCCCCACGTCGGTTTTGGCGGCCCTGGCCCCCACTTCTGCCTTGGTGCCCACTTGGCCCGCCGCGAGCTCTCGGTGATCTTCCGCCAACTGTTCACCCGCCTGCCCGACATCGAAGTGGTCGGGGACCCGATCTACCTGGAGGCCCTCGGCATCCCGCTGGTCGGCGGCATCAAGCACCTCCCCGTGCGCTTCACCCCCACCGCCCGCCTCGCCCACGCCTAACGCACCCGGCGCGCCGACAGGCGACCATCAGTAACCTCGGGCCGTGCCCGAAACCGTGCCGAACCACTCGCCGTTGACCTACGTCCTCGTTCATGGGGGTGGGTCCTCGGCGCGGTTTTGGGACCGGCTCCTTTCCCTGCTCGACGCGCCGGCGCTCGCCGTCGACCTACCGGGCCGGGCCAGCCACCCAGCGGACTTGGGAACCATCACCGTCGACAGCGAGGTGGCCTCAGTGGTGGGTGACATTGCTGACGCGGCCATCACCGGGCCCATCGTGTTGGTGGCCCACTCATCGGGCGGCCTGGTTGTACCCGGCGTGGTGGCCGCTTTAGGCGGGCAGGTTGCCCATGTGGTGCTCAACGCCGCGTTGGTACCACTGGAGGGTGGCTGCGGGCTCGACGGGATGAAAACTCAGCACCGCGAGGGCCTGGCCTTCGCCGTGAAGCAGGCGCAGGCCACTGGCACCACCATCACCCTGCCCGGGGCACCGCCGGACCCCGAGGCGTTCCGCAACGCGTATGGCGGCGACCCATTGAGCGACGCGGACCTCGCCTACATGACCGATCCTCTGCGTGCGGTGCCGGACACCGTGCACCACTACTTCCAGCCGGTCCATTGGTCTATCGCCGCCCACGTGGCCGTCACCTACGTGCTCAACGAGCGTGACCGGCCCGTCTCGCCCGCCATGCAAGAAGAAATGATCACCCGTCTTCCGCACCCGCCCACGGTGGTCCGCCTCGCCACAGGCCACCTTCCGGCAGTGACCGAGCCCGAGGCATTTGCGGCCGTGTTGGCCAAGGTGGCCGCCACGGTCCGATGACGTTGGACCCGCAGTCGTGGCGCGGGTAACTATGCGCTGAGCAAGCCATTCAGCAGGACGCGGACTCGCTGTTCGATCTCGTCTCGAATAGGCCGGACCGCTTCGAGCTCTTGGCCGGCGGGGTCTTCGAGTTGCCAATCCTCGTAGCGGATACCGGGGAAGAACGGGCAGGCGTCGCCGCAGCCCATGGTGATCACCACGTCGGCGGTTCGCACAATCTCATCGGTCCACGGCTTCGGGAACTCCTTGGCAATGTCGATCCCCACCTCGGCCATGGCCGCAACCGCCGATGGGTTCACCTGATCGCCGGGCTCCGAACCGCCAGACCACCCGATCGCACGATCCCCGGCCAGGTGGTTGAACCACCCGAGAGCCATCTGGCTACGGCCCGCATTGTGGACGCAAAGGAACAGCACGGTCGGCGCTGCGCTGGGCTCAGACATCTTGATCTCCAGAGGTGAAAACGAAGCGGGCGAAAGCCACCGCCAGCGCCGCGCCCACGATCTGAACCGCGATGAACGCCGGGGCCGACGATGGCCGAATCCCGGCAAAGGTGTCCGACAAGGTGCGGGCAATGGTCACGGCCGGATTGGCAAAGCTGGTGGAACTGGTGAACCAGTAGGCGGCACCGATGTAGGCCGCCACGGCGTAGGGCGCCGCGCTGGCTCGGCCACCGCGGCCGACGCCGAGTATCACCAAGAGCAATCCAAAAGTGGCCACCAACTCCCCCAGCCACAGGGCACCACCAGTGCGGGTATGCGTGGAGAGATTGACGGCGCTGAGGTCAAACATCAGGTTGGCCACCATGGCGCCGATACACCCGCCCAGGATTTGGGCCGCGGCGTAGACCACGGTGGTCTTGGTGTCGATACCCCCGAGAAGGCGGTCCGCCAGCGACACCACCGGGTTGAAGTGAGCGCCCGACACCGAGCCCAGCGCCAAGATCAATGCCACCAAAATACCAACGGTTGCGGTGGAGTTCTCCAGCAACTGGAGACCGGCATTGCCGGGGGAGAGGCGCTGGGCGGCAATGCCCGAGCCGATCACCGTGGCCACCAGAAACCCGGTGCCCACCGCCTCGGCGGTGGCCTTGCGAGCGAGGTCCGACACCTGGCTCAGCAGCACCCAGACGATGCAGAACCAACCGGGGCCATGTGGTCGGCATCGCCGGTCTTGACATACCACTCCCACTTGGCGCCGTCGGGGTCGGTCACCCAGGTCTCCGTTTTGGTTGCGAAGCAACACGTCGTGTCATCGACCCCGGTTGTATCCAACCCGTCCCCGCTGAGGCGGGCCTCCGCGGCGCGGACTGCTTCGCCGGTTTCGGTCTCTACCCCCAAGTGGTTCAGGGTACCGCCACCCTCTCCCTCGATCAGGACCAGCTTGAGCGGTGGGTCGGCGATGGCAAAGTTGGCGTAGCCGGGCTTGCGCTTGGCCGGTTCAGTTCCGAAGAGGGCGGAGTAAAAGGTCACCGCTTCATCGAGGTTGGAAACATTGAGGGCAAGCTGGACTCGAGACATAACGTGCTCCCTGATAGATTGACAACTGTCGATGTGGACATCATGCAATACACATCGACAGTTGTCAATGTGAAAGGCCAACTCATGAATACGATCGCAACCTCGTGCTGCCCATCGATCACTGAGGCCCCCCTATCGGACACCGAAGCGGCCGCCTTGGCCAACACCTACGCGGCCCTGGCAGACCCCGTCCGGGTCAAGCTCCTCAGCCTGATCGCGGCGGCGGGCGAGCTGTGCTCGTGCGACCTCCTGAAGCCGCTGGCCAAGAGCCAGCCGACCATCAGCCATCACACCAAAATCCTGGCCGAAGCGGGTCTCATCACGGGCGAGAAACGCGGCCGGTGGACGTACTGGAGTGTGGAACCAACCCGCGCATCGTTCGTGCACGACGCGCTGAGCTCGACGTAAGATTAGATCTAGACACCTGCCAGTTGGAGCCGACATGAGTATCGTTTTGACCGAACCGCCCACCGTCCACCGAGGCGAGGACGAGCTTCCCTTCGTGAACCTCGGAGATGGCTCCTTGCTCCAGGTACTCCAGGTGGATCTAGGCGCCGGAATCTGGATCATCCGGAACCGCTTCGTGCCTGGCACGTCAGTCCAGCGACACCGCCATACCGGCCCAGTCTATGCCTTCACCCAAAGCGGCAGCTGGCACTACCTCGAAAGCCCAGACTCAGTAAACACCGCCGGCTCGTACCTCTATGAGCCGGCCGGTTCGGTCCACACCCTCACGGTGCCCGCCAGCAACGAGGGACTCACCGACGTGTGGTTCACCATCCATGGCGCCAACCTCAATCTCCGAGATGACGACAGCGTGGAGATGGTGATCGACGCGCAAACGGTGCTCGATTTCTACCGTGCCCTGTGCGAGGCCGAGCACGGCCTGGCGGACCCACCGGTCATCGTTCTCGGCGCCTGACATGCGCGCCGTCGCATTGACCGCGGCGCCTCCTGAGCTGGAACTTGCCGAGGTGGCGGACCCATCGCCCGCCGCCGACGAGGTGCTGCTGTCGGTCGCCGCCTGCGGGATCTGCGGAAGCGATCTTCACGTGGCCGCCATCATCGCCGCGCCCGGCACCATCCTCGGCCACGAAATAGCGGGAGTGGTGGCCGGGCTGGGCGCCGATGTCGACCCCGCCCAGTGGCGGATTGGTCAACCAGTTGCCGCCCGGCCTATGGGCGGCTGCGGGGTCTGCCCGTGGTGTACCGGGGGACGGCCCGACCATTGCACAAC
This sequence comes from Aquihabitans sp., assembly GCA_025353965.1. Lineage (GTDB taxonomy): Bacteria > Actinomycetota > Acidimicrobiia > Acidimicrobiales > Iamiaceae > Aquihabitans. The sequence continues at coordinate 6,822 of JANXNS010000131.1, forward strand.
ATTCCAGCTGGCGGGTCTGGACCGCCCCGGCGGGTTCGCCGAGCAGGTTTGCCTTCCGGCCCGGGAACTGTGGGCCCTGCCCACCTCGCTCACCGGGGCCGACCAAGCCCTGGTGGAACCGCTCGCCGTTGCCCGTCGCGGTCTCCGCCGAGCCGGGCTGCAAGTGGGGGAAACCATTGCGGTCATCGGCGCCGGGCCGGTGGGACTGGCCGTAGTTGCCTGGGCCCGAGCGCTGGGAGCTGGACCCATCGTGGTGAGCGACCCCTCCGCGAGCCGGCGGGGACTGGCTCTGCAGTTGGGGGCCGACACGGTGGTCGATCCCACCACGGCGGACCTAGCCGTGGCCACATTGGAGGCAACCGGTGTGCTGCCCAGCGTGGTCTTCGAATGCAGTGGTCGGCCGGAGCAGATCGGCAAGGCCATGGATCAGGTTGGGGTAGACGGCCGGGTCACGGTACTGGGCGTGTGCATCTCCGATGTAACGATCTTTCCGTTCACCGGCTTGTCCAAGGAGCTCGATCTCCGTTTCAGCCTCTACTACGGGCGTGAAGATTTCACGGACACGATCAATGCCATCGAGGCGGGGACGCTTGACCCACGGGCCATGGTCACCGAAACAGTCGACCTGGTCGGCCTCCCCGCTAGGTTCGCAGAGCTCGGCCGAAACCCCGACGGCGGCAAGGTCGTGGTCCTCCCCTAACGCGTCAACCGGCGGGCACGAATCCTGGACACTCAAGAGGAACCGATGAGCAAGCTGGACGAGGTAGGTGAGGCCGACGGGTGGCGCTGCTGGTTGTGCGACGAGCTCGTCGATCCAGACATGTCGGTGAACGATTCACGCGGCCCCAGCATCGACAGCATCACCACCAAGAGCAAAGGCAAGGGCAAGGGCAACAAGGGGGAAGCCCCACAGGTCCGGCTGGCCCATCGAGGCCGCAACACCATGAAGGGCGCCAACGAGGCGGTGGTGGCGTGGCCGGACCACCTCTTTGTGTCAGACCCCGCCCCCATCATCGCCAGCGTGGACCGGCTGAGCCGCAAGAGCGGGCGAGACATCATGGCCCGCTGCCCAACCGCCGCCGACGGCGAAGCCGCCGCGGCGTGGCTGGTCGATCGGATCTCGAGGCTCCGCCCAGACCTGCCGGTCACCGTCGAGGTCGAACCCGGCGGCGGCCAGTTCATGGTTGTGCTGCGGGCCTAGCGCCCGACGCCGGGGCAAGCGCGCCGGAGGTCAGGTGCGCAGGGCGCGGTGGGGCTGGAATGCCGGGGGAAGCTCACTGCGGTTGGGGTTGGCTTGGTCCCGTTCGGAAACGACCGGCTCGGACACGCCCCAGTCCGCACCGATTTGGGGATCGTCCCAGGCAACACCCAGCTCGTCGGCGGCGTTGTAGTAGCCGTCCACCAAGTACGTGATGGTCATGTCGGTCAGTGCGGAGAACCCGTGGGCGATGCCGGGCGGAATGTAGATGCCCGAGTGATCGTGCGGACCACCGTTGAGGTCGGCACCAACATCGATCACCAGCGTCGCCCCATCGGTGGGGGAACCGGCGCGGAGATCGTGGAGGACTACCCGGGCCCGCCCGAACGGGATGTACCAGTAGTCCGCTTGGTGCAGGTGATAGTGAAGCCCGACGATGCTGTTGGCTCGCCGGTCCGCCCGGTTGGCCTGGATCATTTCCCGGCCGCCGGGGAACCATGACCGGCGGTACGTCTCCACAAAACAGCCACGCTCGTCACCGTGGATGTCGGGCGTGACAACGGCAATGCCGTCGATGACCTCAGATGGGGTCACGGTGGCCATGGGTACTCCTAGTTTTCGAGGTCGAGCTGGCAGTGATCGCCGACCATGAGCCTGGTGCCCTGCGGGCGGCGTTCAGAGCGGACCACCACAACATCTCGCCCAATGAGCGAATCAATGAGGCGTGGCACGTTATCGATGCGGCTGCCAGCCAGCACGATGGAGTGCTCAAGCTCGGAGTCGATCACCTCGCAGTCGTGATCGACGGAGGTAAACGGACCCACATAGCTGCGCACGATCCGGGTGCCAGGGCCGATGATGGCCGGGCCGCGAACGACCGAATCGACGATCTCGGCGCCTTCGCCGATGACCACTCGACCTTCGAGCTGCGAGAGCTCGTCGACCTTGCCGTGGTTGGCGGGCTCGAGCACTTCGAGCAAGAGGCGGTTGGCCTCCAGCAACGGCGTGAGCTTGCCGGTATCTATCCACCAGCCATCCAGGATTTCGTGGCGGACTCGATGGCCCTGGTCGATCAGCCATTGGATGGCGTCAGTGATCTCCAGCTCGCCGCGAGGCGATGGCTCGATGGCCCGCACGGCCTCGTGGATGGTGGCATCAAACAGATAAACGCCCACCAAGGCCAGGTCTGATGGCGGGTTCTCGGGCTTCTCGACCAACCGGATGACCGAGCCGTCGGGGCCGAGCTCGGCCACGCCGAACCGCTGGGGGTCCGCCACGACAGCCAGCAAAATCTGTGCGGCGCAGGGTGGCGGTGTGGCCCCCGGGAGTTCCATGGCCGGCGGCGCCTCGCGGTCGGCGGTGAACCGGCGGGTGAACTCGGTGAGTCCGTCACGCAGGAGGTTGTCACCGAGGTACATCACGAAGTCTTCGTCACCCAGGAAATCTCGGGCGATCAATACGGCGTGGGCCAAACCAAGCGGAGCATCCTGTGGCAAGTAGGTGACCTTGAGGCCCCACTTGGAACCGTCACCAACCGCCGCCATGATTTCCTCGGCGGTGTCCCCGACGACGATGCCGACCTCAGTGATGCCCGCGTCGGCTAGGTGTTGGAGGCCGAAGAACAAGATCGGCGTATTGGCCACTGGCACGAGTTGCTTGGCGCCAGTGTGGGTAATCGGCCGGAGCCGGCTGCCGGTACCCCCTGCGAGGATCAGTCCCTTCACGAACTACTCCTCACCGCAGCCGCGGTGAGGTGACCAACGATTTCATCGGCGTGAACGTGGATGCGGTAGACCGCATCAACCACTCGGTCAATGTCTGCCGCCGAGAGGTCCGCGTAGAGCGGGAGATTCACGATACGAGACGAGACCCGATCGGTGACGGGCAGGTCCCCATTGTGCAAGTGCGCGTAGGCGTACTGGCGGTGCATGGGCGGGTCAAAGTAGTTCCGCGTCTCGATCCCCTCGGCACCGAGGCAGGTCACAAGCTGGTCCCGGGTCATGCCGAAGACCGCCGGATCGATCACCATGGCGAGATCCTTGAAGGTGGACTCATCGGCGGGATCCACACGTTGTACCTGCAGACCGGGGATGCAGCTGAGCAGCCTCCGGTACTGGTTGGCCAACGAGCGACGGGTGCGCAGCACCTGGTCGAACCGTTCGAGCGACACGAGCGCCATGGCGGCGTGGTACTCCGACATGCGGGCGTTGAGGCCAACGAAACGAGAGTCGTAGGTACCAGGATCGGCATAGTTGCGGCCGATCCGAACCCGTTCCGCTAGATCGAGGTCGTTCGTGGCCACCAGGCCGCCTTCGCCAGCCACCAGAACCTTGGTCGGGGTGAGGCTGAAGACCTCGGCGGAACCGGACCCGCCGGCGGCACGTCCAGCGGAGATCGAGCCAAAGGCGTGCGCCGCATCGAACACGACCGGCACGCCTCGTGACCGACCCAACGCCTCCACGGCTTCTGGGTTGCTCGGTGCGCCGAAAATGTGAGTGGCCATGATGGCGCTGGCGCCCTCCAGTTCCTGAGCGGCATGGTCCAGATCCATCTGGAACGACGACGGATCACAGTCCACAAAGCGGGGCAGCAATCCGTTCCAACGCACCGCATGACCGGAAGCAAGGAAGGTGAAGCTGGGCATGACCACGTGGCCAGTTGCGCCCTCAGTGACAGCCTGAACGCTCAGGATCAGGCCCGACGTACACGAACTCACGGCGACCACACGGCGAACCCCAAGCCGGTCTGCGGTACGCTCTTCCAGCTCAGCAACCAGGCGTCCGTTGGTAAGAATCCCTGCGTTATAGGAAGGCTCGAAACGGGCCGTCACCTCATCTAGCGGTGGACGGGTTGGCCGACAGAACGGGAGAGAGCCGGGAAACGCCTGCTCACCGCCCAACACGGTGGGCAGCGCCGGGCGGCCGCTGGTCTTGCGGCGCACGACGGGTACATCAGCGAGAGCCGACAACGGTGAAGTAACGGGAAGAGCGTTGGGCTCCATCCTGGTAGTCACGGCTGGCCGGATACGCCACGCTCGGTTGTACATAAGTTTCCCCCTTATGGACTCTTTTTATGGGATGTCAATCCGGCTTCCCCACTACCCGAACTTCAGAAACGCCATCGGTGTAACGCGCACCGTAGCGCGCCAACCACAGGTTGCCTAGTGCCTCGTCCACGCGCCGCGGTCATCGGTCGCATCTTATGGACCCACAACCGCCAACCGACGTGGCAAGGTATCGCAATGCCAGCGCCCGACCGGCCGGGTCCGACGGGGCCGCTAGAGCCAACTTTTCTCGTTATCGGCGCCATGAAGGCTGGTACCACCAGCCTTTGGCACTACCTCCGGGCTCACCCGCAGATTTTCATGCCCGATCTGAAGGAGTTCCAATTCTTCTCAGACGAACGCCGGTGGGCAGAGGGCATGGGCTGGTACCGCGACCATTTCAAGGCCGGCGGCAGCGCAGTGGCGCTAGGTGAGGCATCCACCGGGTACACCAAATACCCGCGGCCCGAGGGGGTCCCCGCCCGCATTGCCGAGGCTCTACCCAGCGTGCGGCTGGTCTATGTCGTGCGCGATCCCATCGAACGAATCCGTTCGCATTACCTCCATTCCGTGCACAAGCAACGGGAAACACGGCCACTCGCCGAGGCCATCGAAGCCACCCCTGCGTACCTGGCCATCAGCCGGTATCGCACGCAGATAGACCAATACCTGGAGTACTTCCCTCGGGAACAGCTCCTGGTGATCACCGCAGAGGAACTCCGTTCCAACCGGGTGGCCACCCTGCACCGTGTGTTCGCTTTCATTGGGGTGGACCCCGGCAGCGCATGGGACGTCGCCGCCCACGAGTTGCACCGCAGCGCCGACAAGCGGACCGATACCAAGCTCAGTGAGACAGCCCGCCGCCTACCCGGCTACCGGGTTGCGGCCCGCCGGCTGCCCGGTCCGCTCAAGCGGGGATACACCGGCCTCGCCACCCGATCGCTGGTCGGCGAAACCAACGCCGAGGTATCCGACCTCTTGCGGGCCCAGCTGGCGGCGGAGCTCGTCGGCGAGGTCGAGGGACTGCGCGAGTTCCTCGAACCCGGGTTCGACGGATGGGGCATCTCCTGACCTCACGGCTCCCCTTCCTGACTTCTCGCGCTGCTGGTCGAGCGCTCCTGGCCGGCGCGACCCTCGCTTTGGTAGCCCTAGGTCCAACCACCGCAATCGGTTCGGCTGCGGCCGCATCGGTTGCGGCCCCAGTCGTCACCATCCCGACGACGGTCGATGCCACTGGCGCTACCGATGTCACCGAGGCCCTGAGAACATTCTTTGCCTCGGTACCCGACGGCGAGGTGGCCCAACTGGCCCGGGGAGCTAGGTACCGGGTGGAAGGCACACTCAAACTCAAGAACCGCAACAACTTCACCGTCGACGGCAATCACGCCACCATCATTTCAACCGCCAAGACCAGCGTGTTGCACGGTCATATCTGGATAGAGGGCGGGACCAACCTGGTGGTCCGGCGACTCGTCATCCGGGGCGCGAACCCCCTGGGTGGAACCGACGATGACGCGTACGTTCGAAATCTTGAAAATGCCCACGGGATACGCATTGCCGGGGCCATAGGCGTAGAGATTTCCAACGTCACCGTGACCGACGTGTTCGGTGACTTCATTTACATCGGGCGTTCCGAAGACCGGGTCTGGTCCGAGGACGTCTGGATCCACGACTCCCAGTTCGCTCGAAACGGCCGCCAAGGGATCGCGGTCACCGCCGCCCGTCGAGTGGTCATCGAACGGAATCGACTCGACAATATGCGTCGCTCCACCATCGACTTGGAGCCGAACACCCGATCGTCGGGGGTCGAGGACGTCTTCGTGCTCGATAACACCGTGGGGGAAGGGCGGCTCCGGTTCATTGCCTCGCACGGCGGCGGGCCTGTCGACCGCGTGGTGATAGCCCGCAACACCTTGCGCGGCCAGACCATGACCGTGGACGTGAAACCCCCAGACGAAGATCGCCGCACGAGCTTCTACGTGATCAACAACACCAGCGATACGTCATCGGGGCGCGCCCCGCTCAAATTCGTTCGGGTCGACGGACTCGTCGTCCGGGGGAACATCCAACCGGTCAGAGACCGGGGGGTCGGCATTGACCTCGGCGGCGTGTGCGGCGTCTTCATCGCCGGCAACCGGTTCTCCGAGACGGGCCCACCGGTCGAGGGGTTGGCGAAACCCGACTGTGGCCAGGCGCTGTCGCCCGATCTACCGCCCGCGCCCGCCATTGCCGGCCGAACCGCCGGGAGCCCTGCACCGCCCGCCACGACCACGACCACGACCACCACCACCAGCCCGATTCGTCCGGGCCCAACCACAGCCGTTCCCCTGGGAACGGGTCCAACCGCAACCGGTGCCGCCACGGAGACTCCCGACTCCGGCCCCCCGTGGCCGTGGATTTTTGTGATCGGAGCCGCAGCCGTCGCCGTCGTTGCGGTGGCGCGATCGTGGGTCCGAGCTCAGCGCCCGGCCAGCAGATCTTCGAAGAACGACTCGTAGCGGGCCGCCACCACCGCCGTTGAGAACCGCTTCGATCGGAGCCTGGCCTCGGTTCCCATTCGCGTGAGTAGCTCCGGTGAACCCGTCAAGGCCAGCACGTTGGTGGCCATCTCGGCAACCTCCGGCGATGTCAGCACTGCCCCCGTTACCCCGTCCTCGACCACTTCAGCTACGCCACCCACCGGCACCGTCACCACCGGGCACCCGGCCATCTGGGCTTCTATCAGGATGCCGGGTATGCCCTCGGCATCGCTGGTGAGCAGCAGAACATCCACCGCCCCCAACACCTGGTCAATGTCGTCGCGGTGGCCCAAGAAAGACACCGCGTCGCCCAGCCCGAGCTCAGTCACCTGGCGCTCCACGTCGGTCCGCAACGGACCTGTTCCGGCCACCACCAAATGGACCGCGGCCCCCCCCGCGCGGAGCACAGCCACCACGTCGACCGCCCGGTCTGGCCGCTTCTGAGCCGCCAAATGGCCCACCAGACCCACAACTGTCACGTCCGGTGCAACACCCAGTTCGGCCCGAAGCCGGGCCGAGGCCGCAGCCCGGTCCACGGTCATGAATCGCTCCGGACGACGAGAATTTGGGATCACCCGGACCTGGCCGCGGTAACCCAGCCGGACCATCTCGTCCGCCATCGTGTCGGTCAGGGCCACCACACCGTTGGCCCGGCCGGCAACGGCGCGCCACCACTGCCGCCGACCCGACCCCCAAAGCGCCGGTGGGAAATCCAAAATCCGCTGCCACACCACCGTGACCCCAAGCCGGCCGAGGGCCACCGCCGCCACCTGCGCCGGCCAACCGCCGTGGACCACCACAACGTCGGGGCCTTCGGTCTGCACGAAGCGTCGGAGGCCCCGCACCGAGCCAACCACCAACCGGAGGCCACGTCCCGCACCTGCGAGCACGGGAAGGTCCCGATCCGTCGAGCCATCGAACGCGGGGCCAAGGGCCAGGAGGAGGTCTTGATGGCCACGGGCATCCAGCTCTGCGGCCAAATCAAGGGCGGCGATCTCCGCGCCACGCCTCTGACTCTGAGCCACCACGTGGAGGATCCTCACCGCGGCATCCTCGCACGGCCGTTCGGCCCGCCAAGCCATCGGGTGCACGTGGACAGGTATCCTCGGGCCAATGGGGGAAACCGAGAAAGCCAAGAACAACGCAGACCCAGTGATCGACGCCGCCGACCTGGACGCAGCCACCCGCTCACGGGTGGAACTGCTCGACCTCGGTTGTGGCCCCGGTCGGGGGCTTGACGCCGCCATTCGGCGGTTCGGGGTAGAAGGCATGGGCATCGAGCTCAACCAGAACAAGGTGGTGCGGGCGCAGGCCAACGGCCTCGCCGTCTACCGGGCCGACATCTTGAATCTCGAACCGGCAGATTTCCCCGCGGTCAAATACGTCAATCTCGACAATGTCCTCGAGCATCTTCCGTCACTTGAGGCCGTCGAGGACGTGCTCGAACGGGCCTGCCGAATTGCGTCGAGCCTCGTCTACATCCGCCATCCGTCGTTTGAGGACGAGGCCTACCTGGAAGGCTTGGGCCTCAAGCAGTACTGGGCGGACTGGCCGGGCGCACACACCGCCAAGGTGCTCATTGGCGAGTTCACCGCCATGGCCAACCGGCTCGGGGTGTACCGAATGGTGGTGAACCCCGTGCGCCGGGCGATGGATTCCAACGACCCCACCATTCTTCCCCTGAGCGCTCCCCCCAACCAGGTCCGCACCGACCGCACGGCGGGGGCGATCGATGCTGCGCCCGTTGGGGCCTACGACGCGGACATCCACGACCCGAAGCCATTCGTGGTGTTCGATCGTCCCGTGTACTTTGCGTTCGACGTGGTGCTGGTAACTGGCCCCCAGCTCCCCATCCTCGAATACCCAGGCGAACCGGAGTCGTCCGGTCGGCGGCCCCGCTTCAGTTGGCCCACCGAGCCGCCCCACCAGACCCTGGCCCGGCCAGGTGCACGCCGAACAAAAGCGCGGTGACGACGTCCACCGGGGCGGTCTTCGTCTTACCGGGCACCACCGCCGGGCAACGTGGGCCGGTTGCCTCATGGGTGAGCACTGCGGGGTGGGCCGACGCTGCTCGGCGTGTCCTGGGACAAGCCTGGATCGCCACCCCGTCTGGCGTGTTCGAGCCGGACGAAGCCCGGACCATCGGTTCCAACCCAGCGCTGGGAACGGCCAACGCGCCTACCTGGCGACGGCAAATCCCGCTGCCGGCCAAGACCGCAATCAAGGACATCCGCCAGTGGCAACGGGCCCGCGCGTTCAGCCTGAGCCAGCACGGGCCATGGGAGAGCGCTGAGCTTGCGTTCGTCTGGCAACGCCACGAACTTTTCCACCAGGCTGGCCTGGACTTGGCCGAAGCACTCAACGTTCCGTCGGTGTTGTTCGCCCCGGCAACCATCGTGTGGGAAGCCCAGAATTGGGGTGTCCGACGTCGCGGTTGGTCCGGCCCTCTGGAACGGGCCGGTGAGGCCAAGGCGCTCACTCGGGCCGACCTCGTTGCCTGCGGTTCGGAGCTGGTTCGAGAACAAGTCCTGCGGCTCGGCGTCACCGAGAAGCAGACCATTGTCACGCCTACCGGCGTAGACCTCACCACGTTTGCCCACGCACACAACGATGCCTCGACCCGCCGAGCAGACCTGGGGCTCACCGGTCGCTTCGTGGTCGGCTGGGTCGGCAGCTTTCGGTCGTTCCATGCGGTCGAGCAGCTGGTGGACGCGGTGGTCGGGATCAGCGATGCAACAATCCTGCTGGTGGGCGATGGTCCCGAGCGCGCCGCGGTGGAAGCCCGAGCCCGAGCGGCAGGGGTGGTCACCGTCTCCACCGGCACGGTGGCCCACGCTGAGCTTCCCGCCGTACTCGCAGCCATGGACGTTGCCGTTGTCTTGGCCCCATCAGGGCGACCCTTCCACTACTCACCACTGAAGTTGGCCGAGTACCTAGCGGCCGGGCTGGCCGTCGTGGCTCCCGACTTACCCCAGCTGGCGGGCCGTCTCACCCCCGGGGTCGACTGTCTCTTGGTTCCCCCAAGCCAAGCGGCCGAGCTGGCTGCTGCCCTCCAACGACTCCGCCTTGACCCCGAACTCCGGGGTCGTCTGGGGACGGCGGCCCGCACCACCGCCGGTAACGGGTGGTCGTGGGACAAGCAGATAGAACGGGTTGTTGCCCACCTCCACGCTGGCGCCGGCCAACCCGCTGAGGGGCGACCATGACCGAAGCATTCAGATCCCCCGGCTCAGGCGTGTCCGTCGTTGTGGTGGTCCACAACATGGCGAGGGAACTCCCCCGGACGTTGCGCACCCTTTCACCGTCGTATCAACAGGGGGTAGAGGCCGACGACTACGAAATCATCGTGGTCGACAACGGGTCGACCCAGCCCGTCGACCCTGACCTGGTAGCCACCTTCGAGGGCAACATCCGCCTCATTCGCCTTGATCCGGCGCCATCGTCACCGGCCTTGGCGGCCAACACCGGTATTCGCGCCGCAGCGCATCGCCTGGTCGGGCTCATCATCGATGGCGCCCGCATGGCCTCGCCCGGGCTGGTGGCGCACGCACGCCAAGCAGCCCTTGTTGCCCCCCGCCCAGTCATCGCAACTGCCGGTTGGCACCTAGGATCCGTCCGCCATATGGATGCGGCGGCGGCGGGCTACGACCAGACCGTGGAAGATCAGCTTCTTCACGACATCGGCTGGGAGGCAGATGGCTACCGACTTTTCGAGATCGCCACGTTCGCGGCCTCCTCGGGGCGTGGCTGGTTTGGCCCGATGGGCGAAAGCAGCGCCCTCTTCCTGCCCGCCGACCTTTGGACGGAATTAAAAGGCTTGGACGAACGGTTCTCGCTGCCCGGTGGCGGCCTGGTGAACCACGACCTTTACCAACGGGCTTGCGGCCTCGCTGGTGCAGAATTAGTGGTGATACTCGGCGAAGGAACGTTCCATCAAGTGCACGGGGGGGCGGCCACGTCCCGCCGATTCGGGTGGAAGGAGATGCATGATCAATTCGTCTCCGTCCGCGGCCATGGATCCGTCCCGCCCCCCAATACCCCGATATATGTCGGTTCAGTACCGATTCCAGCGCTCACCCATCTCGCTGAATCGGTGAGGCTGGCAATAGCGCGAGCCAGTGGCTAAGAACCGGCGACCGGTGCGACACCGTGTGACATGCAAGACTTAGAGCGTGAACACATTTCGTAAACCGACTGCACGGGTCATTCTCGTTGCGTGCCTCCTGTTGCTCGGCGCCTGCAGTGGAAGCAACGGCAGTAATGGCGCCAAAGACACGACCACTACGACGGCCACGGCCACAACGCCCACCACCAAAAAGCCCGGCAGTGGCAAGGTTGGTCAGAAGAAGGAAACCGCCGCGTACTGCAACACCATCAAGGCCAATCGGGGCAAGTTGAGCCTCCGGACACGGGCCACGGCAGCAGGCGCAGCAAAGTTCGGCGCCAGCCTCATGGCGACTGCGCCAGCTCCGGTTGCCCCCTCGATCAAGGTGCTCCAGGCGGCCATCGCCAACCTTGCTGCTGCACCCACAGATGCTGCCTTTGCATTGAAGAAGAAAACCTTCGCCACCCCCAAGGTGAGCGAGGCCTACGCCCGTCTCACGTACTTCCATATCAAGGCCTGCATGCTTCCCGAGCTTCCCAAGTAGACCCCTTCGGGGTCACTCAGGAGCCGAACTCCCGGCACCTTGTCTACGTCGCGGCTTCACCACCGCAGAAGGAAATCAGGTCGACATGTTTCCCTTCTGGGAGCTCGCTATTGCTCCGATCCTCGAAGCAGCCGACACCCGCAAGGTGGTGGAAATCGGCGCCTTACGCGGAGAGAATACCCAGCTCATGCTGGACCGGCTCGGCCCCGAGGTCGAGCTGCATGTGATCGATCCCATCCCGGATTTTGATCCCGCGGAACACGCCAAAAGCTTCGGCGGGCAATACGTCTTTCACCAAGACCTGAGCCTCAACGCATTGCCCAACATCGGGGCGGTAGATGCCGCCCTCATAGACGGTGATCACAACTGGTACACGGTGTACCACGAGCTCAAAATTCTGGCCGACGAAGCCCGTCGAGCCGGGGCCCCGTTGCCGGTCATGATCATGCATGACGTCGGCTGGCCCTACGGCCGACGGGACCTCTATTACGCGCCAGAGCAAATCCCTGAGGAGTTCCGCCAGCCCTATGCCCGCGCCGGCATGGTGCCCGGACAATCAAAATTGCGGGTCATGGGCGGGCTCAACCCCACCATGGCCAATGCCCAAGATGAGGGTGGCCCCCGCAACGGCGTCATGACCGCGGTCGACGACTTCATCGCGGAATACGACCGCCCCCTCAAGCTGCTCGTTCTCCCCATTTATTTTGGGCTGGCGATCGTGGTCGAACAAGAACGGCTGGACCGCCAACCAGCCCTCGCCGCGGTGCTCGAGCACCTTCAAACCAACACCTCCAAAGATGCGTTGCTGGAACTGGGCGAGGACCTTCGCATACGAGCAATGTTGTTCCAGCACAAGCTGGCCTTCCAGGGCAACGCGGCCCTGGAGCGTCTCGCCACGCGCTATCTCGGCGTGCTCAAAGGGTCTCTGCTCGATGAGCACTATCTGGAAAATGAGCTTCGGCTCACCACGCTTGAAACGGCGGTGGCCAAGGGCAAGGCGCCGGCGCCCGGGGTACTGCTGGACCCTGCCCGCGACAACAAGGACGCGCTGGCCCGGCTGGCCAACGGACGCCTCGTCGGCCCGGTCACCCCCGATGGCGCCGGGTCCTCCTCCCTGCCGTTTACCGACATGGGACGCGTACGACTGGACCATCTCGAACGCTGCCTAGACACGGTACGGGCCGACGCGATTCCCGGGGATCTGGCCGAGGTCGGAACGGGCCGCGGTGGCGGCGCCATCTTCTTGCGGGGCTACGTCGATGCCCACGACTTGGCCGATCGCCAGGTCTGGGTGGCCGATCCCTTCCGAGCCACCTCCGCCAACGCGGCCGTGACGCTCGAAACCTTTGGGGCAGACCTCAACATGGTCCGCCAAGGTTTCAGCCGCTTCGATCTCCTGGACGACCGCGTCCGGTTCCTCCAGGGCGAGCCAGCCGCCACCCTTCCCGATGCCCCGATCGACCAACTCGCACTCCTGCGCGTCACCGGCGATGCCGCCGACGTCACCACCACCCTCAGCCAGCTCTACGACAAGATCGCCCCCAACGGGTTCATCATCGTCGACAGCAACGGTGACCCCGCCGTCCTGGCCGCAACCACGGCCTTCCGGGAGCGGCGGGCCATCGACACGCAGCTCGAACGGGTAGACGCCGCCGCCGTCGTCTGGCGAAAGCTCGCCGATGAGGCAACCGAAGTTGAAGCCACGCTGCACGACGACGGGCCCGAAGGGTCTGAAAATCACGCGCCGCTGGCGCCAGCCCTGCGCGGCCCGGGCATCGACTTGTCTGTTGTGGTTGTGGTGTACAACATGCGCCGCGAAGCGGAGCGCACGCTGCAAGCGTTGTCCCGCTCCTACCAAAAGGGCATGGCCGACACCGCCTACGAGGTCATCGTGGTAGAGAACGGCTCGTCGGCCGACCAACGACTTGGCGAAGAATTCGTTTCCTCGTTTGGCCCAGAATTCCGCTACCTGGACCTGGGCGACGATGCCAAGCCATCGCCGGCCTACGCCCTAAACCAGGGCATCCGGATGGCGGAAGGCCGAGCATTCGCCTTGATGATCGACGGCGCCCACGTGGTGACACCAGGGGTCCTGCGGTACGGACTGGCCGGGCTGGAGACCTACGCCCCCGCCATCGTGGCCACCCAACAGTGGTACGTGGGCCCCGGTCAGCAGGGCGATGCCATGGAATCTGGCTACGACCAGGCCTACGAAGACCGGCTCTTCCAGCAGATCAGCTGGCCCGCCAACGGCTACGGCCTGTTCCAGATCGGCAGCTTCGTCGGCGACCGCGACTGGTTCGACGGCCTCTGGGAAAGCAACTGCATCTTCGTGCGTCGGCCTTTGCTCCAGCAGGTCGGCGGGTTCGACGAAACCTTCTCGCTCCCTGGTGGCGGCTACGCCAACCTTGATTTGTATGAGCGCCTGGGCGCGGCCCCTGGGGTCCGGGTGGCGAGCATTCTCGGCGAGGGCTCGTTCCACCAGATGCACGGCGGGACTACAACCAACCAGCCCGATGCTGAGGAGCGACGCTCGCGGGTCTTCTCCTACGGCGAGCACTACGCCGACGTTCGGGGCAAGCCGTTCAAGGGCCCGGGCAAGCCGATCCACTATGTCGGCGCCATCGTCAACCCCGAGGCACGTCGAACCAAGCCCCGACGATTGAACTCCAAGACGTTCGACTGGGCTCGCGAACGGCCCGAGGCCCGGCCCACCAAACCGTCACCGGTGCCCGACGAGCTCAAGGTTTCCTTCACCGAGGCGGTCTGGCACAGCATTCCGTGGAGCGAGACCACCTGGCTGGGCCAGCCCATCGACAATGCCCCGACGGACTTGCTGGCCTACCAAGAGATCATCTCGACCGTGCGCCCGGACTGGATCATCGAGACCGGCACCGGCACTGGCGCCCGAGCGGCGTTTCTGGCGTCGATCTGTGACCTCGTCGGGCACGGCACTGTGGTCTCCATAGATGACGAGCCAGCCGACAACCGCCCGAGCCACAAACGCATCCGGTACCTGACAGGCGTAGCTCGAAGCGGTTCTGTTGCCCGTGATGTCCGCTCTTTGGTGGGCAAAAAGCCCAGGGCGCTGGTGATCCTCGGCTCGCAACTGGACCGAAAGGGCACCATGGCGGAGTTCGACGCCTATGCGCCGCTCGTGCCGGTCGGGAGCTACGTGGTGATCGAAGATACGGTGGTCAATGGCCACCCGGTTTGGCCCAACTACGGAGCCGGACCGGCCGAGGCCGTGAAGGGAATCCTCAACCGCCACGGCCAGTTCAGCGCCGATCCCACCATGGAGAAGTACTCGCTCACCTTCAACCCGAGTGGCTACCTCAAGCGGCTCAGCCCAGACCCGGCTTGACCACAACCGCCGGAACCCCAACGGCGGTGGCTCCGGCCGGGACGTTGTGGACCACTACGGCGTTGGCGCCAATGCGGGCGCCCTTGCCAACGGTCGTTGGACCGAGCACCTTCGCCCCGGTGCCAATCATGGCTCTCGCCCCGATGGTGGGCCCGGTGATGTTCGGGCCGATCAAACCCAAGTTCACAAAGGGGTACAAGATCACGCCGCCGTGGACCTCGGTGAGGCCATCGACCACGATTTGGCCATGGGGGATATAGATGCCGGGTTCCATGATGACGGGATCCCCAATGGAAATCTGGCCGCTGGCCACCGACACATGGTGCAGAAGCCGGGGAAGGATGGGCACCCGCTTGGCCCGCAGGGAGGTCCGCAGGCGGTAGCAGACCAACGCGAAGAAACTGTCGGCTCGCCACATCAGGCCGAACACCAGCCAAATCCCACCGAAGACGCCACTGGCGGTAACCGGACCCTCCCCCCGGTAGGCAATGGCGGTGCGGGCGTCGGCCATGACCGCAACCCGAAAACCGGGACAACGGGCCGTGCGCTCCCGGTGGAGTTGCCGCCCTGGATCGGGGTCTGGCCCGGAGCCAGCACCTGCTTTGACGTTCCCACCCCTGGACATCTCCGCACGCTACAGCCCGGGGCCTTGGCCAGGTTTGCCCCGACCGTGCCGTTCGGAACTGCGCCCAGCGCTCCGGTGCGCAAGAATCGAGCCATGTCTGATGACGCGTTGGCCCCGTTGTCCTCGCTGAGCGATCTCCTCCAAGAGGTTCGTGTGCTGGAAGAGGAAGGTCGCCTGGTAGAAGCGATCGATCTGTTGACTGCGGTGAACCGCAGAAGGCCGGATCCCAAGCTCGAGTTTCGCCTCACCCGGCTCCGCTATGCGGCGTTCCCAACGCTCCCGGCGGTGAGCGGTCTCACCTCGTGGCCACCACCCATTCCAGCATCGGCCCCTGGGCTGGACGAGAGCCTGCCGATCCCGGAGGTCTCGGGCGAGGACCTCAGCGTCGACGCACTCCGGCGGGGCGTGCTCGGCCATGGCAGCCTGCTCGTTCGGAACCTGATCGACCCGGCCCGGGTAGAGATGCTCATCGACGGGATCGACCGGGCCATGGGGAGCCAGGAGTCAGGCGCAGAGGCCCCCGGTCCGCCTTGGTATCAACCAATACCCCTCCCGCCCGAGCACGGCACCGTGATGCGTCGAGGCTGGGTGAAGGGTGGCGGGGGTGCCCTCACCATTGACTCGCCCCGGATGCTGTTCACACTGCTGGAGATCTTCGAGTCGGTCGGCCTGCATGACCTGGCGACGGGCTACCTCGGGGAGCGGCCCGCACTCTCGGCCAACAAGTGGACACTGCGGCGGGTAAAGCCCGACGCGGTGGGCAGTTGGCACCAAGACGGCGCATTCCTGGGCGACGGTATTCGTGCCCTCAATATCTGGATCTCCCTTTCGCCCTGTGGCGTCGACGCCCCCGGCATGGACCTGTTGCCCCGCAGGCTTGAGCACATCGTGGAGACGGGGACCGGCGGCTCCTACTTCGACTGGGATGTTGGCCCAGAAACAGTGGCAGCCCTTGCCGTAGAAACGCCAGTGGTTCGGCCCGAATTTAGGGCCGGGGACGTACTGTTCTTCGATGATCTCTTCCTGCACCGCACCGCGGTGAGCCCGGAGATGACCAAGGATCGTTACGCCATTGAATCCTGGTGCTTCGCACCGTCGGCCTACCCGCCTCGGCAGGTACCCGCCCTTTGGTGATGGGCCCGGGGGCCCATCACCAGCGTCATTTAGACGGAGTCATCTGGTCGATCAGGCTGGTCAGTCCCGAGGTCATCTGAATCGGGCTCGTCAGCCCCGGTTAGACCCCCAGCCGTGCGACGCTTGGCCCAGACCGCCGCGCCGACCAGCAAAGCACCGACCGCTACTCCCGCACCCACGATGAGCGCCCACGGCTTTTCATCATCACTGGTCCTGGTCTCGGTCTTGGTCTCGGTCTTGGTCCCGACCTTTAGCTTGGCCGTGGGGTCAACCCAGGTCTTGAATGGCTTGAGCCTGCCTTCTATCGATCCCTTGACCCGAGGTCCGCCCACAAACCAGACGTTGGTCCCCACAAACAGCAGCCAGGCTTTGGTGCCGTCGGTGGCGTACTTCATGGTCTGGACGGTCTTGGTCGGACTGCCGTTGATCCAGGTGATATCTGCCTTACAGACCGCTAGATCGGTGGGCGGGTTCTGAAGGACAGGCGTCCCGAAAATAGCCTCAGCCAGAAACGACTCGACAAAGGCGGCGCTTTGTGTTGCATCTAGCTTGCGAAGCGGCTGGGCGGGGCAGGTGACATCGGTGCCAAAGACGACGAGTCCATCGGGGCTCACAAGCCCACCTTTGGTATCGAGCGGCGTCGTCACCTCGCTGTGATCGGGCTCCTGCGAGCTAGCCATAGACCCGAACATGGTCCCAGCGAGCAGGGTGGCAACCAGCGCGACGGCCAAGGCACCAAAAATCTTACGAACCATCACTCACGAACTCCTCATTGAGAAAAGGGAGAAGGGGCGGG